>JAGOZL010000056.1 GCA_018058685.1 Sulfurospirillum sp.
AGTTCTTGCAGTACCACAAGTTGTGCGCCTTGTTTGGCGGCTTTTTCGATGAGTGAAACGGTTTTGGCTATGGTTTCTTGTTGAGAATTTTGAATGGCGTGTTGAATAAGAGCTGTTTTCATTGGGATTTACCTCGTGTAAAAAGTAGGATTATTGTACATTAATATGCTTTTAACCCAAATTAACCTAAAATCTTGATGACAATTATCAATTAAGGTAGATTATGATAACACTCTCGCAGATGAATGCGCTTGATGAAGCAACCGTGGTCAAGATAGATGCCGATGGCGAGCTCAAACAACGACTTTTTTCTTTTGGTTTGCGCAAAGGAAGCCATGTAAAAGTTAAGGCGATTAGCATCGGTAAAAGTACCATTGAAGTTGAGGTCGGCTCGACACGCATGGCGCTTCGTTACTCAGAGGCTGAGCGTATTGGAGTGGAGAAAGTATGAAAGAACTCATCATCGCTCTTGTGGGACAACCCAATGTGGGCAAAAGTATGCTCATCAACGCTATCGCCGATGCACGTTTAAAAGTAGGCAATTTTTCAGGGGTAACGGTAGAAAAAGCTGAGGTGAGCTTCTTCTTTCAAGACTATGCGATTAAAATCGTGGACTTACCCGGCACCTACTCACTCAATGACTACACGCAAGATGAGAGGGTGACAAAAGAGTTTTTGGAAAATGAAGCGTATGACCTTATCATCAACGTGGTTGATGCGACCAATTTGGAGCGCAATCTTTTTTTAACCACGCAGTTGCTCGGTCTTGATAAAAAGATGATTGTAGCGCTCAATATGATGGACGAAGCACACAAAGAAGGTATTTGCATCGAGCATGAACAACTGAGCTCCATCTTAGGCGTACCGTGTGTCAAAGTCTCAGCGGCAACGAAAAAAGGCATCGGAAAGTTGGTGAACCGCGCGGTGGATGTTTCTTTGTTTCCGCATGAAAAATCAAAACTTATCTACAGCGATGTGGTCGAAGAAGAGATAGCCAATCTCGTAACCTTTTTTGAGCAAAAGCGCTATAAATCAAATATTTTGTACCGTGATTTGGCACTTAAGCTTTTGCAAGAAGAGCCAAAAACCTATCAAAAAATTCACGATGAACCCATTTGGATAGAGTTGCTCCCTTTATTGCAAGAAGCGCTTCATCATCTTTATATTCACTACGATACCAAAGACATTAGCGAGATTTTTGCGCAAGAACGCGCGGCATTTGCCAAAGGTGCGGTGATGGAGACACTGAGCTATCAAAAGAGCATCGCACGCACGATGACCGATAGAATTGATGCGTTTCTTATCCATCGCTTTTTTGGGATTCCTATCTTTATCTTTTTGATGTGGGGACTGTTTCAGCTCACCTTTGAGTTAGGCTCTATTCCTATGGAGTATATTGATGCGTTTTTTGTCTCCCTTGGAGAGTACGCAAAAAGTATCTTTGGAGATGGAGAATTAGGTTCACTTATTGCCGATGGCGCTATATCGGGTGTGGGTGCAGTGGTGATGTTTTTGCCAAACATTGTCATTCTTTTCTTTGGCATTGCGCTTTTGGAAACTACTGGGTATATGGCACGTGTAGCGTTTTTACTCGATGGCTTTTTTCACCGCTTTGGGTTGCATGGGAAGAGTTTTATTCCCCTTGTAACGGGATTTGGTTGTTCGGTTCCTGCGTATATGAGTGCTAGAACGCTGAAAAACGATAAAGACAGACTTATCACCCTTTTTATCATCGGGTTTATGAGCTGTGGTGCGAAACTGCCTGTGTATGTTTTGTTTGCGGGGGCGTTTTTTGCAGGGGAAAATGCTGGAAATATTCTCTTCTTGATTTACATTGCAGGGGCTCTTATCGGACTTATATCTGCAAAATTTTTAAAACTCTTTGTCTTTAAAGGGGTAGATGAGCCTTTTGTGATGGAGATGCCAAAATACCGCCTTCCTTCTATGAAACTCATCTGGCACACGGTTGTCACCAAAGCGATGATGTACCTTAAAAAAGCGGGAACCTTTATCTTGGCAGCGTCCATGTTGGTGTGGTTTGCGAGTAATTACCCTAAGTATCCACACTTAGAAGCGCAATACGCTGAAAAGATAGAACGAAGTGGAGACGATGAGCAAACCGCAAAACTGCGCAATGAACTCTCTGCTCTTTTATTGGAGAAGAGTTATCTTGGGATGATTGGTAAGTCAACGGACTTTTTATTTGAGCCGATTGGATTTGACTGGAAAATGACGGTAGCCTTAGAATCTGGACTTGCGGCAAAAGAGGTGGTGGTTTCTACTTTAGGGGTTTTATACGCTTTAGGAAGCGATGTAGATGAGAGCAGTGAAGGGCTTTTAGAGACGATGAAAGCGCAAATCCCAACAGCTTCTGCGGTTTCATTTATCATCTTTGTGATGTTTTATCTGCCTTGTCTTGCGGCTTCCATCGTCTTTACCAAAGAAGCGGGTGGGTATAAGTATCTGTTTTATTTGATAGTTTTTACAACGATTGTTGCGTGGATGCTTGCTTTTATAGGCTATCGAATCACGCTTTGGCTGACACTGTAACTACAAACTCTGCCGTAGGCATTTAGGTTTTACCTAAATGCCTATGCAACATGAGTTAGAGTACCGTATCGTTTATCATGGAATCGTCATAAGGGTCAAGATGCGCGTTGATGACCCATGTTTCATTGGGGATGAGCGCTTTGATTTTCTCTTCGATTCTATCTCCCGCATGATGAGCACGAAGCAAAGATATACCTGGGCTAAAGACCAGATGAACATCGACAAAATTGGTGTTGGCGGATTTACGAGTTTTTAAGTAGTGAAAATCACTAATCTCTTTTTCTCCCACAATAATCAACTTAATCTGCTCGACCACTTCAGTATCCAAAGAAGCATCTAGTAAGATATAGACACCATCTTTGATGATTTGATAAGCAGAGTGAATGATATAAACCGCGATGATAATTCCCATAATGGTATCAATCAAATGCCAGTTAGTCATATGCACGATGACCAAAGAAATAAGAACAGCACCGTTACTTAAAACGTCTGTTTTATAATGCAAAGCATCTGATTTGACGACCATACTGCCTGTTTTTTTCGCAACGTAATTTAAGAATGTCAGTAACAATAAGGTTATAAGTAACGAAGCGAGCATCACACCGATGGAGATATCCAGATGGGTGATTTCGTGTTGGTTGAGGGATTTTCGTATCGCTTCGTAAAAGATAAAAAGTCCTGAAATGGTGATGATGGTTCCCTCAATAACCCCCGCCAAAGCTTCAATCTTTCCCTTACCATAGTTAAACTTTTGGTTTGCAGGCTGTTCGGATTTGGTAATCGCAAAGTAGTTAAAGGCTGAGACGATGAGGTCAAGCACAGAGTCAATTGCAGAAGCCAATACTGCCACTGAACCACTGAGTATTCCCACAAAAAGTTTTAAGACAATTAACAGTGTAGCGGTGGCACTGGCTACGATGGTTGCTTTTTTCTGTAAGGTCATTATTTAGCTTTTGCTTTGTAAACATTCATCGAAGCGCAATGCAAGCTTCCATGTTCACGAATGAGAATGGACGATTCGATGCCTACGATTTCACGCTCTGGAAAATGGCGTGCAAAGGTTTTTAAGACCTCTTCGTCGTACACGTCGCTGTACGTTGGAACCAACACAGCGTTATTGATGAGGACAAAGTTCATATAAGTCGCTGGAATGCGGTGGTTGTTGAAGTATTTTGCCGATGGAAGAGGCAGGGGAACCAAATCAAAGCCTGTCTTTTTAAGCTCTTTTTCCATCTTTTTCAGCTCTTTATAGTGCTCATCTTTTTTATCGTAGCACTTGACATAGGCAATGGTCTTTTTGTCGATAAAACGAGCCAGCGTGTCTATGTGTGAGTCGGTGTCATCGCCCATGAGTGCGCCATGTTTTAAGATGATGAGCTCTTTTAATCCAAAGAGTTTTATGAGCGTTTTTTTGATTTTTTTCTTTGAAAGTTCTGGATTTCGGTTCTCTTCAAACAGACAATACGCGGTACTTAACATCACACCATCTCCATTACTATCGATGCTTCCGCCCTCTAGTACAAAGTCAAAGGTTTTGAGTTTACCGACTAAATAGCCCTCATCAAAAAGTCTTTGGGTGATGCCATTGTCCATCGAGGCTTCAAATTTGTTTCCCCATGCGTTAAAGATAAAGTCATACGTTTGGCGTTTGCCATTTTTATAGACATTGATGCCTCCAAAATCGCGTATCCATGTATCGTTGGTTGGCATTTCTATGAGCTCGATATTTTGAAGGCTAGGAAGGGCGGTTGCGAGTGTTTTTTTATCTTCACAAATCACCATGCACTTTTGAAAGCGAGCGATTTGAGAGATGAACTCTAAATAGGTTTGATGTATCTCTTTTAGGGAGTGTTCCCAGTCGCTCTTTTTAGGAGGAAAAACGACAATAAGGGCTTCTTGTGATTCCCACTCGGCAGGTATTCTTATGTTCATTTGTAACTCCTTGTAATTGTGATGAGTCTAAATTATACCAAAAAAGAATTTCTATCTTCTTTTTAGGGAGAGAAAAGATAAAATCAATGGATTTACATGTAAGGATTTTTAGTGCTGTTTCGAAAAAAAGAGAATAAAAGCATCAAACAAATTAGCTTGATGGCGATTTTATTTGCAGGGCTGTTTGCTTTTATCTCTGCGTGTATCATCGTTGTCAATGAATATATGGACTTTCAAAAAGAGATAGCACACGTGGAAGAGAGTTACGTTGAGGCACAAAAGAAGAGTGCGTCTTCTCAAATGAAACTTTTAAACAACATCGTCTCTCACCGCTACCATCAAAGTAAAGCACTTCCTGATGAGGCAATTTATGAGCTTTTAAAAGAAGATGTTCGCTACTTAATGTCAGATATCGAGGGGCAAAATACCATCTTTATCCAAAAACGCTCAGGTGAAATGCTTTATCGCTCAAATACATCCTCCTCACACGATGCCAATGAAATTTTATTTACCACCGAATACCCACCTTTGGATTTGGTTCTTGGAAGCAGTGTAAGCATGAGCAGTATGGCGGATGTTTTGGCGCAAAAAAAGAGTGACTATGAAGATAAAATCATCAGTTTTATTCTTAAAATATATATGCTCACCCTCTTTTTATACCTTGTGAGTACCATTGAGTACCGTTATGTGAGCGATATTATGGGAAGAGAAATCCGTTTTATCGTCGAGTCTTTTAAGGAGGCTTCTAAAAGTTATGAAGTGATTGATGTTCAAAAAATTAATTTTAAAGAGTTAAAAGAGATTGCCTCACATGCTAATTTTATGTTGCGTAAGATTAAAGAGAAAAACAGCGCTCTTTTAGAACTCAACACACGCTTAGAGCATTTGGTGGAGGAAAAAACCCAAGAACTTCAGCGCTCGGTTGATTTTACGCAAGAGCTTTTAGAAAAACAAGACCGCTTTGTCAAAAATGCTATCCATGAAATCAACACACCACTTTCGATTATTTTGATGAATATTGATTTGTATAACCTCAAATTTGATAAAAACCCTTATTTGCTCAAAATCGAAGCGGCGGTGAAAGTGCTTGATAACATTTATGAAGATTTAGCCTATGTGGTCAAAAAAGACAGGGTAAATTATGCTAAGACGATGGTGGACTTTTCTCATTTTCTACACGATAGGGTCGAGTATTTTGCTGACGTGGCGGAGGGCAATAAACTTTTTATTACATGTAATATCGCACCAGAAGTTTTTATCTTCTTTAGCGAGGTCGAATTACAGCGTATTTGTGACAATAATATCTCCAATGCCATCAAATACAGCTATGAGGGAAAATCGTTACATGTAAATCTGTATGAAGAAAAAGAGAGCGTTATTTTTGAAGTGGAAAATTGTGGCGAGAAGATCTTGCACCCTGATAAACTCTTTGATCGTTACTACCGCGAGGATGTGGCACGGGGCGGTTTTGGCTTGGGGCTTAATATCGTTAAAGAGATTTGTGAAGAAAATGATGTGGGCATCGAAGTCTTATCGGATGATGCGCGCACACTGTTTCGATACCGTTTTGTAAAGGCATAAGAATGAAAATTTTACTCTTAGAGGATGAGTCAATGCTTCGAAGCTCCATCGAGGAGTATTTAGAAGCGTTAGGGCACAAGGTTGTCTCTTTTGCCAATGGTGAAGAAGCGTATGAGTCTTTGCAAAACGAGGCGTATGATTTGCTTATTTTAGATATCAACACACCTAAAATTACGGGGCTTAACTTACTGCAACGCCTCAATGAAATCGAACACGCTTCTCCTACCATCTTTATTAGCGCCAATGTGGACATTGATGATATTGCCCGTGCGTTTGATTTGGGAGCGGCGGATTATCTGAAAAAACCGTTTCATCTTAAAGAATTAGGACTTAGAATCGATAAGATTAAAAAAGAAGCTGATATCAAAAATATGCAACACCTCATATTAAGTTCCAAATATGTTTTTTCCAAAAAAGAACAAATGCTCTTTTATAATAACAATGTCCAAACATTAACCAAAAAACAGTTACAAATCTTAACACTTTTAAGCGAAAACTTAGGCGTCATTGTTGACTTTGAAAAGTTTAGAAGTTACGTGTGGAATGAAGAACCTGTCGATAATGCCACAATTAGGGCTGAAATAAGCCGTTTTCGTAAACTTTTAAAAGAAGATTTTATCATTAACCTCAAAGGTGTTGGCTACAAAATAGACCGCTATTATCCAGAGAAAAAAGGATAATTGTTACTAAATTACTCAAAAATAAAAGAAATTTTTCCAAAACTACACACTTCTTTCAAATGCTACGCTAATGCTACGTTGCTCTTTTAGAATGCCATTGTGACATTAAAAACCGACCTTATTTTTTTAAGGTCGGTCAAAATTTTCGAAGGAGCATTTATGAGTCAACATATCTACGACAAAGTCAGGGCTAACCCAAAATTTGCAGAACTCGTGCAAAAAAGAAGTAGTTTCGCTTGGAAACTTGCCATCATTATGTTGGTCGTTTACTACGCGTTCATCCTTGTAATTGCTTTTTCTCCAAGCCTATTCGCAATTAAAATAGGTGAAGGTGTTACAACGCTTGGCATTCCTGTGGGTATCGGCGTTATTCTTATCGCCTTTGTTTTAACCGGTATTTACACACAAAGAGCCAATGGCGAATTTGATGATTTAACCAATCAGATAAAAGAAGAATTAAGGAGTGCGGAATGAAATGGGGCTTAGTGTTTTTCACACTTTCAAGTGTTCTTTTTGCGGCAGATGCGCAGTTTAGCGGTAGACGTGAGTTAAACGTTTCGGCGATTGTTATGTTCTTAATCTTTGTTGTTGCAACACTTGGCATTACTTACTGGGCAGCACGTCGCACGAAAACAGCAAAAGATTTTTACACTGCAGGCGGAGGCATTACAGGTTTTCAAAATGGTTTAGCGATTGCGGGTGATTACATGTCTGCAGCATCATTTTTAGGAATTTCAGGACTTGTTTTCTTGAAAGGTTATGATGGACTTATTTACTCTATCGGCTTTTTGGTGGGTTGGCCAATTATCCTTTTCTTAGTTGCTGAACAGCTTAGAAACTTAGGTAAATATACGTTTTCAGACGTTGCATCATACCGTTTGAAGCAAACACCGATTCGTACCCTTGCCGCATCTGGTTCATTGGCTACGGTTGCGCTTTATTTGATTGCGCAGATGGTCGGTGCTGGACAGTTGATTCAAATCTTGTTTGGTATGGATTATGAGTATGCGGTTATTATGGTTGGTATTTTGATGATACTTTATGTAACATTTGGTGGAATGCTCGCAACTACATGGGTACAAATCATTAAAGCCGTTTTATTGCTCTCTGGTGCAACTTTTATGGCGATTATGATTATGTATAAAGTTGGATTTAGTTTTGAAACCTTATTTGCTAAAGCGGTTGAACTTAAAAAAACAAATGCTATCATGGCTCCAGGTGGGTTGGTCAGTGATCCAATTTCGGCGATCAGCTTGGGAATTGCATTGATGTTTGGAACAGCAGGTCTTCCACATATCTTGATGCGTTTCTTTACGGTCAGTGATGCCAAAGAAGCACGTAAATCTGTCTTTTATGCAACAGGATTTATTGGGTATTTTTACATCTTAACCTTCATCATCGGTTTTGGTGCGGTTGTTCTTTTAACAGGCAATCCTGAGTACCTTGATACGGTCAAAGGTGGCATCATCGGTGGTGGTAACATGGCGGCGATTCATACAGCTCATGCGATTGGTGGTAACATCTTCTTAGGATTTATCTCCGCGGTTGCGTTTGCAACAATTCTTGCGGTTGTTTCAGGTCTTACACTTGCAGGAGCAAGTGCGGTAAGTCATGACTTGTATGCCAATGTTTTTGCGAGAGGTCGTGTGGATGAAATTACAGAGATGAAAGTCTCTAAGTACTCTACGATTGCACTTGGAATCTTAGCGATTATTTTAGGAATTGCGTTTGAGAAACAAAACATCGCGTTCATGGTAGGACTTGCGTTTGCGATTGCGGCGAGTGCGAACTTCCCAATCCTTTTCTTGTCAATGTTTTGGGGTAAGCTTACCACTAAAGGTGCCGTATGGGGTGGAGGTTTAGGACTTTTAACAGCAATTGTCTTGGTTATTTTAAGTAAAGCGGTTTGGGTGGATATCTTGGGCTATAAAACAGCCATCTATCCTTATGGAAACCCAGCGATTTTCTCTGTTACGATAGCGTTTGTCGGTATCTGGTTGTTTTCTTTAATGGATAACAGCGATGATGCAAAAAGAGAACATGCAGCGTATGAGCATCAGTTTATTCGCTCACAAACAGGTATTGGTGCCGAGGGTGCATCAAGCCACTAACATCAACACCTTCACAGGCTCAAAAAAGAGCCTGTGAGACTTTTACCACAGTATGACTCACTAGAGTGTATTGTGATAAAAGTCTAATTTTATTAAAAGGATAGAAAAAATGTCACACGTTTTCGAACCAAATAGAGGCTTAAGCAAAGAAGCCAGAATCAAAAATATGTGTGAATACAAAGAACTTTGTATTCAAGCAGATGAAGATTTTGAAGGCTACTGGGATAAACTTGCGCGTGAAAAACTTGAATGGTTTAAACCGTATGATAGAGTTTTAAATGAAGACAACGCTCCATTTTACAAATGGTTCGAAGGTGGAAAAATCAACGTTACACATCAGTGTCTAGGACGACATCTCAAAACGCGTAAAAATAAAGCCGCGATTATTTGGGAAGGCGAAGACGGTCAAAAACGTATTATTACCTATTTACAACTTTTCTACCGTGTTAACCGTTTGGCAAACTTGATGAAAAACAAATTTGGTATTAAAAAAGGCGACCGCGTTGTTCTTTATATGCCAATGATTCCAGAAGCGGCATTTGCGATGTTGGCGTGTGCAAAAATCGGTGCGATTCACTCGGTTGTTTTTGGTGGATTCTCTGCTGAAGCCTTACGCGATAGAATCAAAGATGCGCAGGCAAAATTGGTCATTACTGCCGATGGTGCTTTTCGTCGTGGCAAGCCGTATATGTTAAAACCAATGGTGGATGAGGCGTTAAAAGAGGGTTGTGAGTGCTGTGAGAAAGTGTTGATTGTTCAGCGTAACTTTGAAGACATCGAGTATGTCAGAGGTCGAGACTATGTTTACAACGAAATTATTATGAACGAATCACAATACTGTGACCCTGAATGGATGGATGCTGAAGACCCACTGTTTTTATTGTATACCTCAGGAAGTACAGGCAAGCCAAAGGGTGTTCAACACTCAAGTGCTGGTTATATCCTTTGGGCGCAGTACACGATGGAGCATGTTTTCGATGTGAAAGAAAATGATACGTTTTGGTGTACGGCGGACGTGGGTTGGATTACAGGACATACGTATATTGTTTATGGACCACTTGCGATGGGTGCAACGACGATTATGTACGAAGGTGTTCCGACGTTCCCAGATGTAGGCAGATGGTGGAGTATGATTGAAGAACACCGTGTCAATCAGTTTTATACGGCACCAACAGCGATTCGTTTACTTCATAAAGAAGGAGCTAATGAGCCTTCAAAATATGATCTAAGTTCTTTGAAAGTTTTAGGAACGGTTGGAGAGCCCATCAATCCTGATGCGTGGATGTGGTACTATGAGCAAATCGGTGGAGGAAAATGCCCAATTGTGGATACATGGTGGCAAACGGAGACGGGTGGTCATATGATTACGCCACTTCCTGGGGCAACGCCTATCAAACCAGGCTCTGCAACATTCCCACTTCCTGGCATTAAAGCAGAGATTATTGATGAAAATGGCAATCCAACACCTCGTGGTGAAAAAGGGTTCTTGTGTATCACTAAGCCTTGGCCGTCTATGATTCGCAATATTTGGGGTGATAGTGAGCGTTTTGTGAAGTCTTATTTTGGGGATTGTAAAAAAGATGGTAAGCCTGTTTATTTCTCAGGCGATGGCGCGATGTACGATGATGATGGCTATATCGTCATTACAGGTCGAACCGATGATGTTATCAACGTTTCAGGTCATAGAATTGGAACGGCTGAGATTGAAGCGGTCTTGGGTCACCATGAAAACGTGGCTGAAGTGGCGGTTGTTGGACGTCCTGATGCGATTAAGGGTGAGGGAATTTTCGCGTACATCGTTATTAAAGGAACAGACAGCTTAAGCGAAGAAGTTTATATGATTCAAGAGCTTAATAAATTGATTGTTAAAGAGATTGGAAATATTGCAAAACTCGATGCTATTCGCTTCGTCCCTGGTCTTCCAAAGACACGAAGTGGAAAAATCATGCGAAGAATTCTTCGCTCGATTGCTAAAAAAGAGCCTATCACACAAGATATTTCAACACTTGAAGATCCAAGTATCGTTGAGAAAATCCAAAACCTTATCGAATTCTAATACTCTCACAGCGGTTACATGTAAATGTGACCGCTTCTTCTTTTCTTTTTA
>JAGOZL010000137.1 GCA_018058685.1 Sulfurospirillum sp.
AAATAGCCTTTCCAAGGGATATAATTAGACTGTAAAATGGCTACTTTTTTCATAGATTAATCGTTTCACCAATAATATAAAGTGGTCTGTGTTTGACCTCATCAAAAATTTTCCCAATATAAAGTCCAACAACCCCAAGCATTGCAAAGAGAAGCCCAAACATAAAAAACATAGAGACCATCAAACTGGTCCATCCTTCTGTAGGCGTATTATAAAAAAAGTAGCGCAGGGTCAACCACATTGCAAATCCTAAACTGCCTAAAGCGATTAAAAATCCAAATTGTATACACAAACGTAAAGGCTTATTAGAGTGAGAAATAATCGAATCTACGGCAAGGCGAATTAATTTTGTTAAGGTATAAGAGGACTCTCCATGGGCTCTTGGGGCATGCTCAATTTCAATTTCACTCTTCTTAAACCCTACAATTTTAGCAAACAGTAAAAAATCTCGACAATGCTCACGGTATTGGTTAATCGTTTGAATCACTTTTCTGGCATAAATGCCAAAATTGGCAATGCTATTATCGTGCTTTGTATCGGTAAAATACTCTAAGACCCTGTTAAAAACCTTAGAGCCTAGACGTTTAAAAAAGCTATCTTGTCTTTCTACACGCTTACCAAAAACTACATCATAGCCTTCCATCGCTTTGGCATAAAGCTTTAAAATCTCCTCAGGTCTATCTTGCAAGTCACAATCCATCACAACGACCCATTCACCTTTTGCATGGTCAAGCCCTGCGGTGATGGCATAATGTTGTCCAAAATTTCGTGAGAGATTAATTCCCTTAACACGTTTATCTTTTTGCGCTAAAAGAGTAATAACATCCCATGAGTTTTGAGGACACGCATCATTAACCAAAATGATTTCAAACTGTTGTGTCATCGTTGATAGCGTACGCTCTAATCGTTCATAGAGTTCGAACAAACAGGCTTTACACCCATAGATAGGAGAAACGACACTGATGTGTATGGGCTCCATAATGCACCTTTACAATAATTTAGGGAACCCGTATTATACGCTTTTTCTTCCTAGTATTCACTTTAGGTCGTTGAACATAGAGTGGATTCTTTTCAAAAATAAAAACAGTATAAGGGCCAAATTGGAACTCTTCGGTTGGCTCTGGCATATTCAACTTTCCAATACCATGATACATCTCTTCGATATCTTTATGTTCAACCATAAAAAAAACTTTCCCTGATGTTGTATTTTTTTGATACCATGTGTCACTTGAGAGCCATTTTGACAGTGTAATTCCTTGTTCATTAAACTCTATCGGACGAATATCCACTTCTCCATTGCTAAAAACTGTGTAAATATGTGAGTGCCAATACTCCGCATACCCAAAATGCAGTTCTCTGCTTTTAAGCTCTTCGACCAATGCAATGCGTTCATCCACAATACCACGCCACTCTTTAGGAGAGATGTAGTTCCATGATAACCCTAGTGCAATGGCTAGAGACAACGAGAGAACCAGTTTCATAAACAAAGAAAAGAATCGCCACATAATCACATTACACAGCAATATCATCATCAAAAAAGGTGAAATATAACGAATATTATTGCGTGCTGCCCATGCGTGTTCGTGCAGTCCTGTTGTGGCATACAGTACAAAAATAAGTGCAAATCCTACATAAGAAAAAAGCACAAAAAAGCGCTCAGTGGAACTCATTTGGTAAAAAGCTCTTTTTACATGTAAGGCTGGAATGATTAATACAAACGGATAAAGAAAAAATTTCATAAGCGAAATCGCCCCTTCAAGCGAGGAGGCTTTAACGCCATCATTCCATTCTGCTCCTATAAAATTAAGAAGTCCTAAAAGAGCATGTGAAGCATGAACGGGTAATGCTTCAAGAGGTATAAGCTTTGCATTATTAGCACCTCCTGCAGACTGTAATCCTTCCAACAAATGAATGTGCGTCATGCCTCCTAAGACAATAACCAAACAAGCAAAGGCAAAAATAATCGCTTTTTTAACCGATAAAAGACGTTTAACTCCACCCTTAAAGGTTTTAAGAGAATCCCTTGAAAAATAGATACCCAATCCCAATGCACCTATAAAAGGAACGATATAATAGACAAAAAAACGAATAGGATTGGCGACGACAAGAAGATACAGTAACACCATAAAAAAAATAAATGCCTTAATCTGTGTGCTTCGACTAATGACATGAGGGCTGAGTTTGCGAAAAATAAACATAAAAGCAATCATAAAAACAAAATACCATGTGTACGCTGCTTCACCGTAAAGTTCTCGTAAATACATAGGAGAATACCCAACAATCACAACCACCCCACCCATAAGTGCCGTTGCACGTGAGAGCATTAAAGAGCGTAAAAAGCGATAAATAATAACCACCATAAAAAGTGTCACAACAAAGACCGTAAAAGCATGTGCAAAATAACTGTTTTTTCCCATAATCACCCATGGAATCACCAGCGCTTGTTTATAAAAAACCCACAAATCGTTATTGACATACCACCACTGAGAGGGGAAAAGGGTTTTAGAGATGACAATCTCTTCGGCTAAGATATTAGCCACTGCCGCGTCAGAATTAAAAAATGCACGATACGTTTTAAAAATATAAAAACTGATTTCATAGAGAGAAAAACTAATAAGAATCACTGCAATAAATAAAAAAGCATGTTTATAAATAAAAGATTTTAGGTACTCTTTTTGTAGCATATTTACTCTTGATTGGATAAAAATTCCATCGCTTGGCGATAGTAGTGACTGCTATCTAAACCCTCATCTTTGAGCTCATTGAGGTACATCACTAAACGCTCATCAATTTTAGTGATAATTTCGTTCATATCATCGGTTAAGATAATAAGCTCAACATCTTGCTTGCTAATCGTATGGTGTTTGACCATAGTTGTTTGGATAAAATCATACAGCTTTTCCCAATACTCTTTCCCATACAAAAAAATACTAATTTTGGTAATTTTACCTGTTTGCGTCAATGTTAACGCTTCAAATAACTCATCTAATGTTCCAAAACCACCTGGGAAAATAACATACGCTAAAGAGTATTTGATGAGCATCACTTTTCGTACAAAAAAATAATCAAATGTTAAGTGTTTGGTCGTATATTTATTTCCAGATTGTTCATGAGGAAGGTTGATGTTAAGCCCTATAGATTCGCAGTTTTTAGATTCAAACCCACCTTTATTGGCAGCTTCCATAATGCCTTTAGAACCTCCCGTTACTATGGAATAGCCTTTTTTACCTAGCAGATACGCTAAGCGTTCCGCATCTTTATAGTAGGGATTATTTTTTTTAAAACGTGCACTTCCAAAAAAAGTGACCGAGGGACCTAAGTCATGAAGCTCATCAAAGCCTTTGACAAAATCAGACATAATGCGAAG
>JAGOZL010000138.1 GCA_018058685.1 Sulfurospirillum sp.
CAATACCATGGATGGAGGATGCGCGTTTGAGCTCGACATTTTCAACGATAGAAAGTGTGACATGCACCAATGTCGTCTCCTTGATAGGATATTTTTGGATTTTGATTAAGAGATTTGAAAAGTTTTTTGTTGAAGTTTTGATGCCTACGGTGTGTAGCTTATTTTCTACCTCAGTTTTTATCATCGCTAAGGAAGGGTCGCTTACAAGCTTTTGTTTATCTAAGAGTGTTACATTGACCTCTTTGAGCGATTCAAGTGAAAATGGGGTCAATGCAAAAAGTGAGCAGGTGCACAAGCCATAAAAAAAGAGAACAAAAAGGTATCTCATGGTTGCAACTTGCTAAAAGCATTTCTGGCTTGTCGGGAGAGTTCTAAAAAATCCCCTACGGTTTTGTAGCCAATAATTTCAAAAAATTTTGTTTCGTTTTTAGGCTCAATAAAAACAATGGTAGGGACAACCATGGGTGTTAGTCCTTGCGGAAAATCATCGGTTTCTTTATCGAGAATCACAGGGATAAACGAGTCATGGATGATGGTGTTGACATCGTCTTTTTTTAAGGTTTGATGTTTGAGCTTTTGGCACCAAGGGCATGAAGCGGTGACAAAAAGGATCATCATCGGTTTGTTGTGTGCTAAAGCTTTACTCTTGGCTTCTTGGTAAGAATCCATATAGCCATACTCTTGTGTAAAACGTGCATCTGAAGCACAAAGCAGTGTTGAAAAAGAGAATAAAAAAATGATAAATAATTTCATGCGCATCGTCTTTCCTTGAAATGTACAAACGTCATTTTAACACCTAATTTCTTGGTATTTTGCATCTAAAAGGGCTTCTGCTTTTTTATAAAAAGGCGTATGAAGAGAAGGGATGGTGTTGATGCGTGGGCGATATTTTTCATAGGTACTCCACACGCGATGAGCGCCACTGGCTTTACCTAGACGAAAAAGCGCTAAAGCTGTTGCTCCGTTGATAAGCCCTTTGAGAATAAAGCTCTCCTCACGTAAGGCAGGCTCTGCTTTCCATGCACGCCATGTCTCTTCAAGCACTTCATGGGCTTCTACAAACGCTTCATGTTGGACAACATCTATAAACTTTTCAAATACGTCCATCGCTTCTCCTTTTTACAATGATAGCATACTTTTATAAACCTTTTAACACTTGCTTAACAGATGTTTGCTATGCTTTTTTAAAAGGAGGGCAGAACAGATGGTGCGTATTTTATTGCTTGAGGATGATGCATTGTTATCGCAGACTTTACACGATTTATTGTGTGCGCAAGATTTTGATGTTGATGTCGCGAGTGATGGAGAAGAAGCGCTAGCTTTGTGTTACGAACACCATTATGATTTGTACCTTTTCGACGTTAATGTCCCGCTTTTAGGGGGCATTGATGTTTTAAAACTTTTACGAGAGAGTGGCGATAAAACACCCGCTTTTTTTGTGAGTGCGCTTAGGGATATTCAAACCATCACAAAAGCGTTTGATAGTGCGTGTGATGATTATATCAAAAAGCCTTTTGAGTTTGATGAGCTTTTGGTGCGTATCAAAGCACATATTGTTAAAAAAAATCCATTCGTGTGTTATGGTGCTGTGCGGTATGATTTAGCGCAGAAGAGACTTTTTTTAGAAGATAAAGAGATAGATTTAGGAAGTGTCGATAAAGAGATTTTTGATCTTTTACTCCGCAACCAAGGGCAACTGATTTACAAAGAGCAGTTTTTTGATGTTATGGAAAAGCCGACAGATTTGGCGTTGCGTGTGCATATTGCAAAGTTGAAAAAGCGTTTAGGGTTACATGTCAGTAATATTAAAGGGATAGGATACCGTCTTGAAAGCGTATGAGCGTGAAGCTTTTATAAAAACCTTTGGCATTTTTTTCTTAAGCTTAGCGCTTTTTGCGACATTATTAGCTTTTTTATACGATAAAGAGCAAAAGCACATCATGGATGAGCAGATTTTGTCACAGATGCAAGCATTTAGTTATCACTTCAAAGAAGAGGGTACTTTTGGCGTCGATATTGTTCCCTCCGAAGAGGGGTTTGATGAGCTTAACTTGCAGCCATGTGATGAGGGAATGTGTGGGTATTTTAGGATCGAAAGCGCACCTCAAATGCTCTTTAAAATCAGCATAGATTTACAGCGGTATAACGAAGCACTGTGGAGTGTACGTGCTAAAGTACTTTGGTTGTATGCTACGATTTTAATAGCTCTTTTGATATTTTCCTTTGGCTATGCGTTTTACGCACTCTATCCTTTAAAAAAAGCGCTTCATACCATGGAAGAGTTTTTAAAAGATGTCGTGCATGATTTAAACACGCCTATTACCGCAATCACACTCAATGCAAAAGCTTTACTGAAAAAAGCCCCTTTTGAAGAAGCGCAGCGCATTGTTTTGGGGGCTAAGTCTATTGCGGGGATTCATCATAATTTACAATTTTTACACCGTACGTTTGAGCCTTATTATGAGCGGATTGAGCTTGAATCTTTTTTACATGTAAGGGTTCAATCATTTGAAAAACTTTACCCGTCTTTAACCTTTCATTACGAAACGATACCGACACATGTGTATGCAGATAGTGATGCTTTGGTTCGCATACTGGATAATCTTCTCTCCAACGCATGTAAATATAACCACAAAAAAGGGCATGTCACGTTACATGTAAGTGCGATGTCTTTACGCATTGAAGATACGGGGATTGGTATTGAGCATCCTGAAAAGGTCTTTGAGCGTTATTATAAGGAGAGTAGCCGAGGGCTTGGGCTGGGATTGCATATCGTGAAAACATTGTGCGATGCACAAGGCATCCAGCTTGCGTTAGAGAGTCAAAAAGGGGTAGGAACGCGCGTCTGGCTTACGTTTACAAAGGAGAAAGCATGAGAGGGGTAGCTCTTTTTTTGTGCGCACTTTGTTTTGCGTGGGGGATGGATGAAGCAGATGTTGAGCGGGATATTGCTCAAACACGTAGTGTTGAAGCATTGAGCCTTAAGATGCATGATGTACCTAAAGAGTACCGACATCGTTACGTAGAGGCGATTAAAGCATTGGTCGCACAAGAAAATGAAGAGAAGCGAAATGCGATGCTAAATTCGCTCACAGGCAA
This sequence comes from Sulfurospirillum sp., assembly GCA_018058685.1. GTDB lineage: Bacteria > Campylobacterota > Campylobacteria > Campylobacterales > Sulfurospirillaceae > Sulfurospirillum. The sequence continues at coordinate 3,100 of JAGOZL010000138.1, forward strand.
AGGGCGTGGCGGTCACGGACAAGGCAGTGGGAGCGGAAATAGTGGAGGCAAAGGTGGCGGTAACGGAAATGGTGGCGGTGGAGGACGAGGCGGAAAATAGCCTCTTTTTTCTTCATGCGCTGGTGTTGTTACTACCTTTTGTAAGGAGTTTTGACGTTCTTTGCTTTAAGATAGGCTTCAAAAGGAACGTCCCTACCGCACATCTTTTCTAACCTTCGCAATTCATCATCACTATGGTTTGGTTCA
>JAGOZL010000013.1 GCA_018058685.1 Sulfurospirillum sp.
TTCACTCTTCTCATTCGCATACGCATCTTCCAATGCCTTATACGCATCCGTTGGCAAGTTCGTCGCACTAAAAAGGATCATATCCTTTATACTCTTTACTATCTCACCGTAAGCTATCTCTCTCATTAAATCTCCTTGAAAATAGTCAATTTTGATTTATTATACCTTCAGGTTGTGTACATTTAATGTAAAAAAGGAGAAATTTATTTAACTTCTTTGGTAAAGAAGTCATTACGTAACACACTAAGAAGCTTATTGACAGATTCAACACTTTTGGCAAACTGCTGTTGTTCACTTAAATTTAAAGGAAGTTCCACAATTTTTTCAATACCATTGGCACCTAAAACAACAGGAACACCATTGACAGTGTCATGGTAACCGTATTCGCCTTCAAGTAAAACGGCACATGGGAAAATTGCACGAGAATCCCCTAGAATAGCCTCTATCATCTTTACCGTTGAGTTAGCAGGCGCATAATAGGCTGATGTTCCCATAAAACCAACAATTTGTGCGCCACCATGACGTGTTTTTTCGATAATTTCTTCAATTTCAAGCTCACTGAGCAAATCAGTCAGTGCCACGCCATTAACAGAAGAGTAACGAGGCAAAGGAACCATGTCATCCCCGTGTCCACCCATAACACTTGCTGTGATTTGACCATAACCAAAACCTAATTTTTCAGAAATAAATGTCTCCATACGAGAACTATCCAAAATTCCAGCCATGCCAATCACACGATTACGTGGATACTTTCCTTCTTTTAGAGCCACATACGTAATCGCATCCAAAGGATTAGAAACAGTGATAATAATCGCTTCTGGCGCATACTGAGATACCTGTTCAATAATGCTTTTAGTAATCTTCGCGTTGATAAGAAGCAAATCATCTCGGCTCATCCCAGGTTTTCGAGGACTGCCTGCGGTGATAACAACAATATCACTTTCTTTAATGTGTTTATAATCGCTTGATGCACTAATTAGCGTATGGCTTCCCTCTGGACTGGTTGCTTGAGCGATGTCAAGGGCTTTGCCAATAGCAACGCCCTCAACCACATCAATCATCACAATTTCACGACAACTCTTACGCATGGCAAGCCAATAACAGATGGTTGCTCCTACATTTCCTGCACCAATAATTGAAACTTTTTTTGCTTGCAACACGCTTCTTCCTTATTTACATGTAATGTTAAATGAGTGCTTGAAGCGCACGGTTAAAGGTTTGACTAGGGCGCATCAAAGCATCGGCTTTTTCACAACATGGCTTATAATATCCACCAATATCAAGTGCTCTGCCCTGCGTTGCATCAATCTCATTTAAGATAGCTTGTTCATTGGCTTTCAGGGATTGCGCTAAGGGAGCAAATGCCTCTTTTAGCTCTTTGTCTTCGTCTTGATTTGCCAGTGCTTCCGCCCAATACATCGCCAAATAAAAATGGCTTCCACGGTTATCAAGCTCGCCTGCTTTTGGTAATGGAGATTTATTATTGTCCAAAAACTTACCTGTTGCCGCATCTAAGGTTTTAGCTAAAATAGAAGCTTTTTTATTTCCAATCACATTATCCAAATGCTCTAACGATGCGGTTAGTGCCATAAACTCACCCAAAGAATCCCATCGTAAATGCCCCTCTTCAACAAACTGCTGAACATGTTTTGGTGCAGAGCCACCCGCTCCCGTTTCGAACAATCCACCACCGTTCATCAAAGGAACGATGGAGAGCATTTTAGCACTTGTTCCTACTTCTAAAATAGGGAAAAGATCTGTCAAATAATCACGCAACACATTGCCCGTTACCGAAATCGTATCGAGCCCTTTAATAATGCGCGCTAACGATTCACGAATCGCCTCTTCTGGTGTTGCGATTTTGATATCAAGCCCTTTGGTATCGTACTCTTTGAGGTATTTTTCAACTTTTAAAATCATCTGGGCATCATGCGCACGTTTTGGGTCAAGCCAAAAAATAGCAGGCGTATTGCTCAAACGTGCACGCGTCACCGCTAATTTAACCCAATCACGAATCGGTGCATCTTTGGCTTGACACGCACGGTAAATATCGCCTTTTTGAACAGTGTGCTCCATCAAAATCTTACCGCTAGCATTATCAACGATACGCACAACACCATCACTTGGTACTTCAAATGTTTTATCGTGAGAGCCATATTCTTCAGCTTTTTGTGCCATTAAACCCACATTAGGAACAGAACCCATCGTGCGAGGGTCAAGTGCTCCATTTTCTTTACAAAAATTAATCGTCTCTTCATAAATTTTGGCATAGCATCTATCAGGAATCAAAGCTTTAGTATCGTGCAGGGCACCATCTTCGCCCCACATCTTGCCCGATTCTCTGATACATGCAGGCATAGACGCATCAATAATCACATCGCTTGGTACATGTAAATTGGTAATACCTTTATCAGAATTGACCATGGCAAGTTTTGGGCGATGGGTATAACATGCTTTGATATCTGCTTCAATTTGCGCTTTTTGCACTTCAGGTAACGTTGAAATTTTTGTGTAAAGATCCCCTAAACCATTGTTTGGATTGACACCAAGCTGTGCAAATAAAGCGGCGTGTTTTTCAAAAACCTCTTTAAAAAAGACTTTAACCGCATACCCAAACATAATAGGATCACTGACTTTCATCATCGTCGCTTTAAGGTGCAACGAAAGTAAGGTACCAGACTTTTTCGCTTCATCCATTTGAGTTTCAAAAAAAGCTGATAATTTTTGTGTGCTCATATAGGTAGCATCAAGAATTTCGTCTTTCAAAAGAGCCAGTTTATCTTTTAAAATAGTTGTTTTTCCATCATTGGAGAGAAGTTCTATGCGCACATTCATCGGTTCTGACACAGTGATGGATTTTTCATTTCCATAAAAATCACCCTCATGCATATAAGCAACGTGGGAGAGTGACTCTTTTGTCCATTTCCCCATACGATGCGGATTTTTACGCGCATATTCTTTGACACACAAGGGTGCTCTTCTATCAGAGTTTCCCTCGCGAAGCACAGGATTAACAGCACTGCCTAACACTTTTGCGTATCGCGCTTTAATCTCTTTTTCACCCTCATCTTGTGGATTTTCAGGATATTCAGGGATGGCATAGCCTTTTTCTTGAAGCTCTTTAATCGCTGCTTTTAATTGCGGTAACGAAGCACTGATGTTGGGAAGTTTGATGATGTTTGCTTCTGGCTGATTGGCTAAAGTACCTAAATAATTCAAATCGTCATTCACTTTTTGTTCATCTTTTAAAGTTTCAGGGAAATTTGCCAAAATTCGTCCAGAGAGTGAAATGTCGCGTGTTTCTATCTCAATACCAGCTTTTGAAGTAAACGCTGAAACAATGGGAAGTAAAGAATATGTCGCTAAAGCTGGTGCTTCATCGACGATGGTATAGATAATCTTTCCGTGGTTTTTTGACATAGACACCCCTTAAAAGAGAAATTTTTAGTGGCAATATCGTACTCTTTTATTGATTTAACTGACCTTACACATTTTGAGCAATTTGCTCATATCAGTTACGAATATTTTCCAAGTGTGTCTCATAGTTTTGTGTGAAGCTGTGCGTACCATTTTTGTTTTTCACAAAATAGAGATAGTTGGTCTGTTTAGGATAAATCGCCGCAAAAATAGCCTCTTTGCTTACACTGCCTATCGCATGGGGTGGAAGCCCTTTATACATGTACGTGTTGTAAGAGGAGGTATCTTCTTTGATGCGCGCAGGAGTGACTTTTACATGAGAATACTGCCCGTAATTGAGCGTTCCATCCATCTGTAATTTCATGTCTTTTTTAAGGCGATTGTAAATCACAGAAGAGACAAGAGGCATCTCATCGACATTGGCAGCCTCTTTTTGAATGATAGAAGCTATCACAATAATGCGATGCCATTTAGCTTCGTTAAACTCACCAAAGATTTTTTCAAAAACCTCTTTATGATACTTTTTGGCGTGGGAAAGTAAAAAATGAATTAAATGTTTTTCGTTAATACCAATCGGAATATAATAAGTCTCAGGCACTAAAAAACCATCGACATAGGGCGTTGCTGCACTGTACTCAGCCAATAATTTTTCATAAGAAAGATTAAACGAGAGGGCTAGTTCTGCTAAAAAAAGCTCTTTGGTCTCACCAGGAATATAAGTAATCATCTTCAAAGCGGCTTTGGAGTGGCTGAGTTTGTATAAAAAATCACCTCGTGTTAACACTCTTTCTTCAATACTCACCCAACCCGATTGTGGTTTTCCAATGAACGATAAAAGGTATTTATCGACTTTTTCCTCAAGGTCAAAATTTTTCTGAACCATATATGTTATAATGTTTCCTATTGAGCCACGTGGTACAAAGACAACAGAATTTGAGACCATAGGTCTAGAGAGATGGAAAAGAAGCGCATAGATGATTATTAAAGCAACATCACATACGATTAAAAATATTTGGATTTTTATTCTACTCATTTTTCTCATTTTTATCACATTTTTGGGAACACTGATTCATGGTATTGCTATCGATTCGATAAGCCTACCTAAGGTGAAAATCGAGCAATTATATATCAAACTAGATAAAAAGCTTATTGTAACGATTGAGAAGCTTGAGATAGACAGCCAAACACAAAATGACAGTTCACTCGAAGAAAGTGCTTTTATTATCAAAAATTTTCCACTCATCAATCAGCTTTTTGAGACCATTAATATTAACCAACTCAATTATCACAATGAATCCGTAAAACTTTTATTTTCACATAATACGTTTTTTATTCAAAGTCACCATTTAGATGCCAATCTTCAACTTTTTCCTACAGGCAAACATCAATTTGATGTCAATCTTTTACATGTAAATATAAAAGACTATCATCTATTCTTTGATGGAAAAGCATCCATTGACCTTGAAAAAGAACAGTATGGCTTAGAAGCCAATTTTGACCTTTTTGGTATCAAAGGCATTTCAATCATAGAAGTCAAAAACAATCTTTTAACCTATCATCTCCAATCGGAACACTTCACGAATAATGCTTTGAGTGATGTGGTGAATTTTCTAGCTCCCCAAGTGGAACTAGACCCTATTGCTAAAGCATGGATTCATGAGAATATCAAAGCCAAAGAGTACCAGATCCATTTTGTCGAGGGAAAATTTGATCTTAAAACGGGTGATTATTTTCCACTTGAGATAAGAGGTCGCGCTTTGGTTAAAGATGCCAATGTCTCTTTTGAACCCTCTGTGCCCTCCGCACATGTAGAAGAAATCGGGATTACATTTCAAGAAGATAAACTCTTTTTTGATATTAAAAATGCACACTATCAAGAAAAACCTCTGGAAAAAGCAGATGTGCATATTTACAACCTTATCGCTAAAGGTACGGGGATTGTCGTTGATTTAAATGCTACATCGGCATTGGATGAGCAAATACATAAAATTTTACATGCTTTTCACATCACCGTTCCGATTGACCAAACAAAAGGCGTAACGCCTTCTCACATTCGTTTAGACATCAAATTTTTACCCTATGACATTAATGCGACGGGTACTTTTACCATTTTACCTAGTCAGTTTTTACTCAGTGGCATACCTATGAGCTCTAACTTTGGAGAAATCCTTTTGGACAATAGACTTGTGCGTCTTCAAAAAACAAATATGCGCTATAAAAATCTTTTCGATATTAATGCAACAGGTACATTTGATACCACAAATGAGCGTTTTGAAGGTCTTGTGGATATCAATTCCCTTGCTCTTGATTTTGGGCAAATCCATTTGATTGATATTGCAAATTTGAGTGACCAAGAAGCCTTTTTTACACTGGAAAACAATGCAACATTTATCGCACTTCCTACTCTTGGAACACAGATGCGTTTTTCTGAGGGGAACAACAGCTTTCATTTCAAAGATATTTCAAAAATAGAAAATTTTTCACCTTTGATGAGGGAGTTGGGATTATCGAGCGGTGTTGTGGATGTAACAACGAAAGACTTTGAGCATTTTGAAGCTAATCTCTTCTTAAACGAACTCTCAACCCCTTTTCGTGAAAATCAAGAGCCACTTACAACGTTAAAACTGCATTTAAAAACCGACACTAAAACACTGGATGCTATCAGTGATGATGGTAAACTTTCATTGCATTATGACACGGCACTCAGCTTACATGTAAAAGATTTAAACCTCTCGATTGCCCAAAACGACAATACGTTTGATATTCCTCTTGATGTCACCATCACAGGAGACAACTCCTCTTTTCATATTCAAGAGAGCAATAAAACCATCTTAAGTGATCATTACACTTTAAAGCTCAAAGAATCAAGAGTGCAATTAAACGCCAAAAAAGATAAAACTCATTTTGAATTTGAACAAGATAAACACTACTTACGCATCCATGGTACATCCATGAGTGAACACTTTACTAATGCTCTTTTAGGAAATCACTATTTTGATAAAGGGGATTTTTCGTTACAAATTGAAGGCAAAAACAGTAAAGACCAAAACGGAACGTTCATCTTGCAACAAACCTATATCAAAGACCTTAAGTTTTTCAATAATCTCATGGCAACTATTAACACAATTCCTTCACTCCTTGTCTTTAATGATCCAAATTTTAGTCAACAAGGCTATTTTGTCCAAAATGGATACATTGAATTTGAACAAAAAGGAGAGATTCTTTATATCAGTGAAATGCAATTACGCGGGAGCAGTGCTGATATTGTTGGTAGTGGCGAAGTAAACCTAATGACAAATGAACTTAACTTAAAACTTCAAATTCGAACACTAAAGACCTTTAGTTCCGCTATCGATATGATACCGCTTGTGGGTGGTCTTATTTTAGGAGACGATAAGAAAATTGCGACCAATATCAGTGTAACAGGAAACGTAAGTGACCCAAAAATAGAAACGCATCTTATCGCAGATACGTTTATGACTCCTGTCAACATCATCAAAAGAACATTAGAATTACCGTTAGAAATGTTTAAATAAGAATGTGAAAGAGCCCTATAAGTTCTCGAATATTTTTAGCCCGCATAGAAGCTGTATCACTTTTTCCATAGCCCCAATCGGCAAAGATAAAAGGAATGTCTGCATTTTGCGCGGCGTATTCATCTTTAATGCTATCTCCTACTAATAGTGTTCGCTCTTTTAAGCTTTGCGTGCTTTCTATCAAAAACTCAACCATTTGAGGGTTTGGCTTTGGTTCAGGGACATTATTAGCCCCCACCACACCTTCAAAAAATTCTAAAATTTTAAGATGCTCTAACATATGGCGTGCAAAAAAATCACTGGCATTAGTAGCAACACAAAGGGTCGCTTTTTGCGCCATAAATTCAAGCATCTCTTTAACATCAGGATAGAGTTCAATGCTTTGCGTTGAGGTTGAGAGATAATGCTCACGAAAGAGTGCTCTATGGCTTGGGTCATACTCTTGCGTATTGTAGAAAATTTTGGGGAGATGTTGGTCGGGTTGGTTGATGTGGTACTCTAATTCTTCTTTACTAATAGGCGCAAGTCCTAAATGGTGTCTTACGTGATTAACGCTTTGCGTCATTGCAAAACTTGAATCTATAAGCGTTCCATCCATATCAAAAATAATACACGCTTCTTTTTGCATCATGGCTACTCTACGATACGTTGTCCAAGGAGTAGTAAATCTTTATCTACCCCTTCGATGGTTGCAATACGATTTAGATTGCCCCACTCTTTAAAGCCTATTTTTTTGAAAAGCTTTAAACTCGCAGGATTATCTGCAAAAATCAGGGCTAAAAGTGTTTTAATATCTGAATGTTTAGCCTGTTCTATCGCTTCGGTTAAAAACTGTTGTCCCAGTTTTTTGCCTTGAAAATTTTTATCGATATAGATATTAATACGCGCACTATGGCGGTACGCAAACAAATTGGCATAAAAAGGCTGAATGCTAATCCATGCAATAATACGTCCATGATACTCTTTCACTAAAATAGGATACGTATCAGTATGGGCATGAAACCACTCTAGTTTATCCTCAACATTCACAACCTTACTATCAGCTGTTGAGATACCATCGATGATAGCTTCATTGTAAATTTTAATGATTTCTGGTAAATCCTCTAATGTTGCACGTCGTAACTCATTTAACATTATACTTTATCCCTTATGCAATTTTTTTGATTTTACCCAATCTTTTCTTTACTCCATCTCAAGTCGCATCAGATACATCTCTTCTCCATCGATGACTTTGCAGTCTGTGCTTTTACATGTAGGACATTCAAAAGCATTATTTTGAATACTACTTTGTTTATCGCACGATTGGCAATGAAGAATAACATCTTGAAGATGCATGGTAAATTTAGCGCCATCGCACATCGTACCTTCTTTAAAAGTCTCAAAAGCCGTTTCCAAAAGATGAGGCTCTACACCGCTTAGTTTACCTATCTTGATTTCAACTTTAGTGATTTTTGCCATATTATGATCTTTGGCATTTTGCTCACACATATCTAAAAGGGCATTGACAATTGAAAACTCATGCATTAGCAAATCCTTGGCAATAATTCACCCTTAGGTGGCTCTAAAAAGCGCTCACTACCCCATGGTGTATGTAAAATAACCCTGTCGTTAAAGCGCTGGCTCACACGACCTATCATGGCTGCATCTTTGGTCTCTTCATACCCAGCTAAAACACTCAAAACTTTCTCGACTTCAGATGGAGGCACACAAATAACCATCGTTCCCTCATTAGCAAACTCGTAGGGTTCAAAACCTAAAAGCTCACAAATCCCTTTGACCTCATCTTTTACAGGAATCCGTTCTTCATAGACTTCAATACACACATGAGACGTTTGTGCCCACTCATTAAGGACGGCACTCAGCCCTCCTCTGGTCGCATCACGCAGAGCATGGATTTTAACACCTGCATTAATAAGCCCTTCAACACTCGCCCAAAGTGTCGCACAATCTGTTTGCAAATCACTCTCAAGCTCTATCTCTTCTCGTTGTGCTAAGATACACGCACCATGATTGCCCACTTGATGTGAGACGATAATGCAATCTTCCTCATGAAGATTATGCGCGGATATTCCATCATAAATAATTTCACCAATACCTGCAGTGTTGATGAACAAACCATCCACACCCCCTCTTGGAATCACTTTAGTATCACCTGCGACGATTTTAACGCCACTTTTTGCCATTTCATCCCGCATGGAGATAACGATTTGCTCTAGTTTATCAAACTCAAATCCCTCTTCTATCATAAACGAGCAGGTCAGATACTTTGGACGTGCCCCCATCATGGCAAGGTCATTGACTGTGCCTGCGATGGAAAGCTTTCCAATATTTCCACCGCTAAAAAAAAGGGGTGAAACGGTAAACGAATCTGTCGTAAAGGCTAATTTATGGCTTTGCATCACTAACGATGCCGCATCTTCCATCCGCAGTAAAATATCATTCTCAAAGTGCTTAAAAAATAAATCTTTAATCAAACTCTGTGTCTCTTCTCCCCCACCGCCATGTGAGAGCAATATTCGTTTACTCACCCTTTGCTCCTTTAAGTGTCAACTTGCCATATTTAAAGTAAGCAGAACATGCACCTTCACTTGAGACCATGCATGAACCCATAGGATTGCTTGGTGTACAGGCTTTTCCAAATACTTTACAATCGTATGGCTTGGCTAAACCTTTTAAAATTGCTCCACAAATACACATTTTATGGTCATCTAATTGCTCTTTTGGCAAAAATGCATCAAACACTACTTCAGCATCACAAAAAGCATATTGGGCTTTAAGTTTTAAAGCACTCTTTGGAATATCCCCAATACCTCTCCATCTAAAATGGTCTCGTCTTTCAAAATAGGTATCCACAAGTGCTTGTGCTTTAAGATTGCCCTCACGTGAAACAGCGCGCGCGTACTCATTTTCAACACAGGCTTTGCCTTCATTAACTTGACGCACAATCCGTAAAATCGACTCCATGACATCTGTTGGCTCAAAACCTGAAACAACGATAGGTGTTCGATATTTTTCGACAAGCGGCTCATAAATTTTATACCCTGTAATCACACTTACATGCGAAGGTCCTAAAAAAGCATCAATACGTGCATCACCACCACTCATAATCGCATCCACGGGTTCTGGCACTGTGACGTGGTTAATATGAAAAAAGAGATTGTTTATCTTTTGTTCGACAACTTCTTTGATTAAAACAGCACTCATCGGTGTTGTTGTCTCAAAGCCAATGGCAAAGAAAATAACTTTTTTATCAGGATTTTCTTTGGCGATTTTAATGACATCAAGCGGTGAGTACAGTGAGCGTATATCACAACCTTGCGCTCTGAGTTTTTGTAAAGAAGTGGTACTGCCAGGAACGCGTATCATATCACCTAATGTTGCAAGAATGGTATCTGGCATAGAGGCTAGTGCGATGGCATGGTCAATTCGCTCTTTGGGCATAATGCACACAGGACACCCTGGGCCATGAACAAACTCAATAAGTTCAGGCAAAATTTGCATCAAACCAAACTTCATAATCGTATGCGTATGTCCACCGCACACTTCCATGATGTTGATTTTTTTAGTGCACTCTTTGGTAATGATAGAGGACAAAGCTTTCATGTGTTTAGGATCACGAAAGCCTTCGATGAGGTCAACTTCTAGCATAGTTGCTATTCCCCTCTTGCTCATCTATCTCTCCACTATTCATCGCCTCTACAATTTCTTCATACGCCTTCAAACTATCTAAGGCATCTTCTTTATTGATTTTATTCATCGCAAAACCAACATGAATAAGAACATAATCACCCACGTTAACTTCTTCAGAAATTAAATCTAAGGTCACTTTGCGTTTAACGCCCATAGTATCAACCGTTGCGTAATTATCTGCGTCAATTTCGACGACTTTGGAAGGAATAGATAAACACATAACTTACCTCAATGCTTTTTTCATTTTAAGATAATTCACCCATTGCGCAATGCCTTTGCCAGACTTGCTATCAATCTCGATGATATCTACTTTTGGGTTAAGCTTACGTGCTTCACGAATCGCTTTTTCCATACTAAAATCAAAATACGGCAACAAATCACACTTCGTGATGAGCAATACATCCGCACTTCTAAACATGACGGGGTATTTGGCAGGTTTATCATCGCCCTCAGGTACAGAAAGTAAGACAACGTTGATATGCGTTCCTACATCATAGCTCGCAGGACAGACGAGATTTCCTACATTTTCGACAAACACCACATCAAGCCCTTCGATAGGAAGATGATGCAAGCCTTCATGTACCATAAACGCATCCAAATGACACGCCTGACCTGTTGAAATCTGGTGTGCTGGCGCACCTTTAGCAATGATGCGATCTGCATCTTGATTGGTTTCTAAATCCCCCTCAATCACGCCTAATTTGATAGAACCTTCATCAATCGTCGCTTCTAAAAGAGTGGTTTTTCCACTGCCTGGACTGCTCATCAAATTGACCGCCAGCACTCCATGCTCACCAAAATGGTCACGATTGTGCCCTGCTTGTGTGTCGTTTGCATCTAAAATTTTACGAATCACCGTCAAGGTTTTAGCATCATTGAGTTGTGGGTTGGCGTGATGATGGTCATTGTGAGCGTGGTCGTGTGCGTGCGCATCATCGTGATGCGTGTGTGTGTCGTGGTGATGTTCATGGGCATGAGTATGTCCATCGTGTGTGTGCGTGTGTGCGTGGGTTGACCACGCTGTTGGTCCAATAGAGCAACCGCAATCTTTACACATTTTTAACTCCTGTTCGTTGTATTTTTATCTATTATAAGCAAAGTGCTTAAAGATGAGCTAAAAAAAGGTTTTTCTTAGTTAGTTTTAGGAAAAATACCTTTATGAAACAGTGTATTTTTTGCCATTCTTTCAAACTCTATGTTAAAAGCAAAACGCAGTGGCGTTGCGTTACATGTAAACGTATTTGGAGTGAAGCCAAATACCAAAAAGAGCTTTTAATCCTTGAAGCATTTTTAGCCGATAAATCAATATTGGATTGCGCTAAAATGTGCGGAGTTAATTATATTACCGCTAAAAATATCTACCATAAAATTCGCCTTTTGCTGACCTCTTTTGCACAAGAGCGCTATTTGAACCAAAGCGATACCTTTTCAGAGTACGATGAGTTTTATTATCTTCCAAAAACCAAACGCAATCAAAACCAATATCTCTTCGATGCCATCGGTGTTTTTGGGATGCTTTATGAGGAGTGGGTTTATACCCTTTTGCTACCTGACCAATTTACCCCTATAAAGCGTTTGATGGAGCATGACGTGCCGAGTCCTGATGAAAACGCTACCTATGCTCGAACATTGCAACGACACAAAGTCACCCATATCAGTCGGTTTGAGCATCGCTTGGGCACATTTTGGAACTATTTTGAAGCATGGATAGCGCATTTTAAGGGAGTAAAAAAAGAAAATCTTATCTATTACCTCAAAGAAGCCGAGTTTAAATTTAACTACACACCCAAAGAGCAAAAGAAGATTTTAACGCAGTTATGGAAACAAAACATGTAGGGGAAAATCCCTACATGTAAAATTTATGAAGCAGGGATAGACGCCTCAACGAGTTTACAAAATTTGACCCCTTTGAGACCTGATATTTTATTGGCAAAGTCTTTGACATCGGCGACTTTTCCTGTCACCATAATGGTCTCTAAACAGTTTTCATGGCTGACATGAACGTGTGTATTGCACATAATATGAATTTTTGCATCGTGCTGAATCTCTAAAATCTTTTGAACAAGCTCGTTTTGGTGATGCGTATAAATCATCGCTAACACACCGATAACGTCGCTGTGTTCATCTTGCCAGTCATCTTTAACAATTTTTTCACGAATCAAATCTCGGGTAAATTCACTACGTGACGCGTAACCTTGTGCATCTACTTTTTTGTCAAGCTCTTCTAAAAGCTTTTCAGGCAAAGAGACGCTAAAACGAATAATTTTATCCATTGTTTATCCTTACATGTAATTATTTTTATCTATTCTAGTCCTACTATTCTTTAAAAAGTGCAAAAAGAGAAGATTAATATTATTTTTCAAGCATTGTTTTGCAGTGCGTAATACAATTGCCCCGCGCAAATACCACCATCATTGGGTGGAAGCTGATGCTGTAAAACAAAGGTATGCTTTTTAAGCTCTAAGATTTTTTCCACTAAAGTTCGGTTTTGGAACACACCGCCTGAGAGTACGACTTTATAGGAGTATTGTGCTGCGATATCATCGATAAGATTGACCAACGCATTGATAAATTTTGAAGCAATAACACGAGGCTCTTTATCGTACAGCATCTCTAAAAATGCCTCTTTATAGTTTATGACACCCTCTTTACATGTAAAGTCATAGGCTTCACGGATGGCTTCATCGTACAAGTTCTCCACATAAAGCCCACTCTCTCCATCGTAACTCACGCGCCCGTGCATTCCGCATATCACAGCAACTGCGTCAAAGAGTCTTCCTACCGAAGAGCACCGTGGAGCATTTAGTTTTTTGGTGTAGAGCTGTTTGAGGCTTTTAAGTTCTTGTGGTGTGAAGTAAGCAAGTAAGGCATCATCAGCGTTCACATCCCAAAGAATCGAAGCTAAAACCCGCCTGCTCTCTTTAATACTCGCATCCCCACCTAAGAGTAAAAAAGGCTCAAATGAAGCAACTCGTTCAAAGCCATGCGTGTCGCACACTAAAAATTCACCACCCCAAATCGTTCCATCCACGCCATACCCCGTTCCATCCCACGCAACACCTAAGACTTTTTCATCCAAGCGGTGCTCACACATCGCTGAGAGAATATGCGCATAGTGGTGTTGGACTTGCATAAAGGGAAGCTTTTGCTTTTTAGCCCATTGTGTTGAAACATAATTAGGATGCAAATCGCCCACAATCAACTCAGGCACAAAATCATAAAAGCTTTTAAAGCGCTCTATCATGGCTTCAAATAAGACGTTTGTCGCGATATTGTCCAAATCCCCAATATAAGGACTTACAATCATTTGATGATTTAAATAAATCGCAATCGCGTTTTTTTGGTGTGCTCCAACGGCTAAAATAGAGCGTTTTTCATCTGTTTTAATGCGAAAACTCAGCGGAGCAAGCCCACGAGAAAGCCTCATCAACAAAGGCTCTTTCCCAAGATATTGCACCACGCTATCATCGCTTGAGTTGATAATCTCTCGGTTATAATCAAGATAATACTCCACTACATCCCCAAGTTTTTCTCTTAAACTCTTTGCATCACTTATAATTGGCTCACCCGAGCGATTGGCACTGGTAGCGACAATTGGGTAACGAAGAAAATGAAAAAGCTTTACATGTAAAGGCGTGTAGGGTAGAAAAACGCCTAGACGATCAATCATCGGTGCGACTAACGCGCCTAAAAAAAGCCTAGGAGATTTCGAACGTTTGACTAAAACGATGGGACGTAGTAACGAAGTGACACCCTCTTTTTCACCTTCACTTAACACGCATACGTCTTCTAACGAAGCTATATCTTTAAACATGACCGCAAAGGGCTTTGTGGGTCTTCGTTTGCGCTCACGAAGCGCGGCAAGGGTTGTATCATTGGTTGCATCACACATCAAGTGAAAGCCACCCATCCCTTTCATCGCGACAATATGTCCTTTTTGAATCAAATCAGCCAGTTGCTTTATCGCGTCATGGTTATGCGCAATGACATCGTCGTTCATGTTTTTAAGTGTGAGTGTTGGTCCACAGTTCGGGCAACTGATGGGTTGGGCATGGTAACGTCTGTCCAGTGGATTGGTGTACTCCGCTTGACAGGCATCACACATGATAAAAGGGTGCATGGATGTATTAGGTCTATCGTAAGGTACGGTTTTGATAATAGAATAGCGTGGACCGCAATTGGTACAGTTGATAAAAAAGTAGTCATACCTTCTATCATGGACTTCGTGTAATTCACGCTCACATTCATGGCACATTGCCATATCGGGTGGAACAAATGAGGATTTAACCTCACCTTCTTCACTGTGTCTGATTTCAAAGGTGGTATCATTGAGAGCTGCTATAAAAGATTTGTCACACACATCCATGCGTGCTAAAGGAGGAAGTGAAGTGTGCAGTGCTTTATCAAATGTTTCTAAGGATTGTTCATCGCCTTCTAGCTCGATTTCAACACCTAAAGCGTTATTGAGCACAAAACCTTTAAGCCCAAAGCGAAGAGCTAAGGTATAGACAAAGGGGCGAAAACCGACCCCTTGTACCATACCTTCAATATGATAACGGACTCTACACGTTAAGTTCAATCGGAAGTTCTCTATTCAAACAAATAGGATGATTAGGCTTAAGATTTTTATAAACCATCTCCGTAAATCGTCTAAAACCAAACAAAGAACCAGCCAGTGCAATTTTTTCATTGAGAAGGTTTTCTTTGTAATAATCAGACATATCAGAGATAAAATGCGCCAAACTTTGGACATACCCAAAAGAGAGCGTGGCATCATCAGTGCCTGCGAGTTTAAAACTCATCCCGCTTCGTATCAGCTTGATGTAATTCATATCAGAAATCAAAGCATCTTCTTTTTGAAGGAAATAGTCCATTCGAGGCCCTTTTTGACCTCCAAAATCTTCTGCTAATTCGATTAACACTTCTGCACCGTTGTCAAAATCAGAGGTAAATCCTAAGACTACAGCAATGATTTTCCAAAGGCTATAAACACTCTTCGGTAAAGTCTCAGGAATTTTTACATGTAACGCCTGTGCGTAAATTTCAGGATAAGTATTTTTATAATTTTCAATCAAACGCGCAGAACTCTCTGAATTTTGAGCAATCTGCTCAAACAAGGCTTCAAAAGAGCTTGGCAAAGGGACACTGGTAAGATTGAGCATACCGTGTTCCGATGAGTAGTTCATCAGTTTATCGTCATAGAACTTACTCAAATAAAAGCAGCTTGATTTTGCATCAAACAGATGGTGCTCTTGCATGATAGAAGCGAATGCTCCATGGGAAGGTTCTTCAAATTTTTTCGTGTTTTCAAGTAGGGTTTTTGAGGCGTAACTTTTTCCTTTGACAAGGACAATTTCACCGTTTTCAAGTACACTCACTTGCAATGGTTCTACCACAGGTAAATTGAGCGATGTTAAAACACACATATCTGCTTTAAGCAGTGTTGCAGGTGCTTTGAATAAAAATAACACACCTTGATTAAAAAGACGTCTACACAGATGATACACAAGCCACTCATCCGCCAATCGAACAAGTACTCGCGAGGTCGGCAAAATCTCTTTTTGAGCAAACATGGCATTGACTTTACAACGAATAGAAGGGCGCTCTAAGGTTGCGAGTGCTTTGATTTCATTTTCACGAATCACTACCATTCGCTCCACCACGGATAAATCTGTGGGTAACACTTCAACATTTTTCATACTTGGAAGGAGCTTTGATTTTTCAATACGCCCTAAAACAAACAAGCCCGATGCCGTTTTGACTTGGACAGTTTTTCCCTCACACAATGCCGTCGTTAAGAGAGCATAGATATCTTCAAAGGATTCAGAAGATGACGCTTCAAGGATTTTTTCACCTTCTTTAAAGAGGGAAAGTGTATCGCTAGCAACGTTAAATTCACTGTAAGGCAAAAGGTACAAAGGCGAGCTTTGGGTTTCAATGGAAGTTATTTTTTTAGGGGTAAAGGCCAAAGGAATATTTAAAAGTGGAATACTCTCATCTTGTGTAGGAAAGCTCTCCGCTACATAAACCGAAGAGGATTTGAAAAAGAGTGAGAGAGGAAGTGAAGCAGACAAAACATCTGCAAATGCACCCAAACGCTCTTCGCTCTCTTCAACATAAAGGATGACACGTGTATCTTCACGGGTAATAAGATGTTTTATACCACTCTCAAGGCAACTTTGTTTTAAAAGATTTTCCAAAACACCATTGTGCGCGAGATAAGTAAATTCAAAGGCTAATATCATCGCTCTTCCTTGCATGATTCATCCGCGACACTTTGAATGTCAATATCTGAAATCTGTTTACATGTAAAGCCTAATTCGCTTAAATGTTTAATAATAATTTTTTCCATGACAACAGAGCCTTTGATGACAGCATCTGTCATTTTGAGTGTGGTATCACTCACAACCTCAGGGATAATGCCGACAATTTTTGTAGGTGGTCGATCTCCTACCATATCCATCATCGTTAAAGTCTGAAGCATTTCAACTTCATGTGCACTTCCTTGCCATGAAATGGTATTAGGCACATTTTCAAAGTCAAAAAAGTAAACATCACCGATTTGACCATCGTTGGCATCAACACAGTCTAATAAGATGACATAATCATACTCAGCAATAATGGGGATTAATCTTTGTGCAAGCGTTCCACCATCGACAAAGGTCAAGGTGTGCTCATCAGAAGAAAACGCATACTTTTGTTCAACAAGGCGGCACAGATGAACTCCGACACCTTCGTCGGAGAACATCACATTGCCAATGCCTAAAACTAAAACCTTCAAACCGCCGCTCACTTAGTGTTTTGCGTTGTTTTTAGGAAATTTGTAACCACTAATAATCGCATCCATAGAGCCTTCTTTACCCATAATGGAGTTAAAGATAGCCATATAAATATGTACAGGTAAGAAGATTAAAATACCCCACATAACAATATGGTGAATTTCTCTTACCATCGCAAGTCCACCCATCATCGCTTCAAGTGGACGCATATAGTCATACAAAAACAGACCCAAACCACCTGCTTGATAACAATGAACATATAAAATAAGACCTGTTAAACTAATCACAAAAACCATAGAGTACAATCCTACGTATGCAATAAATTGCAAAGGATTATACACACCTCTTAAATGAGGATGTTCTCCCATAAAAAGGTAATACTTAATCTGCTGAATCCACACTTTTGGACTAATAAAATCCAAAAATGAGACACGCTCTTTATGGCTAATACCATCAGCTAAAAAGAGGTAAAGCTTGAAAAGCGATACAGCGATTAATACAAATCCTGCAATCTCATGCCACATTCTGAATTTTGCATTCAAGAAAAGGACTGGTTCATCCGATGGTGCAGGAACAACGAAGACATATGTCAGATAAAAACCTGTCACAGTCAGAACAAAAATAGCTATAGCTCTTAGCCAATGCGTCCAGCGCAAGCCTGCTGAGAACTCAAATTCTATCTTTCTTTTCATCATAGACTCCCTTTGGCTTTTAGCAAGACGCGCTGTTGACATCCACTTTATAACTACTCATCTCATTCCCTTTAGTATCCATAACATGTACCGCACACGCAATACATGGGTCAAAAGAGTGAATAATTCGAACAATTTCTAGTGGTTGAGTAAGGTCGGCAATTTTTAGACCAACCAAAGACTCTTCGTATGGTCCTCTAACTCCTTTTGCATCTTTAGGACTTGCATTCCACGTACTTGGTACTACGGCTTGGTAGTTTTCAATCACACCATTCTTGATTTTAACCCAGTGACTTAAAGCTCCACGTGGAACGTGTCCAATGTAGCGTCCTTTGTACTCTTTGTTTTTATCAATTTTATAGCTTGTGTATGTTGAATCATCTACTTTAAGGTTGTTAATCAATGCAGTAAACGCTTCCATACCATGATCAGCAATCACCTTAGCTTCAAGCATACGACATGCTGTACGTCCAAGTGTTGAAGCAACTGCAGTGATAGGAAGTCCTGTATCTTTTAAGAATTTATCGACAACAGCTTTAACACGCTTGTTACCAAGAGCATAATTGATGACGATATTTGCCAACGGCCCTACTTGAAGTGGTTTACCATCATAACGTGGTGCTTTAATCCAACTGTACTTTCCATCTTCTTTAAGAAGTTTAGTAGGAGCCAATTCACCTTTGTCATTAATACTTTGTCCATCTTTAAAGCCTGTATAATTTGGCTCTTGACGACCTTCATACGGATGATAAGCAGCGTTATCTTTATACCAAGCACGTGTTGCTTCTTCAGTAATTTTGCTCTCATCAAGTTGTTGAACTTTGAACGGTTTACCTGTAATGAGATTAACCACATCTTCACCCATCATCACACCGCTTTCAAACAAATACTCTTTTGCATTGATTGGAAATTCTTTATAGGTAAAGAGATTTGCCACACCAAGTCCAGCATTAACACTTGGCTCACCTGCATATGCAAGTCCTGCCATAACGATATCTGGATAATATGCACGGTTAACAAAGTCTGCTAATTCTTTGAACTTTGTCATGTATTCACCTAAACGTGAAGGTGTTTGAAGATCCATAATACATGTTACGCCACCAACGGTTAAGCTTTGTGGGTGTGGTTGTTTTGCACCAAAAATCGCCATCATCTGAGCAGCTGTACGCTGTATCTCAAGTGCTTTTAGGTAATGCGAAAGTGCAATAAGATTTTGCTCGGGTGTCAATTTGTATGTTGAATGTCCCCAATACGCATTCGCAAATGGTCCAAGGTGTCCTTTTTTAACAAATTCAGCCACTCTTTTTTGTGCAGCAACCAAATCGTCTGCACCACATGCGATTGGAGCATCGGTGTATTTAAATGACTCTGCCGCAGCTTTATGTGGATCAGCTTTGAGTGCTGAAACCACATCTACCCAGTCTACCCCGTGGAGGTGATAGAAGTGCACCACATGGTCATGTAAGAAAAGTGCATTGTTCATCAGTGTACGTGTCAGTTTTGCGTTAAGTGGTGGCTCGATGCCTAAAGCATCTTCAACGGCCATAATACCTGCTTTGTAGTGTGAGTACGTACAAACACCACAAATACGTTGTGTAAAGAAACCTGCATCTCTAGGATCACGTCCTTTAAGAATGGTTTCAATACCTCTCCATAATGTTGAAGAAGAATATGCCTCAGTTACGACATTTTTATCATCAACAATAACTTCAACCCTTAAGTGTCCTTCAATTCTGGTGATAGGATCAACGACGATTCTTTTGCTCATTTATTTATCCTCAAGTCTTATTCTTCAGTTTTACCACTGCCTTTAACAGCAGCAATCGCCGCGTGCGCAGCAATACCTACAGCCGTAGCGGCTAAAACAGCAACCCCTACTTTATCAGCGGTTTTATCAGCACCTTCACCATAAACAGTGTGGTAAAGTCTATTGCCAAGAGGCTCTTCAAATGGTCCCATATTATCCCAAAAATCTGGCTCAGAACAACCAATACAACCATGTCCTGCTTGTACTGGCCAAGAGGTATGTTGGTTAAATCGTTCACGTGAACAGTTATTGAATGTATAAGGACCTTTACAGCCTACTTTATACAAACAGAAACCTTTTTTAGCACCTGCATCACCGAACTCTTGTACAAATTCACCCGCATCAAAGTGACCACGACGCTCACAAAGGTCATGAATTCTAATGCCATAAGCCCATTTTGGACGATTGTACGCATCAAGTGCTGGCAATGTTCCAAACAAGATATAATGAAGTACGTTACCTACGATGTTTTTCTCACTTGGAGGACAGCCAGGAACATTAATAACTGGTTTATTTGTGATTTTACTTAAAGACTGTGCATTGGTTGGATTTGGATATGCCGCTTGAACACCTCCAAAACTTGAACATGAACCAATAGCAAAAATAGCTGCTGCCGCATCTGCTGCTTTCTTAGCGTGTGCTTGACCCGTTGTTCCGTGTGGTCCAACGGTTAAGAAAAATTCACTGCTACCTGCTGGGATACCACCTTCAACCATCAAAATGAATTTGCCTTTGTATTTCTCAATGGCATTTTCAAGGTTGTGTTCTGCTTGCCAGCCTGCCGCTGCCATAATCGTTTCATGGTATTCCAATGAAATATGATCAAAGATCAAACTATCAATCGTTGGTGCATCCGTTCTTAATAAACTCTCACTACAGCCTGTACACTCTGCCATGTGTAGCCAAACAACTGGCAATCGGTCTGTAAGCTCAGCAGCTTGTGCCATCAGAGGGGTAAATGAAGAGGGAAGTGATAACATAGCCGTTACACCTGCTGCCCATTTCATAAAATCTCTACGGCTGATGCCATGCTCTTCCATCAAAGCCGTAATGGATTTGTCCTCCTTCAAGCGAGGAAACTTCTCAAGTTTGCTAAGTCTATCAGCAAGCCTTTCGTACAGTTTTGCGTGTTCCATCAGTTTCTCCTGTGTAAATTTTCCAAGATCAATATAAACCAATCACCCCGTAAAAAAGTCAACTCTTGTTTACTGAATGATTATTCATTTGGTATTAAATCAAATTTTTCTCTATTCTACTTCTAAATGTGACAATTTTCAGTTTATATTAATCTGAGTGCGTAAAAATGTAACAAAAAAAGAGGACAAAAAGTGTATGGTATTAAAAATTACTGAGTAGTGCACACCGAACAGACATCAAAACTTTTAAAAACAAAATCAGCCTGTTCTAGGGACTCTATACCGATAATCGCACGTTGTGCAACGGAAGGATTATCCCTATCGCCATTCCCTAAATTCCAGACTGTTGGAGTAATAATATCATACGAGCGAATTTGACCGTACTGCACCACAACTTTGTGGATAAGTGTACCACGAGGTGCTTCAATAATACCAATACCTTCCGAGCAAAGGTCATGTACATTTAACCGAGGAGGTGTAAATGAAATCTCCTCAAGATTTACATGTAAAAGCAAGGTTTGTGTACGCTTCAACAGATGAGCACACTCTGCAATACGAGCAACAACCCGCGTCAAAGCCGAATCCTTAAAACGCCTATGAAAATCACGAATCAGCGCATCTTTTCCTATCATCAAACGCGCCATCGGTCCTACTTCAAAATAGCTCTTTTTGTACAGTGCGCTTTTAGAATAGGTATACCCTTTTTTGGGATGTTCAAAAAATGTGTGTTCCAAACTCTCATGCACATGTTTGACGTCACCACCTAATACCGTTGTCTTGACAGATTTTGAAGGTTCATCGTATAAAAAAGACTCTCCTAATGCTAAAAACCTATCATGACTTCGTCCTAAACGGTCAAACCCAAAGGCTATCATCGTATCAACCCCTTTGGAGAGATGTTTGTCACTGGACATAATTTGCAAAGCAGAATTAAACGATAAAAACTCTTCTAAAGGCATACCATACAGATATGTTTCACAAAATGAAACCACACTCTCCAAACAGTTATTTGCTTGCATCACATCACTTTTTAAAGGATCACAGGTAACCCCTCCTGCCATCGCAAAAGAGCCATGAGGCCATTGTCCTGAAAAGATTGCACCCATTTTGAGGCACTCACTTATCGCTTTTTGTGCTTCAAACCACAAGGGGTTTTTAAAAACATTTTCTTGCTTTTTTAAAAGTTTTTGAAGTTCAGCTTGAATGGTAAAAAAATACCATTTGATGTGATTGTGGATTTTTTCAGCGTTGAGAATGATTTCTCGAATATCTTTGGCTTTTTGGCTAATAACTAAGGTCTCTCCTGCATTCTTAAAACACTCTTCAATAGCTAACAGCGAAGCGAGTGCATGTGAATGCGAACAAATTCCACACACACGAGGTGTAATCGCCAAAGCATCGTACAAAGGTCTTTTCTCTAAAATCTTTTCTATACCTCGAAAATTGAAAAACTTGATTTTTGCAAAATCGATTTTACCCTCATGCCATTCAAGCTCTAGCGTCGCTTCACCTTCGATACGCTCGACAATCTCTTTAGTTATCTTCATCCATCAACTTTCGCTCTAATCTTTCTATTTTAAAACTCTTCGCTACACCTGCTAATGTATAATAGGCTCTTTTGCTAATGCCTACGGGCGTTTGCGGTAAAGACATATTGGTTTGGGTTTCATACAAAGAGCGTCGTGGAAAATCAAACTCGGTACAGCCTAAACAAGGAGAACCTGCTCTTGTTTTTGAACTTACACCGTTCCAGAGGATTTTATTGCAATTAGCATGTGTCATAGGCCCTTGACAGCCATGTTCATAATACAAACAGCCCTCTTTTTCTCCAAGCTTTTTACTATCAACTTTCCATTCAAAATACTCATTGCGTAAACACCCATGATGCACCAAATAAGCGTATATCTCTTTAGGGCGTAAAAAAGCATCCAAACTCACTTTTTCACCGTGATGTAGAAGCAAAAGTGTATCCACTAACCATCTTGGATGCAAAGGACACCCTGGAAGATTGATGACATTTTCCTTCTCACTCCAATACCCACCCTTCTCTTTTCCACTAAAAAGTGCTCCACTGATACGTTTGGTGTCTTGAAGTCTAAAAATTCCTCCAAAACTAGCGCAACTCCCAGCACAAATAATATACTTTGCTCTTGATGCTAAAGTATCCAGTGTCTGCTCAAAAGAGATATGAAATTTTTGAATCAAAGAAGCATCATGACTTAAAGCGCCTTCTAAAATCAAAAAATCAAAAAGCTCATCACTATCTACTAAAGATTCAAAGCTACGTTCTCCAAGCAAAAGTGGGTGGTAAAGCATCTCAAAAGAGGCGGCAAAACTTGGCATTTGAGGGTAATTAAAAAATGAATGGCTATTGCCATTACATGTAAGCCCTTGAAGCCATATAATGGAAGATTTTTTCAGAGTTGATTTCACTGTTTTTTTAGAGCATTATAGATATTGGTAGCAATATCATCAACATAATGATGGAGATTTCTATCCAAAACACCCTCACCATTTAAAAAGACAAATCCACCTAAATAGCCCATAAACAGACCAAATGCAGAGAAAAAGTCTTGGTTACGTAAATCACCTTTTGCAACACCTTCTTCAAAAAAAATCATCAACTCTGTGACAAAAGCAGAGACACAGACCATTCCCTCACATCCATCTTTAAACACTTCGCGGTTAGCCAAATAAACACGTAAAAAGTAGTTAATGTGTTGGGGTTTTGAAGAAGCCATTTCAAAATAAAGCCCGACAATTTTATGAATTTTTTCTTTCGTTGAGCACTCTTCCTCATTTACTTTGCGGATTTCTGCACCTAAGATATTGGAAGAGTATTTGATAATTTCTTTAGCTAACACCTCTTTAGAGGCAAAATAATTATAGATGTTACCAACACTCATGCCCATCGCTTTTGCGATGTCGGGGATTGTGGTTGCGTAAAAACCATTTGTTGAAAAAAGCATGAGCGCCGCATCTAAAATGGTTTCACTTTTTTTGCTTTTTTTATCCACGTCTTATCCTTAAAAAATACAATTACGGTTATTTTACCATGTTAATTAATGTTTGTTTAAAAAATTTTACTATAATTTCGTCACTTATCATTAAAGGGGAACCATTTGTTACTGATGAAACTTAAAACTGAAGAAAAATTTGCCTTCTTACATCTTGCACAATACGTTGCTAAACTCGATGGAGAATACGGTCCAAAAGAGCGTGAAATCATAGAAGAGTATTGCATGGAGATGGGTATTGAAAATGTTGAATTGAGTCAAGAACATTTTATACTCGAAGAGACTTTAGAGACGTTTAGCTCACCAAAAAGTAGAAGAATCGCTCTTTTAGGTTTGATGGTTTTAGTGCACATTGATGACAAGTTTGGCATTTATGAACATAAAAGCATCGATAAAATTGCTCAAATCTTTGATGTATCAGAAAAAGAGTTACATCTTTTTTCGATGTGGGGGAAAGCAGGTTCAGCACTTTACGAACAAGCACTCGTTTTCACAGAAGAGGACTAATAAACAAAAATGAGGTGAGTAAAAACTCACCTCACCTTGTTTTAACGTGCTTTTTTAGACTTTTTTTCTTCAATCAATTTTCCCTCTAAAATGCGTTTACCATCTTCAACACCCGGTTGGTCATAGGTGTTGACATTCATCATTTGACCAACAATAGAAGTGAGTAATTCATAATAAAAAATTAACTTACCGATGTTTTCTTCGTCCACATGTTTGATAGTAATCGTATCGACGGGGATATCTTTTTTATCTAAAAGTGCTTCCATCGTAGAGTCCGCTTGCATATTAATCAAATCACAAAATGCGATACCGTTCATTAAGTCTAAATTTTCAAGCTCTTTTAACGTAATATTTGGGATTTTAATCTTATCATCGAAAGTCTCAATTTTAAGGACGGTCACGGTTTTATCACGAAGCCCCTCGACAATTAATTGTAAAAATGAGTGCTGGTCTTTTGGTCCAATAAGTCCAATCGGCGTTAAACCCACGTTAATGCTACTATGGCGTTGTTTTTTACCTAAACTCTCTCCCCATAATTGAACATACCAATCCGTAAAATAGTCTAAACTTTCAGAATACGCAAACAAAGTATTGATATTGTAATCCATCGAGTTTTTTGCATAATAGGTTGCTTTTTTCATCAAAGTCTCTTTGATGTAACCATCATCAAAAAAGCTCTGTTTAATGTTCCTTGCACCGTCTAATAAGCGCTGTACATCAACCCCTGCCAAAAGCAAAGGAGCAAGTCCAGCCGCACTTAAAACAGAAAAACGTCCACCGACATTTACAGGAATATGAAGGGTAAATGAGTTCATCGTCTTAGCGTGAGCTTCTAGTTTTGAGCCTTGATCGGTGACAAAAGTAAAGCGATAATCAAGAGCAATCTCTTTGCTTTTTAAAAGACTTAGAACATATTTGTAAACCGAAATCGTCTCAATGGTTGAGCCTGATTTTGAGATAACAAAGAAGTGGGCATTTTTCATATCAATGCGGTTGAGGGTGGAACGAATGGAAGCAGGATCAGTACTTTCAAAAAAATGCAAGCGTTTGTCAAAATCACGAATACCTTGAAGCGCTCTAAAAATAGCTTTTGGTCCTAAAGAACTCCCACCAATACCAATAATCGCAATATCTTTAATCGCCTCATAATCATTTTTGGTTTTAAACTCTTCTAAATAATTGACAAGGTAGCTGATATCTTGGTCTGGCAGAGCATAATAACCAATACTCTCTTGTTCTGCCACGATTTTTTCAAAAATACCCTCTTCGACTTTAATGTTAAAATAAAGTGAATTTTTCAAACGTTTCCTCCGCTAAAATAATTGTCACGATATTACTACTAACAATCTTAAAAAAGCCAAAACATAGTGCTCTTGTGCTATATTTTTACACTTAAAAATCAATCATCAAAGAGATACCTAATGTTTTTGCCCACAACGAAAGAAGAGATGCGCCAACGTGGATGGCACACCTTGGATATCATTCTTATCACCTCCGATGCTTACATTGACAGTCCTTATATGGGCGTCGCTGTTGTTGGACGTGTGTTAGAGCGTGCGGGATTTAAAGTAGGTATTATTGGGCAACCTGATATTACATGTCAAGACGATATCGCTCGTTTGGGTGAGCCAAGGCTTTTTTGGGGCGTGAGTGGTGGCAGTGTGGATTCTTTGGTATCAAACTACACGGCAACGAAAAAATTTCGCAATTCCGATGATTATACACCAGGGGGAACAAACAACAAACGCCCCGATCGTGCTAGCTTGGTCTATACTAATCTTATTCGTCAATATTTTAAAAACACATCCCCTATCGTACTTGGAGGCATAGAAGCGAGCCTTAGACGAGTAACGCATTATGATTTTTGGTCAAACCGTCTTCGTAAGCCCATTTTGTTTGACGCTAAGGCGGATTATCTTCTGTATGGTATGGCGGATAATAGCGTTGTGGAGTTTGCCAAAGCCCTTGATGAAGGCATTTCACCTTTACATGTAAAAGGACTCAGCTATATTTCCAAAGAGCCAAATGCTGAGTACATCACACTTCCTAGCCAC
Organism: Sulfurospirillum sp.; assembly: GCA_018058685.1. GTDB lineage: Bacteria > Campylobacterota > Campylobacteria > Campylobacterales > Sulfurospirillaceae > Sulfurospirillum. The sequence continues at coordinate 26,636 of JAGOZL010000013.1, forward strand.
CAAGAGTGCTTGGATGATAAACTCAAATTTATGGATATGTTTGATGATTTTTATCATAACAACGATCCTATCTCAGCACGTGGTTTATGTCAAAAAGTGGATGAGCGTTATCTTATCCAAAATCCACCCGCTCCTTATCTTACCACAGAAGAGTTAGACGGTGTGAGTGCCCTGCCCTTTATGCGTGATTTGCACCCCTATCACCACAAAGAAGGAAAAGTCAAAGCGTTAGAGACGATTAAATTTTCTATCTCAACGCATCAAGGCTGCTATGGGGAGTGTAATTTTTGTGCCATCAGTGTGCATCAAGGCAGAACCATCCGTAGTCGCAGTGTTGATTCTATCGTCAAAGAAGCAAAGCATTTTGGAACGTATAAAGATTTTAAAGGCATCATCTCAGACCTAGGTGGTCCTACGGCAAATATGTATGGGTACGAATGCTCTAAAAAACTCACCAAAGGAACGTGTGAAGAAAAAAGCTGTATGTTCCCGAAACTGTGTAAAGCCCTTAAGCCAACGCATAAAAAACAGCTTGAGCTTTTACGAAAAGTGCGTGCCTTGCCTCATATCAAAAAAGCGTTTGTTGCCTCTGGGATTCGTTATGATTTGATTAGCGATGATAAGGCTTATGGGTACGAATACCTCAAAGAAATCGTCACCCATCACTTAAGCGGTCAGATGAAGATAGCGCCAGAGCACATCGATGATGAAATCTTAGGGCTGATGGGAAAACCGGGTAAAGAGGCGTTGGTGGAGTTTAAAACGCTTTTTGACAAACTGACTCGTGAATCAGGGAAAAAACAGTTCTTGACCTACTATCTTATCGCAGCACACCCAGGGTGTGAAGAGAAGCATATGCACTCTTTGAAACAGTTTGCCTCCAATGTGCTTAAGATGAATCCCGAACAAGCACAAGTGTTTACCCCAACACCCTCGACCTATTCGACGCTTATGTACTACACAGGACTTCACTACAAAACACGCAAGCCCTTGTTTGTTGAAAAAGACACTCTGCGCAAAGAGAAGCAAAAAGAGATTGTGGTTGCTAAAAAAGAGCGCGTTTTTAAAAGCGGGTTTGATAGCTAAACATCATTACATGTAAGGAAGAACATGAGCGTTTTAATGGAATTTTCAATGTTTCCGCTTGAGGGTGAAGGCAGTAAAAGTGCGTATGTAGCAAAAATCATCGAAGTGGTTCAAAAAAGTGGGTACAGTTACAAGCTAACACCCATGAGTACCGTTGTAGAAACCAAAACAATGTCAGAGGCTTTAGCGTTAGTCGAAAAAGCGTATGTAAAGCTTGAAGCATGCGAGCGAGTTTATGCGTGTTTAAAGTTTGATATTCGACAAAACAGAGACGATGGGATGCATCAAAAAATTGCTTCAGTGGAGAGTAAAGTTGATTTTAAAGTCTCAACCTAGAAAATCACAAAGGTGGTATCTTATACCACCTTCTTTTCACACTATTAACGAAAGTTTTTAGCTAGATGGGCTTTAAAACGTGCTTTTTCTTGCTCGATATCCAAATCGCCTTTGAAAATATCATGCACAGAGTACGTTTCAAGGGGTAATGCTCCGCAAAATTGAAAAGTTTTATGTGTGGCAACATTGGCTTCATCAAGACTTAGTCCCTCAAAAAATCCCTCTTTGTTGTCAAATTCTGTGGTAGGACAATTGTACGTTAAGGAGAGCATATACTTCTTACCTTGCATCAAACCACCACTTCCATATCGTTTAGAAGCATCACTTCTGGTTCTACCATCGTTTACATACGTTACACTTCCTTGCCCCACAGAAAAGATTTCATCGATATATTTTTTCGTAATCCAAGGCACACCCATCCAGTAAACAGGGTATTGAAAAAGAATATAATCCGCCCATCCAAACTTCTCAACCTCTTCTTTTACATCATACGCACTCTCGACAACGCTGTTTTTAACGTTAAATCCTTGCTCTTTGAAAAATTCATTGGCACTATCAATATACATCTGTGTCAACTTTCCTTGTGCTACGGTATCGTAGTATTGATGACCGTTAATGATAAGTACATTTTTCATCTTTTATCCTTTTTTGTTTGTTTTATTTAGAAAATTATAATTCTAATGCACTTAATATATCCTTACGATACTTTTAGCATGTAATGATATATTTTATATTCTATGTTATAATACATTCAAAAAAGGTTTAAAAATAGCATGTATGAAGTCAATGGAAAAGAGTATACGTGTGCGATCTCTATTGCACAAGATATTTTCAACGATAAATGGAAGCTCGGAATTATTTGGCATCTTTTAGAGGGTGAAAAACGGTATAAAGAGCTTTTTGAAGAAGTGTGCGATATCACTCAAAAAACCTTAACGGTCAAGCTTCGAGAATTGGAAGAGAAAAAAATCATCGCACGAGAAGTATTCCCTGAAATTCCCCCGAAAGTTGTTTATTCACTCACACCTATTGGAGAAAAATTGCGCCCTGTGTTGCATGAGATGTTTGATTGGGGGATTGATTATGTTAAAGCCTGTGGCAATTTTAGTGATGCTTCGGTGTGCGAACCAAAATTTTCTGCAAATATCGAAGTAAAAGAGTAAAAAAGGCTCTGTTTTAGCCGATTTAGTTTTATGACTAAAGGAGACGCTTATGCAAACTATCAATGCAAGCAGTTATAGCTACAATGATTTTAATTTTTCGATGCAAACCAGCAGTGGTGATACCATCAATCTCAAAATGTACGATGAAAAAGCAACCGATTTTTCGCACGAACAAGATGCTAATTCAAGCAAGACAACACTCTCTTTGTCACACGCTTACGGTTATAGCTTTAAGTATGAGGGAAATGGCATTGATGAAAATGACCAAAAAGAGATAGAACAAGCGATGAAACTGATTCAACCAATGTTGGATGAGTACTTTAAAAATGTCAATGAAACAGCCCCTAAAAATGCTGATATTATCAACAAAGCGTTTGATATCAACACCTACCTACCAAAGCCTCAGGAGAGCAATACCAAAAGCTATCTTAATGATAAATTACTCAAAACCATCGATAAAACATTAGAAAAAGAGCAACATCAAAATGAAAAAATCTTAGAGGCCGCTCAAAAACTCTTTGATGCTCTTTTAAAACAAAGTGAGCGCTTTGAACTTTACATGTAAAGATTAGTGAAAGCTCTCCACGAGCTTTCCAACCAGTAAATTCCATCCATCCACGAGCACAAAAATAAGCAACTTAAACGGCAAAGATATCATAACAGGTGGGAGCATCATCATACCCATCGCCATCAAAACAGAACTCACAACCATATCGATGACCAAGAAGGGAAGGAAGAGTAAAAAGC
>JAGOZL010000139.1 GCA_018058685.1 Sulfurospirillum sp.
TTATTTACGATAATGCAGCCGGTGCCGTCGTTAAGTACGAAGCATTGATGCGCATGATTGATGATGGAAAAGTAGTGACTCCTTTTTACTTTTTAGAGATAGCTAAACAAACAAAGCTCTACACCTCGCTGACGAAACGTTTGATGACAAAGGTATTTGAGTCTTTGAAGGGAAAAACATACGAGGTTTCCATTAATATCACATTTGAAGATATTTGTTCCCTCGAAATTAAAGAGCATTTGAGTGCATTACTGCAAGAGTATCCTATTGGTTCACAAATAATTTTTGAGATTGTAGAGAGTGAGGGAATCCAAAATTTTGATGAAGTAATCAAATTTATTGCCATAATTCGCACACATGGTTGTCGCATTGCCATTGATGATTTTGGTACGGGATATAGCAATTTTACCTACTTGATGAAATTGGAGCCTGATTTTATCAAGATTGATGGCAGTTTAATAAAGGCTCTTTTAGATGAGCAAAGTTCACGCAATGTTGTTGTTGCTATTGTTGATTTTGCTAAGAAAATGGGCATTAAAACCGTTGCCGAATTTGTTGAAAACGAGGTATTGCAAACTGAAGTAACCGCGTTAGGGATAGACTTTTCACAAGGATATTTTCATGGGAAGCCGACAGAAACGTTATAGCTCATTTTGTCAAACAGAGATTTTTAAGGAATTTTAACATGAAAAAAATTTTAGTAGTAGAAGACAGTAGCACTGTACTCACTATGCTAAAAAAAGAGTTTGCAAAGCATGAAAATATTGAAGTTTTTTATGCTCAAAGTTATGAAGATGCCGCAAAAATAGTAAATAAAAATCCAGATATTAAAGCAGCACTGCTTGATATTAATCTTCCAGATGCCCCAAACGGTGAGATTGTTACACTTGCAAATTTACACACTATCCCAACTATTGTTTTAACGGGCACATTGGATAAAAATATTAGGAATATCATTCAAAAAAAAGATATTGCTGGATACATCATAAAAGACAAACCATCGAGCATAAACATAGCAGTTAAAAACATCATGTCCATTTTAAATAGTTACGATACAACCGTTATGATAGTAGAGGATTCTTTAACCTACCGTAATATTTTAAAAACAATGTTAGCAAAGACAAATGTAAGGATTATTGAAGCAAAAGATGGACAAGAAGCATTAGAGATTTTTAAAACGACAAAAGAAAAAATATCTCTTGTAATAACAGATTATGAGATGCCTGTTATGGATGGGCTTGATTTAACGATTAAGTTGAGAGAAATTTATGGTAAAGATGAATTATCTATTATAGCCATTAGTTCAAGTGAAGATAAAAGTGTAATTGATGATTTTTTAACATTTGGGGCAAACGATTTTATTGTCAAACCCTTTTCGCTGAGTGAAGTGAGACTAAGAACGGTTTTAAACATAGAGTCAATTCATCTTTTTGAAAAAATTTCAAATATGGCAAATAGAGATTTTTTAACAGGTTCATACAACAGACGCTATTTTTTTGAAAGTGCTAATGCAAAATTTGCAAAAGCAAATAGAAATTCATCTGCACTTGCACTTGCAACAATTGATATCGATAAATTTAAAAACATCAATGATACCTATGGTCATGATGTGGGAGATATCGCGATAAAAGAGATCAAAAAAGTGCTAGATAGGAATTTGAGAGAGTATGACCTTGTGGCTCGCTTTGGTGGAGAAGAATTTTGTATTTTACTCGAAGACATTACATGTAAAGATCTCAAAAATCTCTTTGAACGAATCAGGGTGGATTTTGAAAAAAATATCATAAAAATAGATACTTTAGAGTTCAAATATACTGTTTCAACCGGCATCGCTTATGGCATTTTTGATTCGCTAGAGGAGATGCTAAAAATTTCAGATGAAGAACTTTATAAGTCAAAAGAAAATGGTAGAAACCAAGTGAATATAAAGACTCAAGATAGACGCATTTAGTCTTTATAGCGAAAATATTCATAAGTTTTATTGATTTTTTTATACATCAAACTAAATCTAACTCTTGATATCTATCAAGTAGTTTGGAAAAAGAATCTGCTAGAATAGTATGAAATGTAATTCTACCTATAAAGGGTATTTATGCGCTATTCGCTGATTCTTTTTTTGATTCCTATCCTTCTTTTTTCAAAAGAGCTTACCCTGAGTGGTGCGCTTGCCAATGCCTTAAAATCGAATCAAGACTTAGCATTAATGGAACACGACTACCAACGTTTGAGAGAGGCTGAGCAGAGTTCAAAGCTTGACTTTTTTGGTAAGGTGGAAGCAAAAGTTGAGATGAACCATTACAACACCCCTCGAACATTGATGCCTCTTTCTCCTCCCATAAGTGCCAATGTGCATACGTCTGACACCTTATGGGGAGCACATCTTATGTACACCGTTCCCCTTTTTGATGGGTTCGCGACGATGAAAGAGATTGAAATTTCTCACCTCAATGTACAGATGCAACAAAAACGCCGTTTTATGGCAGAAGGAATGGTGCGGTTTAATGTAAAAGCCACTTATGTCAAGCTCGTATCGCTTCAAAAACAGTTACGCCTTAACAACGATTTTATCCTATCAGCACAACATTTCTTAGAAGAAGTGGCACTCAAAAAATCCCTTGGAAAAGCCTCAGAGTTAGATGTTTTGCAGGCAAAAGTTGCTTTAAGTGCCTATGAAAATAAAGCCGTTGTTTTAAACGCTGAGTACCAGAGCCTCAAAAGTTATCTAGCATTTTTAATGGCGCAGGAGAGCAGTGATTTTGAAGTGGAAGAGCTGGATGTTGAGGGGATGCCACTTGTGCACAGAGATGATTTGGAAAACTTAAGTTCTTTGGTGCTGGCAAAACTTGAAGAGCAAAAAAAAGAGCATGAGTATGAAAAAAGTAAAGCAGCCTATTACCCTAAAGTAGAAGCGATGGCAGTGCGTTCTCACATCTATGGCGAAGATGGAAATGATGAGGCAATCTATCAGCTTGGCGTGAGTTTTAAGTGGCTTTTGTTGGATTTTGGAAAACGAGGGCATGCGGTTCAAAAAAGTCAGATTGATATGCTGAAGGCACGTCAAGAGCATAGCAAAAAAAAGTTAGAAATTTTAAAAACACTTGAAGAAGTGAAACAAAAATGGTTGAAATTTGAGAGTTTACAAAAGCGTTTGGAAGAAGAGTGGCGCCTTAAAAAGCATATTGCACAGATTGAAACTGTCAAATACGACGAGGGGCGTTCAACAGCACTTGATCGCTTAAAGGCGCAAAATGATGAAGCCAACACTCTTTTGGCACTCATTGATGCAGGGTACAATCAAATGATAGCAGGCTTTGAATGGGCCTATGT
>JAGOZL010000140.1 GCA_018058685.1 Sulfurospirillum sp.
CTTATCTCTCATACCAATATTCCTTTTATCGCTCCCTACACGGGTGCTTCTTTTTTACGGGATAATAGCAGCGACAATATCATCAATTTTAGAAGCTCTTATATCGAAGAGATTGACGCCTTGGTGGATTACCTCACCCAAGAAAAAGGCTTAAGTAAATTTGCTATCTTTTACCAAAACGATGATTATGGCGAAGAAGGTTACATCGCTTTGTCGCAAGCCTTAGATAAACACCATCTCAAACTAAGTGCTGAGGGCACGTATAAGCGCAATACGCTCTCCATCAGCCATGCCATTCACGAAATTGAATCTGCCAAACCAGAGGCCATCATCTTAGTGGGAGCCTATAAGCCCACGGCTCGTTTTATCGAAAAAGTTAAAGAGTGCTGTCCGCAAAACATCATCTTTTGCCCCATCTCTTTTGTCAACGCTGATGCCTTAGTCGATGAACTTAAAGGCGATGCGCGCAATATCCTTTTTTCACAAACGGTTCCCTCTTACGATGACTTTACCTCATCCGAAGCGATTGAATACACCAATTTGCTCAAATTTTACTATCCCAATGAAAAACCCTCTTTAGTTTCGTACGAATCTTATCTTGCCGCCAAAACCGTCGTCAAAGCGATGCGAGAAATCAATGGCTTACTGACCCAAGCAAAATTTACTCAAGCCCTTAAAAACACAAACCGTTATACACTTGATAACATCCCGCTAGGCTACCACCATTCGCAACTGCTCAATCGGGTCTATCTCTCCACCTATGAAAATAAAAAATTCAATATCATCAGTAAGCACGAGTACTAAGATGACGTTTTTTCAATTTATTAACCAAAAACTTGAAACCATTAAATTTTCCAATAAAACCAAAATGCTCATCTTCATTATCTTAAGCGGTACAATTACCATTGGTTTTTTGATGTTTGTCTCTATCTTCGCTCTCAAGTTTGACTATGAAACCCTCTTTCAAAAACACACCCAACCGCAATTTGAATTAGAAGAGATTAAAGACGCGTATCGTGTGAATATCAACGAAACCCTCTACGATGTCAAATACGGGCAAATTAGCGACACCGATGCGATTGAAGTGATATTCTTAGCACAACAAATCATCGCTAAACAGTGGCAAAACTACCAAACCTTTACCAACACACACATTGGAGGGCTTCCCTACTTTGCTAGCCGATGGCTCAGTCTTTTTTTGGTCAGTCCCTCTTTGCCTGAGAAGACGATTTTTCAACAAGGCTTGGTGGAAAAAGCCAATCTTAAAATGAAAAGCATCGACACGCAAATCAATGTGGTTTTAGACTTGCTCAAACACCATAAAAATGCTGAAGCCTCAGCGATGATTGATAGTATTTCATTGGAAACCAATGCTTTAAATATTCATCTCTCAAGCCTTATCACGATGCATCTTAAACAATCCATCAACGAAAAAGCCATCAACGACCGTCTTTTTCAAACCAGCACGTACATGCTTATCTTTCTTATCGGTCTCATTTTCTTTCTTATCACACTTGTGCTTGTCACCATCATCAACCATTTTAAAAATTTACATAACTACCTTGAAGAGAGTATTTTGAAAAAAACCAAAGAGCTTGTTACCTTAAATAACTCTCTTGAAACACGCATCAGTAAAGAAGTTGAGAACAGTCGCCGAAAAGACAACATCATGTTTCAACAAGCTAGAATGGCAAGTTTAGGTGAGATGCTTCAAAACATCGCTCACCAATGGCGTCAACCTTTAGGCTCGTTGATGATGATTATCCAAAGCTTTGAAAGTAAATTTTTAGCAGGCAAATTGAACGAAGCCTTTATCAGCTCGCGTGTCAATGATGCCCAACTGCTTTCTCAAAACATGTCAGACACCTTAGAAGATTTTCGTACCTTTTTTAACCCAAATCGTGCAAAAAAAGCTTTTAGTATCAAAGAGGTCATTCAAAAATCCATCGACCTCTCTAAATACCAACTTGAAAAAGAGGAGATTGATTTAGCCTTGATAATGCGAAACGATTTGGAAGTTTTTGGATTTAAAAATGAGCTGATTCACGTTCTTTTAAATCTCATCGGAAACTCTAAAGATATTTTATCGACCAAAACGGAGCAGAAAAAGAAGATTATTCACATCATCGCTAAAGAAGCCAAAGAGACGATTTTTATCAATGTTATTGACAATGGTGGTGGCATAAAAAGTGATATAATACCCAAGGTTTTCGACCCCTACTTTACCACCAAACACAAAAGTGTGGGCACAGGTATTGGACTTTACATGTCTAAACAGATGGTTGAAAAACACATGAGTGGCAAAATTACCGTTAAAAATATCAAGCACAAACTGGGCACACCTGATTTTTATGCGTGTACCATGTTTACCATAGCGATACCCAAAAAGAGTGACGATACTATGAACGAGGATGACGATGAACAAGCGCAATTTTGAATTACTGGGAGCTTTTAATGTTTTGTACATTGAAGATGAAGCAGACCTGCTCAAGCATACCACGGCAGTTTTAGAAGATTTTGTTAAAAACATCTATCCCGTCCAAGGCATTGATGAAGCGATGGAGGTGATTAAAAATGAGCGTGTGGATGTTATCATCGCTGATATTCATCTCAAACACAGCAACGGGCTTGATTTTTTACGCACCCTTAAACAAGACCTTGACATCGAGATGCCCTCCATCGTTACGACTGCTTTTACCGATACGGAGTACCTCTTAGATGCCATCAAACTCAGAGTCGATAACTACATCATCAAGCCTGTCAATATCAAAGAGCTTCTTAACGCTTTACACGATGTTCTCTTACCTAAAATTCAAGCCAAAGAGATTGAGCGCTCTTACAACATCATTAAAATGATTTCCGCCGTGACCGATAGCAAACAAGTCGATATCATTCGCTTTATCATCAAAAATCTGGACAATGAAAATATTTTAAATTATTCGTATTCTGAGATTATGGAACAAGTGGACGTAAGCAAACCTACCGTCATTAAACTCTTTAAGCAACTAGGCGACCAAGGGATTTTAACAAAACTGCAAAATAAAAAATACCTCTTTGATGAGAGCAAACTCCCTAAGCCGGAGGGCGTATGAATCTGCTTCGAACATTGCCTAAAGTTGATACGTTTATCAAACATCCCCTTTTAGCAGGTCTGAACTCAAAACGTCTGATGGATATCGCCAAAAATGCCATCGAAGCTCTGCGTAAAGGGATACAAGAAGGTTCCATCACCGCTGTTGATGAAGAGGCATTAGCCTTACATGTAAAGCAAACTTACGAAGCCCTTTTTGCCCCCTCCCTCAAACCGCTTATCAATGC
>JAGOZL010000057.1 GCA_018058685.1 Sulfurospirillum sp.
ATTGGTATTGGAGAAGTTGATTTGGTCTTAAAGTTAGCCAATTTGAAGTAGTCACACGCGTTTACATGTAAAGCGTGTGACGTGATAAAAGAAGTACTATTTTTTTCGTGAACGGCACTCGTCAGCGCACTCTTGAATCATTTTATCAAGGGTTGCAAAAAGTGAATTACTTGCATCTTCCATCTTTTTAAAGTTATTGATAAAGATAGGAAGCGTTGATAGGGTGTAGCCTTTTTTAATCTCTTCCATATTTTCCATCACACTGTTATGAACAATCTTATGTGGCGCTTCTAGTGAAGTATATGATTTTATTTTACCAAAACGCTCTTTTACTGCAGGTTCTTCATACCATTTTCCTAAACGACATGCGGTATGGTCTTCAAAATTTGCATCTGTTTTTTCATTGAGAATCGTCGAATAAGCATTGGTTTTAAAGACAATATGGTCAATTTTGGCTAAGGTTGTAAAGATTTTATTTTCAAGCTTATAGGAGATATCAGCCGTTTTATTAGCATCTTCACTAAAATCGCGTAACGCTGTTTCAAAATGAATAACATTTTCTCCACTAGAGTTTGCAATAACACTGATGCGCTCTGAATTTGCGTGAATGCCATTGGTCTCTTGTTGAAGGGTTTGAATGGTCATCGCAATCTCTTGGGTTGCTTTTTGTGTGCGTTCAGCAAGTTTACGGACTTCGTCGGCAACAACCGCAAATCCACGCCCATGTTCTCCCGCACGTGCAGCTTCAATAGCGGCATTGAGTGCTAAGAGGTTTGTCTGGTCCGCAATATCTTTGATGAGGTTTACTACTGAAGAAATTTCGGTGGTACGCTCACTGAGTGAATCAATCGCCTCATTGGTGCTCATCAATAAATCTAACAACTCTTTGATGCCATTAGCTAATGTTGTAACCGTTTCAAGACTCTCATCTGATTTTAGGGCTGTGGATTGAGAAACTTTGGTAATCAGTGTCATCTCTTGAATACTTTGACTCAAGTCTTGTTGAATACTCAAAACGCCGTTATTGCCATTACCAAGGTCTGAGAATGCAGATGAAAGTACTCCTCTAGCTTTTCCTTTCTGCCCCTCTGTAATACCTCGAACCCCCTCTGTTATATAGCGTGCATTGGTTGCGAAAAGACCACGGAAGCCTTCATTGAAAATATTTCGATACGTTTTACCGCTACTGGCTGTTTCAATGGAGGTTTTTGTCTCTCGCATCAAGGCTTCAACTTGGTCTAGCATATCATTAATAGCATAGGCAACACGTCCCATTGGTTTGCTTGGGTCAACATTGACAATACGAGGTTCTAAATTTCCTTTCGCGGCTTGTTCAACAACCGTTAAGACTTTTTCATAGATTTCTGCATCACACTGCATGGTTTTTCGGCTTCCAAAAAAAGAGCCTACCGCAACACCTAAAAGCATCCCTGAACTGGTGATATCTGTACCATCCACGTACTGATAGCCCAAAAAAGTCACACCAATAAAAAGGAGGGCTAAAGGGATTTTATAATCGTTGAAGATTGTTTGAAAACTCTTCATAACTGACTCCTTTTTCATTTAATAAATCCACAAGGTATTTGTAAGCGGCATCTATACCGCCACTTTTTTCTAAAGAAAGAAGTTTTTGATAAAGAGGCTCGATGATTTGTAAGGCTTTTGGATTGGCTTTGCGTCTTACGGAATAGTAGCCAACAATGGTACCATTTTCATCCAAAGAAGCAGTAACATTGGCATAGACCCAATAATGTCCGCCATCAAAGCTTAGATTTTTAACATAAGCAAAAATTTCTTCTTTGAGTTTGATTTTGTCCCATAAAAGCTTGAAAATAACACGAGGCATGTCAGGGTGTCTGACAATACTGTGAGGTTTGCCAAGCAACTCTTGTTCACTGGCACCAACAATTTTGATAAAAGGCTCATTGCAGTAGGTAATTTTCCCATGCGTGTCTGTTTTGGAAACCAAAAACGCATCGGCGCTTACATTATGCTCTTTGCCATTAGGAACAGGCTTTTGCACACGAGGCTCCTTGAAGTGTAAAGTGCTTAAATTATAACGCAATGAAATTTATAAATAGCTTCAAAACAACATTTTGTGTATAATACCTGACTTTTTAAGAAGGATAAGCATGTTAGTGGATGGTTTTGGACGTCAAGTAAGCTACCTTCGGGTTTCTGTGACGGAGCGATGTAACTTTAGATGCCAATATTGTATGCCAGAAAAACCTTTTTCATGGGTGCCTAAAGAAAATTTACTCAGTTTTGAAGATCTTTTTTTATTTGTCAAAGTAGCGATTGATGAGGGAATTACAAAAATTCGCATTACAGGTGGAGAGCCGCTGCTTCGTACTGATTTGGATAAATTTATTGCGATGATTAATAACCATAAAAGTGGTCTTGATTTGGCACTCACAACAAATGGCTTTTTACTCAAAGAAGCAGCGCTTAAGCTTAAGGAAGCGGGGCTTAAACGAGTCAACATTTCACTGGATAGCCTCAAACCAGATGTTGCGGCACAGATGGCACAAAAAGATGTTTTGAGCAAAGTGCAAGCGGGTATCGATGAAGCACTTCGCGTGGGCTTAAGTGTGAAAGTCAATATGGTTCCTATCAAAGGTATCAATGCGGATGAAGTATTAGATGTCTTAGAGTATGCAAAAGCACGCGGTATGAGTATCCGTTTTATAGAGTATATGGAAAATAAACATGCCAAAGAGAAACTTCAAGGCTTAAGTGGAAAAGAAGTGCAAGAGATTATCGCTTCTCGCTATGCGTTTAAAGAGTTAGGACGAGTGGGACCAAGCCCTGCGCATTTGTTTGAATGTGCAGATGGATACATCTTTGGTATTATCGATCCGCATAAGCATGATTTTTGTGAAGACTGCAATCGTATTCGCTTAACAGCAGAGGGCGTTCTAATCCCTTGTTTGTATTTTGATGAAGCGATGAGTATCAAAGAAGCGGTTCAAAAAGGCGATGTGGCGCAAGCAGCAGACATTTTAAAAGAGGTGCTACGCAATAAGCCTGAAAAAAATAAGTGGAGCGAAGATGAGCAAAATGAGACTTCTAATCGCGCTTTTTACGAAACGGGTGGATGAGTTTTACATGTAAAAGGGGATGAACTCCACAGCATCCCCTTTTTTGACTTTAACACAATTTTCAACTCTTACATAGCCATTGCATTGGCTTAAAATATTCAGACGCCCAGCTTCATAGTGCGGAGCGCAGACAAAAATTTTCCCATCACTAAATCCAGGTACAGCACTAACACTATTATCCCTACATGTAAAAGGTGCGCCATTCGTTTGGATATAAGAGCGAGGCATGATACTCAGTTCATGTTGCAAGGCTTTTAGTAAAGGAGCTCCTAAAAGCTCAAAACCGAGCATGCTTCCTAGTGGAAGACCAGGAAGATGAAGAATAAGTGTTTGGTCAAGGGATGAGAGTGACGTTGGCTTAGCAGGAGTGATAGCAACTTCGTGGAAAATAATATTCAATTTTTTTTCTAAAAGAAGTTGTGCGATGATATCCCCTTTACTTAAGCCTCCTGTGGTGATGATAACATCGGCTTGTTTTTGTAAGCGTGTAAGTGCATCCATGATAATACTTCTTTCTTCACTTGCCGTTTCAATAGCAACAACATCAGCGCCTAACTCTATGCAGCGTGCACTTAGGCTGATGGCATTTGAGTTGTAAAAAGAGTCTTTGGCTAAAGGTTCACCGAGGGATGTTAGGGCATTTCCAATACTTAAAATAGCTACTTTTGGTTTGCATAATACTGACACTTCCATGATGCCTTGAGCTGCGAGTGCGGTCATTTTATACGCATTGAGACGTTCATAGGGAGTGACAAGATGTTCATCATGTGCGATATCTTCACCTTGTTTTTTGACTTGCCATCCGCTTTTTACATGTAACGGAATGTGCAAATAGTCATCTTCTATCACCGCTTCTTCAAGGGCAATCACCGCGTCAATGTTCGAAGAAAGAGCGTCTCCTGTCGAAACCATGATGCACTCTTTGTATGGAATTAGGTTACGTTTGTCAAGACGTATCGCATACCCATCACGAAGACTAATAGCGCTTTTGGGAAGCTCAAATGAAGCAGTAATAGCATGTGCACAGATACGATTGAGTGCATCAAAAAGAGGTAAAGATTCATAGTTTTTTAAATAGTTAGCGTTGGTTTGAATTGCTTGAAGCGCTTCATAGTAGGAGAATGCCACAGTTTTGCCTTATGATTTATCAAAGAAGGGTATTATACAAAAATAGATACAATTTTAAGATTATTAATTTTTAGAGGATGAACAAGCATGGAAGAACTTATAAACCTTTCGACGCAATTGCATATTATTTTTGTGGTTTTATTGTTAGGACTTGTTGGTGCAAATATCTATTTAATTAAAAGTAAAAAAACATTTTTCAATCTTTCTAAACGCCTTGAATTGTTAGCCCCTCAATATTATATTGTGCTCTCAGCTATCTTTTTTACAGGTCTTATTGTGATGGCAGTGAGACAATTTGCTTTTTCGTTTGCGGTATGGGAAATGATTGTTGCTTGGATTGCTTTAATTGCTTTGGGTATTCGCGGGCACAAGATTTATAAACGTGTGGAAAAAACAGATGCTTCACAAACTTCTTATAGAACATTTGCTTTTAAGAAGTATATGATTGATTTAATCATCGTTGTGAGTGTCCTAGTCTTAACGTATGGAGTGCATTAATGCAGTTTGTGTATCACGAAAACGTAGGTGAATCACGTTTACATGTAGAATTGCGAGAGTATGAACATCTGTTTAAAGTACGTCGCATGGGTGTTGGTACACATTCATTTTGGCGTAACTTAAACGATGATACCCTTTACGAATACACACTGGAGCACATAGGCAAAAAAGAGGCGACTTTAGTGCTTTTAGAGACAAAAAATATGCCCATACGACCTTTGAAATCTTTACATGTAGCATGGTGTGTGATTGATCCAAAAATTATTGAAAAAACTTTACCGATGCTCAATGAACTCGGTGTTGAGCATGTGAGTTTTGTCTATGCAGAGTTTTCTCAAAAAAACCATAAGCTTGATTATGACCGTATGCAGCGCATTATCGTAAACTCATGCCAACAATGTGGACGAAGTAATAAAATAATTTTAGAAGAGTTCGCTACAGTTAAAGCCTATCTTCAAGCGTATCCTCAAAGTAGTATTTTGGACTTTAGTGAAGTAAAATTGGATGCAAATACGGTGATTGATTCGATTTTAATAGGCCCCGAGGGCGGATTTAGTACTAAAGAGAGAGAAATGTTCGAACAAAAGCGTATTGTTGGGCTTACATGTAACGCTATTTTAAGGAGCGAAACCGCTGTTGTAAGCGTTGCTTCTAAAATCTTGGCGTGACTTGAATTAATACTCCTTTTGTGCTATAATTTGCGCCTTTTGGCGAAACATGCCAAATAATGACTCTTTTTATATGAAAAATTAAGGAAAACCGTAATGAAAAAAGATATTCATCCAGCATACGTAGCATGTGTCGTCACATGTGCATGTGGCAATAGTTTTGAAACTATGTCCAACAAATCAGAACTCAGAATTGACATCTGTAGTTCATGCCATCCATTCTTCACGGGCAGTGAGAAGATCGTGGATGCAGCGGGTCGTGTTGAGAAGTTTAAGAAAAAATATAACCTTAAATAAGCTCGTTTAAAACCTTTGGTTTACTTTATTCCTACTCCGATAGGAAACTTAGATGACATTTCGGTAAGAAGTCTTAAACTTCTTGCCGAATGCAAAACTCTCTTTTGCGAAGACACTCGCATCACCAAAAGACTTCTTTCCCTACTTAAAGAAAGACACAATCTTCATGTCAATGTTGAGCGCTTTATTTCTATGCATTCCCACAATGAAAAGCATGTTCTTTCCTCTTTGGATGTAAATATTTTTAATGAAAATGTTGGCTATTTAAGTGATGCAGGCATGCCGGGTATTAGTGACCCAGGAAGTGCGCTCGTACGATTTTGTCAAGAGAAAAAAATAGCGTATGAAATTTTACCCGGTGCCAATGCGGCATTGCTTGCGTATGTCACGAGTGGGATTGCAACGCATCAGTTTTTATTTTATGGATTTTTACCGCACAAAGGCACTGAGCGACATCATGGACTTTTAGAAGCCCTCAATGCACCTTATGCAACCTTACTTTACGAATCTCCGCATCGCATCGAAAAGCTTTTTGAAGAGTTGGCGACACTCGCACCACAACGTATTATTTTTGCCATCAAAGAAGCAACGAAATTGCATGAAAAGCGCTTTTTAGGAACTTCCTTGGAAGTACAAACTGCTTCAAAAAGTGCCAATTTAAAAGGTGAATGGGTGGTGGTTATTACTCCTGAAATACACTCGCAAGGTCAAGCGATTACTAAAGAAGATATTTTAGAACTCGACCTTCCTCCAAAACAAAAAGCCAAACTACTTTCTAAGCTGATGGGACTCAGTGTTAAAGAGTGCTATAACGCACTTTAATCAAAACCTCTCTTTATCGTTACATGTAAAAAAATTTTAGCGTCACTTTTTCGTGAGATTGTATTATTTTAAGCGATTTTGGATACAATAAATGCCATGATAATTTATGGAAAACAACTCATCTTACATCTGTTAAAATCCTATCCAGAGCGTATAGAGACTATCTTTTTAGCCAAAGAGTGCGAGCCCAAGTTATTTTCACAAATGGCACGGGTCACAGACAAAATTTGTCGCATCGATGAAAAAAAAGCACAGGCTCTTAGTCGCGGTGGAAACCATCAAGGCTTTATAGCACAAATCAAAGATGTGGAACTCACCTCTTTTAACGAAATCAAAAAAGGTTCTTTTTTGGTTGTGCTTGATGAAGTGACTGATGTAGGCAATATCGGGGCAATTGCCCGTAGTGCTTACGCTTTTGGCGCGGATGGGCTTATCTTAAGTGGCGTGAAAACGTGCAATTTAGAGGCCATCTTACGTACCAGCTCCGCAGCTGCTTTTGAGTTGCCTATTGCCGTATGTGCTTCAACAAAAGACATGATCAATGAGCTTAAGCAGATGGGATTTTCACTTTATGGTGCTGATATGGGTGGTGTGGATGTCAAAGAGGTTACATTTGCTCCTAAACGTGTGCTCATTATGGGAAGTGAAGGCAAAGGACTTTCTCCTAAAGTCAAAGAAAAACTCGATAAAGTAATTTCAATTAAGATGGCAAGAGCATTTGACTCTCTTAATGTCAGTGCTGCAGCTGCGATACTGTGTGACAGGATAGCCAATGGATAAAGATATTAGGGTCTTAGAAAAAATTGGTTTGCACGAAGTGTGCAAAAAAACGCATATTGAAGTTAAGCAATTGCAGCATATGATAAATGGTGAGTATGAAAAACTCAACAAAATCAATACGCTTGGCTTTGTCAAAATTTTATCACGTGAATACAAAATTGACTTTACTGATTGGCTTGAAGGATTTCATGATTATTGGGCAGAGCACAAAAGTGAAGAAGATCTTGGCAAGGATAAAATTTTTGTCAGAGCCAAAAGCGATAAAGCTCCTAAAAAAATGGCAATACTGTTTCTTCTTCTGTTTCTTCTTGCAGGTGTTTTTGGCGTTTTGTCTATCTTTAAAATTGAAATTGATGTTGTTGAAATGTTTGATAAAGTCAAAGCGCAAGCCGTTAGTACCAACAGTACTATCAGTTTCCAAAATCCCCCTGTTGTAACGGAAGCTGCCAATTCTATGGGTGTTAAAGTGGAAGAGCGTGTTGTGGAGACAAACAGTAGCAATACGACGATTGAAGCTGTTGTTGTCAAAGTTGAAAATAATCAAACGCTTTTCACTGAATCCAACAGTAGCAACCAAACCATCCCTTCAACATCGTTGGTGATAGAGAGTCAACCTCTTGTAAACAATATTCCTGCTAATCAAGCATTGATTGTTCCTAAGCGCAAAATTTGGATTGGTACAGTCTATCTTGATGAAGGAAAGCGAAAAGAGAGTACCAGTGATACAAATCTTACGATTGATTTAACTAAACGACAGATCATCAAAACAGGCAATGGTTACTTTAAACTCTCCTACGATGGAAGTGTGGAAGATTTTACCGAACAAGGCTCAACACGCTTTTTAGTAGAGAATGGCACGCTTAAAAAGATATCAGAAGAGGTTTTTGTACAGCTTAATAAAGGAAAAAATTGGTGAAAACATTTGTTTGCTGGCTTTGTTTAGCATTACCTTTATTTGCAAACACCCTTTTAGAAGATAAAATTAGAAGCTATATTGGTGATTCTAAATATGAAACTCAGAAAAATCTTATCCATGTTCTTTTTGCATCTCCCGATACGTTTTCAAAGCCTGATGGTAGTATTGATAGTGTTAAGGTCATCGATATTTTGAAAAAAAATGGTTTGATGCGTCTTTTGTATGATAAGCCCGTTCATTTAAAATTGGCGTTTAGAACCCAACAAGAACCACTTATTTTTCTTAAAATTATTAATGAAACATTGGAACTTATGGGCTATAGTTATTTTTTAACCAATAACGCTCTACGAGATCAAGCAGGTTTTGTATGGGAAATTTATTTACAAACAGAACATATTGTAGACCCTGTAGCGTTTGCCAATGCCCTTGGGGCTAGAGGATGCACGATTACAAATATCATTAAGAACAGTGACCATTACTGGTTTTACGATATTTATTCAGAAAATGCCCATCTAGGGGTTAAAAGTATGGAATTAGGCGTTAATACCCATTTAGGCAAACCGCTTAAACCTTACTGGGTCAATATAAAAGGTTCTAAAGAGATTGCTATTACCGCTCACGTAGGTGACCAATGGTTTCCTGATGTTGTTTTCTTTGATGAAGATTTAAGAGTTCTTAGTGGAATTAAAGCAGAAGAGTCAGCTAAAAATCTAAAGCTTAGAGTTCCTGAAAATGCGGTATATCTCAAGATAAGTGATGCTGTGATGCTTGATAACATCAAGCGAGGCCTCTCTTTACATGTAAAGTAACAAGGAAATAAAAATGTTTGATGAAATTAGATTTAATACGATTGATAGACTACCCGGATATGTTTTTGCACAAATTAATGATTTAAAGCTTGCAGCACGTCGTGCAGGAGATGATATCATCGACTTTTCGATGGGAAACCCTGATGGAAGAACACCGCAACATATTATTGATAAACTTGTAGAGTCTGCGCAAAAAGATGGAACACACGGTTACTCGGTGAGTAAAGGTATTTATAAATTGCGTTTAGCGATTTGTAACTGGTATTTACGTAAATACGGTGTCACGTTTGATCCTAATACAGAAGCAGTAGCAACATTGGGAAGTAAAGAGGGCTTTGTGCATCTTGCCCAAGCGATTATTAATCCAGGAGACGTTGCCGTCGTTCCAGATCCTGCGTATCCAATCCACGCGTATGCCTTTATGATAGCGGGTGGAAATGTGCATAAGTTTGGGTTAGACTATGATGAGAATTATGTGCTAGACAAAGTCGAATTTTTCAAAAAACTCAAAAAAGTATTTCGTGAATCAGCGCCAAAGCCAAAATATGTTGTGGTCAATTTTCCACATAACCCAACGTGTGTAACGACCGATGTCTCTTTTTATGAAGAACTGGTTGCTTATGCTAAAGAAGAGCGTTTTTATATCATCAGTGATATTGCGTATGCAGATTTGTCCTTTGATGGGTATGAAACCCCCTCCATTTTTCAAGTAGAAGGTGCGCGTGACGTTGCTGTTGAATGTTATACCTTATCCAAAAGTTACAATATGGCAGGTTGGCGTGTAGGCTTTGTCGTAGGGAATAAAAAACTTGTTGGAGCACTTCAAAAAATTAAATCGTGGTTTGATTATGGCATGTTTACACCGATTCAAGTTGCTTCAACGGTAGCACTGGATGGGCCACAAGAGTGTGTGGATGAGATTCGTGCAACGTATCAAAAAAGACGAGATGTTTTGGTTGAGAGTTTTACGAATGCAGGTTGGTCTATGGTGAAACCTCAATCAACGATGTTTGTGTGGGCAAAAATTCCTGAAGTTGCAGCGCATTTGGGAAGTATGGAGTTTGCAAAACAACTGTTACAAGAAGCAAAAATTGCGGTCAGTCCAGGTAATGGTTTTGGCGAAGCGGGTGAGGGGTATGTGCGAATTGCACTTATCGAAAATGAAAACCGTATCCGCCAAGCAGCACGCAATATCAAAAAATATTTAAAAAGTTTAGAAGGATCAAAAGTATGATTCGTGTTGGCATTATAGGGGTTGGAACCGTTGGAAGTCATGTTGTTAAAATCTTGCAAGAAAATGAAGATATTATCACCGCGCGCAGTGGAAAAAAAATTATTCCAGTGATGGGTGTTGTCAAAGATTTGACTAAAAAGCGTGATATCACCATTCCTTTGAGTACCAATGTCGATGATGTGTTAGAAAATCCTGAAGTTGATATTGTCTTAGAACTTATGGGTGGCGTTGATGAAGCGTATACTATTGTGACACGTGCATTAAAAAATGGTAAAGCCGTTGTAACGGCTAACAAAGCTTTACTTGCCTATCATCGCTATGAGCTTAAAGACTTAGCCGGTGATACACCCATAGGTTATGAGGCGAGTGTTGCAGGAGGCATTCCTATTATCAAAGCTTTACGTGAGGGACTCAGTGCCAATCATATTGAAGCGATTAAAGGCATTATGAACGGTACATGTAATTTTATTTTGACCAAGATGATGAATGAAAAAGCAGCCTTTAC
>JAGOZL010000141.1 GCA_018058685.1 Sulfurospirillum sp.
GATGGCGGGTCGATGATGACCATATCAAAGGTATTTTTGTATTTTTGCTCTTTTAAAAAGGTGAAAACGTCCTTTACATGTAAGGATTCACTCACCAATTCATTGCGCTCTAAATTGGCTTTGGTTTGTGCGATGGCTGATTCGGAAACATCGACAAACACACACTCTTTAGCTCCACTTTTAAGGGCGTAAATGCCAAATCCACCTGCGTTACAACACAAGTCCAAAACGGTATTGCCCTCTTTGATGTAACTGGCACAGAGGTTTCTATTTTTACGCTGGTCAAGATAGAAGCCTGTTTTTTGGGCATCTTCGATATCGACTAAAAAGGTGAGTTCATTTTCGCTCAGTTCAAAGTTTTGTACGGGCGTTCCAAACAGCGTGCCATTGCGACTTTCCAATCCTTCGATTTCACGAGAATTTTCATCGGACTTTTCAACAATCCACGAAGGATTGAGCAGATGTTTGAGTGTACTCAGTATCAATTCTCGAAACACTTCCATCCCTGCGGTGTTGATTTGGATGGCTAAACTATCACCGTATTTATCGACAATCAGTCCTGGTAAAAAGTCAGCTTCTGAGTGAATAAGACGTACAGAGTTAGTCGTTTTTAAAAGTGCCTCACGCTTTTTAATGGCATTTTTGATGCGGTTATGAAAAAACTTTTTGCCAATCTCTTCTTTGCCAAAACTCAAAATTCGTGCAAAAATCGCACACTTTGGATTGACATACGCTGTTCCTAAAAAACCATCTTTTTTGGAAAAAAGAGCGACGATTTCGCCGCTTTGAAACTCATCTTTGTTAGAGTCGATTTCGTTCGCATACACCCATGGGGTAAAACGTCTGATTTTGGGGACAACGGAGTGTTTGAGGTAGACTTTATTCACGGATTTTTCCTAGTAGGGTTTGAAGTTCATGTGTAAAATTTGGATGTTTCAGAACATCGCCATGCGTGGTGTTAGAGAGTCTTACATGTAAAGGTGGTTTTGGAAGCATTGCAAGAAGTTTTTCAAGATGGTAGCGTGGTATGGTGGTGTCATTTTCTACCTCGATAATAGCGATGGGTGCTGTGATAGAGGGGATATAACGCACGGTTTCAAATGAATGTTTTAAAAGCCAAGCAATGGGAAAATAGGGGTATTTTTGTTGTCCCATCGAGACAATAGAATCATACGGCGTGATAAGCACCAACCCAGCGCTCTCACGTTTGGATGCCACGTATGTTGCCACGCCACTTCCCAAACTTCGCCCCACCAATACCACCTTGCGCCCTTTGGCATAGGTATCGTAAATCCTTAAAGCATCTTCAAATAAAGCTTTCTCGCTGGGTTTTCCACTGCTATCCACGTAGCCTCGGTAGTTAAAAGTGACGATATCGTATCCTCTAAGTGCTTTTGCATAATGCGCAAAATGGGTGGCATCATCGGCATTGCCACCAAAGTAGAGCAAAAGTCCTGCATCGTTTTGGTCATCTTTATGCATGAGTCCTTGAAGAACAACGGATTCGTTTACATGTAAAGCTATTTTTTCACTGTTGGGCACCGCGGGTATCTGCTCTTTTTCGATGCTTGATGCGGGGAAAATCTGCGCTTCTTGGGTAAAGTAGAGATAACCCATCGCTAAAATATAGAGTGAAACGACACTAAGAATAACTTTTTTCACACATCCCCTTTTTTAAGCAACACAGTAAAATCACCGTCCATATACCCCTCTTTGAGGACAATCTCACATCCATAGGTTTTGAGATGTACGAGTATCTCTTCCACATTCCAGTAGTTAAAATGCTTCGAGGTATCTTCGCCTTTGAGCAGATTAAACACAAACCCTTTGCGTGAAGCTTCAAAACAACGGTGGATAAAAAGGTGTGTCTCAAAACGGTTCAAAATATTCATCGAACCGCTCGCAATATAAAAATCTGCCTCTTCAAGTTCATCTTTTAAGATATCGCATTTTAAACACTTTTGCCCTGTTTTTTTTGCCGCAACCTCAAGCATCGCATCCATCATGTCATACCCAACATAAAAGCGAGGCAATGCACCTTTTTGTTTCAAAAAAAGATAAAAATCACCAAAACCGCACCCTGCGTCGATGATTTTGGAAGAAGTAATGTGTGCGCCTAAAAGCTCATAGATAACTTCAAAGCGTATGTGTTGAGAAGTTTTAGAGTTCCAATTAAGCCCTCGTGCTGTATGCCCGTAGCGCGCTATCGCTTTTTTATAAAACGTTTTGTTGTCGATACGTGGCATTCAGCAAAAAAGGACTAGCTTAAAAGCGAGGAAATACGTTGTTGCATCAGGTTATTTTGATGCGCTTGTGCCAATGTAGATCTGTCAATTTTAAGATTTTGTTGGCTCAGCTCGGTCAATTTTTGATCCAAAGGCGTTTCTGATATCGTCGCATGTGCACTGCTAAGATTTGTCATGCTAGATAACGAATTAGCAATGCTCGATTGTGCACTGTTCATGGTAGAACTAACCGTCGAGGAGAGCGATGTTAAGCTTTGGGTAAAGGTTGTAATGCTTTCTTTATCATCAATAGTAAGGCTACTTAAAGAGCTAGCTTCTAAACCAAAGGTGCTAGAGAGTACGCTTTGTCCATTGTAGCTTGCGCCCTCAACCATTTTTTGCATCGCTTCGGTAATCTTTTTGAACTCTTTTTCAAGACCACTTTTTTGTTCACTGCTTAAGGTGTCGCTCTTAAAACGGACGGAGAGTTCTTCTAGTTT
Source organism: Sulfurospirillum sp. (assembly GCA_018058685.1). Classification (GTDB taxonomy): domain Bacteria; phylum Campylobacterota; class Campylobacteria; order Campylobacterales; family Sulfurospirillaceae; genus Sulfurospirillum. The sequence continues at coordinate 2,726 of JAGOZL010000141.1, forward strand.
TTCTGTCCCTGCACTCAAGGCACGTAAAGAGACATCAGCGATTTGAGACATACCTATCATTTCATTGGCATTTTGAACATTTTGACCTAAGGTTGAAATCTGAGAAGCCAATGCATTTGAAATCACTAATGAGGCATTGTCTTTTCCACTTAATTCTCTTTGCGCGCCGATGGTGGAGAGCATTTTGTCGGTGTTGGTTTTTGCCTCATTTAAGAGTGTATTCATCTGGGTGTTTGAACTATTACCTATTTTCATGACAGACCCCTTATACTTGATTGCTTTGATTATACTACGACTCCGATAGCAATGTCAAATCTACAATGGAATTAAATTTGCTTAAATCTAAAAAATCTATTTTTAAAGGTTGAATGTGTTTAACGGCAAAAATATTCTTATCACCGGTGGAACAGGCAGTTTTGGTAAAAAATACACAGAAATTCTCCTTAAACATTATAAACCCAACAAAATTATTATCTATTCTAGGGATGAACTTAAGCAGTATGAGATGGCTCAACAGTTCAATCACCCTGCCATGCGTTTTTTTATCGGTGATGTGCGCGATGT
>JAGOZL010000058.1 GCA_018058685.1 Sulfurospirillum sp.
GTTATAGTGGTTTGTTTGAAACGATTAAAACACCGTTTTATGATGTCAAAAATGAGCTCATAGGTGTTTTAGGCATTGCGCGTGATATTACCAAACGACGTGAAAATGAAGTCAAGATAGAAAAGCTTGAATATTTTGATACGCTCACAGACCTCCCTAATAAAACGTTGTTGCGTATGAGGGTTGAGCATGACATCAGCATCGCTAAACGCAAAAATGAAAAACTGGCTATCCTCTTTTTAGATTTTGACCATTTTAAACACGTGAACGATACCTTAGGACATAGCGTTGGGGATGAACTTCTCATTGAAGTTTCAAAGCGTCTTAAAACACTTTTGCGCCAAGAAGATACACTCTCACGTCAAGGTGGCGATGAATTTGTCATCGTTTTACCTGGTATCAAATCTGATGGCGCGGCACATGTGGCTAAAAAGCTTCTTCAAGCGGTTGAACAGCCGATTAAATTGCAAGAGCACGAGTTAGTCATCACCGCATCCATTGGTATCGCGATGTATCCTGCTGATGGTGAAGATATGGATACACTTTTTAAATGTGCAGATGCGGCAATGTACTTAGCCAAGCAACATGGGCGCAATAACCATCGTTTCTTCACCGCCGAGATACAAAGTCGTTCCTCTCGTGTGCTGTTGTTAGAAAATGGTTTGCGTTACGCCCATCTTCGAGGTGAGCTTAGTTTGCATTATCAGCCTCAAATATCTTTGCTAGATGGCTCTATTGTTGGGGTTGAAGCCTTATTGCGATGGAATCATCCAGAACTAGGAAATATTTCACCCTCTGAGTTTATCCCTATTGCCGAAGAGAGTGGGCAAATACTCCTTATCGGTGAGTGGGTGTTACGCAGTGCTGCGGGTCGCATGAAGCAGTGGATGGATATGGGCTTTAAACCGATGATTGTGGCGGTCAATCTCTCCGCTGTGCAGTTTCATCATGAACACCTTTCTGCTTTGGTGCAAACTATCTTAGATGAAGTCAAACTTCCGCCGTGGTATTTGGAATTAGAACTCACAGAAAGCGTTGCGGCACAAAATCCTGAACGTGCGATAGAGACGATGAACAGACTTCATGAAAAAGGGATTCGTTTAGCGATTGATGATTTTGGAACGGGGTATTCGTCTTTGAGTTATTTGAAACGTTTTCATGTCTATAGACTTAAAATCGACCAATCGTTCATTCGAGATATTAACGAGGATGCAGATGATAGAGCCATTGTCGCAACGATTATTGCGTTGGCAAAAAGTTTGGGACTAAAAACGATTGCTGAGGGTGTTGAGACGAAAGAACAGCTTGATTTTCTTATCTCTCAAGGCTGTGATGAAGTCCAAGGTTACTACTTTAGCAAGCCTTTGAGCGTGGATGATTTTGAAAAAAAGATGCGCAACCATTAGAGTTCTTGCAAAGGTGCAAGAACTCTAATCAATAAACGAACAGCAATAATCTGCTGGAGTAATGACATGTAAACTAAAGCTTGAATTGGCTGGTACTTCAAATGTCGCACTTCCTTTGATGATGAGAGGCTCTTTTTTATTAGGCAATGTTACCTCAAGCTCGCCACTCATAAACTCCATAATTTCAGCTTTTCCTGTACTAAACGTGTAATCTCCCACTTGCATAAATCCAAGCGTTTTGACACTGCCATCTGCAAAATGGATGGTTCTACTGGTGACGTTTCCATCAAAATAGACATTGGCTTTTTTCACAATCGTGACATTTTTAAATTCCATGGGTTTCCTTTACATGTAACCTAATTTTAGGTTTTATTTGCGCATTATTATAGCTTGTAATTTCTTTTTCATCCCCTTTTTGTATAATTCGCACATTGTAACAGTGGGAGAAAAAATGAAAATAGCAGAATTGATCAGTGGGTATGAAAAATTTAAAGATACAAAGTTTAAAAAGTATGAAAATAAGTTTTTAGACTTAGTTGAAAATGGTCAAAAACCAAAGGTTCTTTTTATCGCATGCAGTGATTCGAGGGTTGATCCAGCGCTCATTACGAGTTCTGCACCCGGTGAGCTTTTTGTTTTGCGTAATATTGGCAATTTTGTTCCACCTTTTGCGCCCGATAACGATTACCACGCAACGGCCGCAGGTATTGAGTATGCTACTTCCGTTTTGGGTGTTACCGATATCATTATCTGTGGACACTCTCATTGTGGCGCGATAGAGACCATGTACACAAAAATCACCGATATTAATTTAGTTCATGTAAAAAAGTGGTTGGAATTAGGATTGGGTGCTAAAAACTACGTCAATCAAAAGCTTAGTAAAGATGTGAGTCATGAAGAACGCTTAGAATTGACGGAAAAAATCTCTGTTTTATTTCAATTGAAAAATTTACTCACCTATCCTGATGTAGAGCGTCGTGTCAATGAGGGCGAACTTTTTTTACGCGCATGGTATTACAGCCTTGCTACGGGAGAATTAGAGTATTTTAACACCGAAACGGGTGAATATGAACCGATGAGTGGAAGTCAAAATTGATTCGTTTTAGCGTTTTATTTTTACCTTTTATTTTATGCGCTTTAGAATTTAAAGTGGCTACGTACAATGTTGAGAACCTCTTTGATGCTAAAAAAGAGGGCAATGAGTATCAAGAGTATACTCCAGGCCCTAAACATGGCTGGGATGAAGCGATGATGGAGAAAAAAATCGCCAATCTTGCGCGTGTTATTAAAGATATCAACGCAGATGTTATTGCCTTAGCCGAGGTTGAAAATAAAGAGGTGCTTGAAAAGCTCAATGTGGCATTAGGTCAAAAAGCGTATCCACATCTTTTTTATCCTTCAAAAAAGCCTCGTGTTTCTATCGAAACAGCGCTTTTATCACGGTTTCCGATTGAAAAAAGTACGTCGATTGTGATGAAAGACCAACCCCGAGGTATTCATAAAGTGAGCTTAAAAATCGAGCAAAAATCTTTAGATGTCTACATCAACCATTGGCCAGCGCATAGAGAAAAAGAGGAAGAGCGACTGGTTTATGCGACAACGCTACACAACGCATTGCTTCACGAAAAAAGCAAAGAGTTTATTGTATTGGGAGATTTTAATTCGCCTTTAAATGTTGAAAAAGATGATTGGGGTTTAGCTTTTGTGAATGTTCTTAAAACGGGCTCTGACACAGCATCTTTGTATAATTTATGGTACGAGCTTCCGCAAGAAAAACGCTATTCGCACACTTATGGCAAAAAGCGCTCTGCACTTGATCATATTGTGATCGCAAAAACACTGAGCGATGGCAAAGGAATTGAGTATAAAAAAGGAACATTTACCCCTTTTATAGTCCCTTATATGCTAGAAAGTGATGGTGTTCCAAAGCGGTGGCAAATCAGTGACAAAGGTAAAGGAAAGCACTTAGGTGAGGGCTTTTCAGACCACCTCCCTCTTACTGCAATTTTTCATACAATTTCTGAGTAGGTTAAAAAAATAATACCTTTTTAAGTTGCTTCATTTTATAGTTCCATATTATATTTATCATAAAGGAATAAAAATGATATGTGCTGAAAAATTGCAACGCCTTCTCTTAGCAGTAGTTCTAGGAATTGCCTATGGTTTGATGAGCATGGGTTCAGTGTATGGTAGCGTTTTATTAGGATTTGTCATTGCGATGATTGTCCTTTGGGCGATTACTGATTTTTGTCCTTCGATTTGGCTTTTTTCAAAACTCTTTGGACACTGCAAAAACCACTGCTAATTGCCATTTGCCTTACATGTAAAAGGTCGATTTAACGCAATTTTGGCTAAAATCGAATAAAATTTTTACATGTAAAGGTCAAATGGATGATCAAACCTCTTTTAATCGAAATCGGTGTCGAAGAACTTCCTGCTATCCCTTTTTTAAAAGAACTTCCCAACATTGAAAAACTCTGGCTTGATATTTTAGAAAAAAACGCGCTAGCGTGTGACTTTGAATTTTACTATACGCCACGTCGCTTAGTTTTGTGGCATAGCGCATTTCCAACCAAACAAGCTTCTCGTGAAGAGGAGTTTTTTGGAGCACCTTTGAGTGTTGCGCTCAAAGAGGGTGAGCCAACTGCTGCGGCATTAGGATTTGCGAAGAAATGTGGGGTTGAGTTTAGTGAGGTCACACATACACTTAAAGAGGGCAAAGAAGTGCTTTACTATAAAAAAAGCATTGAGGGGCTTGAGGCAAAAAAGCTTTTAAAAGAGATGATAGAAGCTTTTATCAAAGGGCTTAATTTTGGAAAGTCGATGCGCTGGGGCTTTTTAGAAGAGAGCTTTATTCGTCCGATAAGGTGGCTTGGATGTATGTTGGGTGATGAGCATGTGAGCTTTTCACTTTTTGGCATTGAGTCTACTCCTTTTTCGTATCCGCACCGCACCATTTCGTATGAGCCATTTGCCTATATGTTTGCGGGGGATTATTTTGACCGTTTGACAGAGCGTGGGGTTGTGCTCTATCCCAATATTCGTAAAGAGATTATATTAACCGATTTTGCGGTGATTGAGAAAAAAGAGGGTGTTAGTATTGAAATTGATGAAGAGCTCTTAAATGAAGTCATTGCGATTACCGAGTCCCCAAAAGCACTGATTGGAAGTTTTGAAGAGCGTTTTTTACGCTTACCTCCTGAAGTAATTATCACTTCTATGAAAGAGAACCAACGCTATTTCCCTGTGTTTAAAGAGGGTAAATTAACCAACCGCTTTATCGTTGTTTCCAACGCGATTAGTGATGATTATGATTTAATCGTGCGTGGCAATGAAAAAGTGCTTCGTGCACGACTCTCCGATGCTCTCTTTTTCTTAGACAATGACCTAAAAAGAGGACTCAGTTACGAGGGACTTAAAGACATCACCTATTTGGATGGTTTGGGTTCATTGTTTGACAAAGAAGTGCGTGAAAATGCTATTGCGCTCTTTTTGGTTTCAAAATATGAAAATACCCTTCTTGAGATGACACCACGCCTGAATAAAGAAACGCTTAAAGCGTTGATGGAGCGCTCTGTGATGCTTTCTAAAGCAGATTTGCTCAGTGAAATGGTGTATGAGTTTACTGAGCTTCAAGGCTTGATGGGTCACTATTACGCCAATGCGTTTAATGAGGATGAACTCTTAGCTCTTGCACTTAAAGAGCAGTATTTACCCAATTCAGAAGAGAGCGCTTTGCCTTCAACGCTTTTTTCTTCCATCGTGGCACTTTCTTACAAACTTGATTCGCTTGTTGCACTCTTTAGCATCGATAAAATCCCAACAGGAGCGAAAGATCCTTATGCACTTCGTCGTGCGGTCAATGGTATTATTAAAATCGTGCTTGAGCAAAAAATCGCCTTTGATATTCATACGGATTTAAAAGCCGTGGCGCAAAACTATAAAGCCTTTGATTTTGATGTTTTGGAGACATTTTTCCTAGAGCGACTCTATCAGTTCTTTGATGTCAATCCTTCCATCGTTAAAGCGGTGATGAGCAGTGGAGAGCGTGACATCGTAAAAATGGCTTTAAAAATCAAAGCCTTAGCTTCGATTACGCAAACGGAAGATTTTAAACAAAGTGTTTCCACGTTTAAGCGTGTGGCAAACATCATTAAAAATATCGATGTCAATGCGGATTTACATGTAAACGAGGCATTGTTTGAAAATGAGTACGAAAAAGCCCTTTACCAAGCGTTTAAAGCGGTCATAAGTGTAAAATATGAGACATACGAAGAGAACCTTGACGCTTTGTTTGGTCTCAAATCAGACATTGATGCTTTCTTTGATAATGTCATGGTAAATGCTGATAATGTAAATGTCAAAACCAATCGACAAAATTTAATTGCACAAATTTATATGGCATTTCGCTCTATTGCTGATATTAAAGAAATTAGTATTTAACTTACTATATAAGAAGCGTTCATGTAACGCTTCTTATTTCTAAATCTTTCCTTAAGTTCATTTTAGGCACAATCAACTTTAGTTATATTTCCATACCATCCCAATGATAAGAACATCACCGATATGTCAACACATAAACGCATTAAGTATTTTAAACAAATTGCCATTCTTTTAACGATTTTTTGGACGTTACTTACGGCAATTTTTGCATTTTATCAATTTTACAACGAAGAAAAGCATATCGTTAAAAGTTCTTTAGAAAAAATTAAAGGGGTAAGTGAGCAGTCGGTTGCGTTTATCTATTGGGCGTATGACCAAAAAGCAAAAGCGTTAAGTGATGACCAAAAGTACAGTATTCGTAACAATTTTTCTCTTAAAGAGCTTCTTGCTGTTTTGGCAAAACAGAGTGAAATGGATTTGCGAATAGAACCCGTTTCTAAAGAATTGACATTACCTTCTTCGGCGATGCGAGCCATCACCAATACAAAAAATACATTGCAAGATCACTTTGCTATTCTTAAAAAAGAAAAATACGAAACGATTTTTTATGTCAAACCTTTGATTGCCAATGCCAATTGTATCACCTGTCACGTTCACTCAGGCGAGCGGGTAGGCTCACTTTTAGGTTATACCAGTATTGAGATGAAAATACCGACCTTTAAAGAAGTCAATGCTCAAAGCTACTATTTTTTAATCTCGATGTATATCGGAACATGGTTTTTGGGGCTTTTTGCGATTTGGTGGATTCATCTTAAGGGTAAAAATTACCTCAATGAAAAGACAAAGTTGTATGAAGAGAGTATGTATGGACTGATAGATATGATGGAAAAACGTGATAGTTATACGGCAGGGCATTCTCAAAGGGTAGCTGAATATTCACGTCTCATCGTTCTTGCCTCAGGCGGTTCTCACGATGATGCCGATTTTGTTTATAAAGCAGGAATGCTTCATGACATCGGTAAAATCGAAATTCCAGATGCTATCTTACTTAAACCAGATAAACTCAATGAAACAGAATACGCCCTTATTAAACGCCATTCAACGGCGAGTTATGAGTTGCTGTGTCGAGAGCCTTTTAGTAGTTTGGCAAATATCGTCTTGCATCATCATGAACGATATGATGGCAAAGGGTACCCTGATGGGCTCAAAGGTGAGCAAATCCCTTTTCTTTCTCAAGTCATCACTGTTGCCGATGCGTTTGATGCGATGACCACAAACCGCGCGTATCGAAAAAGCCTTAGCAAAGAGCAAGCGATTGCTATTTTAGATGAAGAGAGTGGAAAGCAGTTTAATCCTTTTATTATTACCCTTGCAAAATCAATTTTTGCAGATATCGTTTTACCTGAAAATACAACGCAAATGCCTAAAGATCTTTTAGAAGAGATGCGTTTTTCTTACTATTTTAGAGATCAACTGACAGGGTTTTACAATATCAACTATTTAAAATTCATTTTTGCACATGCGCGTGATTGCGCGGTTAAGATGCTCTGTGTTGATCATCTTAACTGTACACAGTTTTCAGTGTACAACAAACAACACGGATGGAAAAATGGCGATCTTTTTTTACAACGTATCGCCAATGAAATTCATACCATCTATCCTGAAGCGATGATTGTACGGGCGTACAGCGATAACTTTTTAGTGCTTCACACAACCCCTCATGAGCATATGGATTATGCACGTATTGATGCGCTTTTAGAGGAGCATGGACTTAGAATGAATTACCAACATATTGATTTAGATATGCAAGAGCCTATCACGTTTGAAATCTTGGAGGATAAACTCTTAAATTTTAAGAAGTGATGTATAATATCTCCTTTATTTAAAAGGAATGTCATGCGTTTTTTTGTACTGCTTTTATCCTTTCATGCCTTACTTTGTGCGGGTGTTTACTACGCTAAAGTGGAGCCCGTTTTTACCTATACGTATAAAGCTGCTTATGCCGGAGAGGTTCATTTTTCAGAGCTTAGTCTGGAAGGAAAACGCTCAACGGGCAGTGTGGTTGTACGCCTTGATGATAGCTTAGATGTTTTAGATATGAAACATGCAAAAGAAAAGCTTACAGCCCTTACAAAAACAGCAACACTCACCAAGCAAAGCATCGCAAATTCCAGGAGCATCGTCTCTTTTAAAGAAGAGAGTTTTGCACGTATGAAAGATTTGAAAACAAAGTCTAACATTGAGAAAGAAAATGAGCACATCGCTCTTTTAAATGCTAAAAATCAACTGGTGAGTTTAGAACAATCTTTAGAAAACACCTTGGTGCAAATAGCCGATATCTCATCACATATCGCTCTTTTAAACGACAAAATAGAGAAAAAAAATATTCGTGTACCTCAAAATTTTCTTATCTATAAAATTCATTTGGGCAAAGGCGAGTATGCAACGCAAGGCGCACCTTTGGTTGAGGCGAGCGATGTTGCCCAAGGAAAACTCACCATCTTCTTAGCCAAAGAAGATGTCGATATGGCTCGTAAAGGGGTGGTTTACCTTGATGGAAAAAAGAGTGATGCTAAAGTTGATAAGATTTGGCAAGTTGCCGATACGCAAAATATCTCAGCGTATCGCTGTGAAATTCTTTTAAGCGCACCTGAGAGTTTTTCAATACTCAAAAAGATAGAATTTAAGGAAAATTGATGCAAAAAACAACGTGTCCACTGGATTGTTTTGATGGATGTTCTATCCTTGTGAACGAAGATGGCTCTTTGAGGGGCGATAAAGCTCATCCCATTACACAAGGATACTTGTGCCACCATCTTAACCATTACGCTTCGTGGGAACGCATTGAAAAGCCTCGTTTTCATGGTCAAGAGATTTCTATGGAAGAAGCCTTGAACATTTTGGTTGAGCAGTTTAAATCTTATGAGCCCTCACGAACACTTTTGTTTAAAGGCAGTGGCAATTTAGGCGTGATGCAAAGTGTAACAAAACGTTTTTTTGCAGAGCACAATGCCGTGATAGCCTCAGGCTCACTGTGTGATGAAGCAGGCGATGCTGGAATCGTAGAGGGCAGAGGAGCCAATCTGGCACTTTCGCCTTTACATGTAAAAGATGCAGACGTCGTGATTTTGTGGGGAAGAAATCCAAGTGTGACCAACTCTCACATGTTGCCAGCCTTAAAGGGAAAAACACTCATTGTGATTGACCCTGTAAAAACCGATAGTGCCAAAAAAGCAGATGTCCATTTACAAATCAAACCTGCTGGGGATTTGTATTTAGCGCTTTTACTAAGCCGCATTGTTCATATGGAAGGCTTGGAAGATGAAGCATTTATCAAAAATCATACGACAAATTACCCCTTTTTCTTAAAGCTTATCTGCGGTACTCCGATGAAAGCACTCATCGATAAAACGGGACTTAGCTTGGATGACTTAGCGTTGGTGCTTTCTTTGATTAAAGGGAAAAAGGTTTCCATTTTAGTCGGCATTGGCGTTCAAAAATATGGTTTTGGGCACAGTGTTTTACGTGCCATTGATGCGTTTGCGGCGATGCTTGGACTGTTTGGAAAAGAGGGATGTGGGGTTGGGTATCTTTCCAACAGTGGTTTTGGTTTTAGCACACCGTTTAAAGTTAAAGCAAAGACAGAAAAGCTTCCAACGTGTGATTTTTCAAAATACGATTTGGTTTTCATCCAAGGAGCAAATCCTCTTTCTCAAATGCCCTCAACGCCAAGTGTTGAAGCTAATCTTGAAAAAGCTTCGTGTGTGGTTTACTTTGGGCTTCACGAAAATGAAACGTCCAAGCGTGCCCATCTTGTTCTCCCTGCTTTAAGCTTTTTAGAAAAAGAAGACGTGAAATTAAGCTATGGACATGAATTTATTGGGCGTATGCCAAAGTGCCAAGACAATGCCAATGGCATCAGCGAATACGCCTTAACTCAGTACCTTTTAAACGCTTTTGGGTATGAGTGTTTAGAAGAGGAAACAACGCTTTTAGAACGTGTCATCGCTTCTCATTGTGCCAAAAAAGAGGGATGGCTTATCTCTAAAACGTATGAGAGTATCCCTTATGCGAATGGATTTTACACACCCAGTAAAAAATTTGAATTTTTAGATGAATTTGAAGACACCTTTGATGATGAGGGAGAGTTTTATCTGCTTGCATCAAAGCAGAATTTGGGATTAAACTCGCAGTTTGTAAGGGATAATTATTTGTATGTACCTTTAAGTTTAGGCTTGAAAAAAGATGAAAAAGTAACGCTTAAAAGTCCTTATGGTCGTTGTGAATACACCGTCATGCCAAATGAAAGACTAAGAGATGATTGTCTCTTACTTTACAGTGGTGCGAAAAATGCCAACCGCTTAACCCCTCCAAAAATCTCTCAAGAAGGCAACTGTGCAATCTACCAAGAGCTCAAAGTGTTCCTGGAGAGATGTCCATGAACGACCAAGAGGTTTTACTAGACGATGCCCTTTTACTCATAGAGCAAAACTTTTATTTTTTGCATATGGGAGAGTTTTTTGGAAAACTCTCCAAAACGGAAGACTTTACCGATAGAAGTTTGTTTGTGGTTAAAAAATATGAAAAGGACCAAGCTTACTATTTTAACGCACAGATTATCCATGAGTTATTGCTCAATGCGCAAAAAAGTCAAAAAGAGGAAATCTCTTTATTTGAGTATTTTGTAGAGTTTAATGCTTTTCGGGGTATTTGCATGGCAATGGTCGAGAGCTTGCGCTTTGAGAGTCCTTTTAAAACCTTTATGCAAGAGCTTTTTAACGAACAGTATGAAAATTTTTTCGATATCGTCTCGTTTGTCCGCAATGTCCTCTCACACAATGTTCACT
>JAGOZL010000014.1:0-20036 GCA_018058685.1 Sulfurospirillum sp.
TATTGAAAAATCTCATTATTGTGGAATCTCCCACAAAAGCAAAAACGATTAAGAATTTTTTAGGCAAAGAGTACACCGTCATCGCTTCTAAAGGTCATATACGTGATCTTCCGCAAAGTAGTTTTGGTATCAAAATTCAAGACAAACACTTCATCCCTGAGTACCGTGTCTCAAAAGACCATACGGCGATTGTCAAGGAAATTAAAGAGCTCGCACGCGACGCACACACTGTTTATATCGCGACCGATGAGGATCGAGAGGGTGAGGCTATTGGATTTCATATCGCGACAGCTATTGGAAAAGATCCTAACGAACTTCCCCGTATCGTTTTTCACGAAATCACCAAAAATGCCATCACCCACGCACTCGAAAATCCACGAAAACTGGACAACAGTAGCATCAATGCACAACAAGCAAGACGTCTATTAGACCGAATTGTGGGATATAAACTCTCACCCCTACTTGCTTCCAAAATCCAAAAAGGCTTAAGTGCCGGACGTGTACAATCTTCCACGTTAAAAATCGTCGTTGACCGTGAAAAAGAGATTCAAGCCTTTAAGGCAGAAGAGTTTTGGAGTATTGACGCACTGTTCAATAAAAACATTGAAGCCTCTTTGGTTGCCTTTAAAGGTGAAAAAATTGAAAAAATGACCATCACCAACACAGAACGTGCCCATGCCATCCATGCGCAACTCTCCACAGAGACATTTCATGTCGGGTTGATTGAAAAGAAAGAGCGAGAAAGTGCCCCAAGTCCTGCTTTTATGACCTCGACATTACAGCAAAGTGCCTCCAGTAGCCTTGGCTATTCTCCCAAAAAAACCATGATGTTAGCACAAACACTCTATGAGGGTGTTCAAACACATCAAGGGGTACAAGGCGTTATCACCTATATGCGTACTGACTCACTCAATATCGCTAAAGAAGCGATAGAATCAGCTAGAAAACAGATCATCAGCGATTATGGTCAAGCTTATTTACCTGAAAAACCACGTTTTTACACCACAAAAAGCAAAAGTGCGCAAGAAGCACACGAAGCGATTCGTCCAACGATTTTAGAATTTACTCCAACGGTTGCTAAAAGCTATCTCAAACCTGACGAGCTTAAACTTTATACGCTTATTTACAATCGCTTTTTAGCCTCTCAGATGAATAACGCACGTTTTGAGAGTCAAACACTTCTTTTTGAAAGTGAAAGCGGCACTTTTAAAGCTAGCGGAAGAAAACTTCTCTTTGATGGTTTCTACAAAGCTTATGGCGACAATGATAAAGACAAACTTTTGCCAGATTTAACCCTTAAACAAGAAGTAACTTTGAGCAAACTCGATGCCAATCAACACTTTACAGAACCACCGTCTCGTTACTCAGAGGCGAGTTTGATTAAAAAGCTTGAGAGTTTAGGTATTGGGCGTCCATCCACCTATGCACCAACGATTTCGGTTTTAAGTACGCGAGAATACATCACGATTGAGAAAAAGCAAATCGTTCCTACAGAGATAGCCTTTAAAGTCACAGAACTTTTAGAGCTTCATTTTCCTCAGATTGTTGACTCCTCATTTACGTCAAACATGGAAGAGCGCTTAGACTTAATCGCAGAAGATAAAGAAGATTGGCAAGCGATTTTATGGGAGTTTTATGAGCCTTTCAATGAACAAGTTTTAAAAGGTAAAACAGGTATTGAAAGCCAAAAAGTGGTTATTTTCACAGGCGAAATGTGCCCAGAATGTGGCAAAGAACTTGTCAAACGAAAAGGTCGCTTTGGAGAATTCATCGCGTGCAGTACCTATCCTACATGTAAATACACACAAAATCTTTCGCGAACAGCTGTTGCCCCTAAAGAGAAGGTCAAGCTCGATATTCCATGCCCCGAATGCGGTGGCGACATTTTAGAGCGTATCTCACGTCGTGGTAAATTTTATGGCTGTGGAAACTACCCTAAATGCAATTTTGTTTCCAACCACCAACCCACAGGAAAAAAATGTCCTGAATGTAACTACATCATGTCCAAACGTGAACTTCGTAAAAAAGAGGTTTATGAGTGTATTAAGTGTAAATTTAAAGAGGAAGCGTGATGAGTAAGTCTGTCTTTTTATGTTCCATCTGTAATATTTCAAGCGGAAGTTGTGCTGAAGATTGTGGATTTTGTACCCAAAGTGCTAAACACCATGCGGATATTACACGTTATAAATATAAGCCTATTGAACAAATTGTATTAGAAGCGAAAAATGCATCAAGCTATGGTGCTTTAGGGTTTTGCTTGGTGACCTCAGGTCTTGGACTTGATGATAAAAAATTAGCCTATGTCTGTGATGCGGCTCGTGCCGTACGTGCGGCATTGCCTCATATTCACCTCATCGCATGTAATGGTCTTGCGACGTTAGAGCAGTTAAAAGCACTTAAAGAAGCAGGTGTCAACTCGTACAATCACAATTTAGAAAGCTCTAAAAACTATTACGCCAAAATCTGTACCACCCATTCTTGGGAGGAGCGCTATCAGACCTGTTTACATGTAAAAGAATCAGGGCTTCATTTGTGCAGTGGTGGCATTTTTGGTTTAGGAGAGAGTAAAGAAGATAGAGCTTCATTTATCCAAAGCATTAAAGAGCTTTCACCCGCAACCATGCCTCTTAATTTTTACCACCACAATCCTTCTCTTCCTTTAAAAGCAGAGCCACTGAGTGAAGAAGAAGCATTAGAAATTATCAAAGCAGTACGAGCGGCACTGCCTCAAACCATGCTCATGGTAGCAGGTGGACGTGAAATCACCTTTAAAAATAGACAATGCGATATCTTTGCTGCGGGAGCTGATGCGATTGTGATTGGTGATTATCTAACAACAAAAGGACAAGCGCCTATAGAAGATTTAGAGATGATTCGCAATCTAGGCTATGAAATCGCCAAAGAGTGTCATACGTAACTCACACTTTGTGAGTTACGCTTTGCGTAATAAAAACTAAAACTTTCAAACTAACTTTTTAATAATTCTTCTTCCTAATGCAACACTTTCTACAATTTAAGACAATTTGAAAAATAAAATTGGCTATAATAAAAAATTATTATGTGTGAAAGGATTGGTATGAGTAAAGAAAGTGTTACCATCATTAACAATCGCGATGGAAAAGAGTATGAATTTCCCATTTTAAAGTCAACCGTTGGGCCTGATGTTATCGATATTTCTGCTTTATATGGCAATATGGGTATGTTTACGCTCGATCGTGGATTTACATCAACCGCAAGTTGTCGCTCTCGTATCACCTATATTGATGGGGATATTGGTAAGTTGATGTACAGAGGCTATGATATTGCGTATCTTGCGACGAAAAAGTCCTTTTTAGACACGGCTTTTTTACTTTTACACAAAGAACTTCCTAATAAAGATGAGTATAAAAGCTTCTTGCTTGAACTTAAAAAACGCTCATTTATCCATGAAAGTATGCGCAAACTTTTTGATGCCTTCCCTGATAACGCGCACCCTATGGCAATTTTATCGTCTGCGGTTTCAGCACTTTCTACCTTTTATTTTGACCATTTAGATATGGATTCGCCTGAAGAAGTCAAAGAGATGGCGCATCGTATTATTGCGAAGATTCCAACCATTGCAGCGTTTTCATACCGCTACTCACAAGGCTTACCGATTATTTATCCTGATTTGGACAAGGGCTTTACCGAAAACTTTTTATACATGCTAAGAGGTTATCCGCACCATCACATCGACTTAAAGCCTATCGAAGTCAAAGCACTCGATACGATTTTCACCCTTCATGCGGATCATGAGCAAAATGCTTCAACCACAGCAGTTCGCGTGGTTGCTTCAACCCATGCACACCCTTACGCGGCTATCTCTGCTGGTATTGGAGCCCTATGGGGAAGAGCTCATGGTGGTGCAAATGAGTCCGTCATTCGTCAGCTTGAGCTGATTGGTACGGTGGATAATGTCGATAAATATATTGCCAAAGCAAAAGATCCTGATGATTCATTCAGACTGATGGGCTTTGGACATCGGGTTTATAAAAATTTTGACCCACGAGCAACCATTTTGAAAAACCTTCAAAAACAATTGGTCAGCGAGCTTGCTATCGACACTGAATTAATGGCTGTCGCGCAGAGAATCGAAGAGATTGCTTTAAGTGATGAATATTTTATTAAACGAAAGCTCTATCCAAACATTGACTTTTATTCAGGTCTTATTTTACAAGCGCTTAAAATTCCTAAAGAGATGTTTGCAGTTATCTTTGTTATCGGAAGAACACCTGGATGGATTGCACAATGGATTGAGCTAAAAGAGCAGCCTGATATGAAAATAGCACGTCCTAGACAACACTATCTTGGACCATTAGAGCGAACACCAAACTTTGAGCTTTAACACGCTTTACATGTAAGGATTTTTCCTTACATGTAAGCACTACTTTAAAGAGATAAAATACCCACCGTCTATAGGCTTTATATCATAGCGATAATGCCCATCAAGTGTAATGGCAATACGATAAAATCCATCATGGTTTCCAAGTGCTGCTGAAATAAAAGGTGCTTTGGAAAATTCTGCGAGCTTGGTAACAAAAGAGCTTTTTTCTTTTGAGAAATCAACAACGATTTTATAAGGATTTGAGACAATAAAGTCGCGTACTTTTTTCTCTTTAGTATAAATCATAATGCTATTATTATTAATTTCCAACTCTATACCATCACTTAAAACAACACGTGAAAAACTTTTCACTGCAACATCTGCTTGCGGTGTCATGCTTGGATTATCTTCTTTTTTGATTTCACCTTTTTTGGATGTTTGTACAGGAGTTTTGGGTAAAACGGCTAAAGACTCATTGATGGGTGTTGGTTCTTGTAAGCGTTGCGGTTTTTGCGTACTAAGAATTAAAGGATGATGCCAGTCAACATCTTGCTCAATTCCAACTATTTCTTCACTGATAGAGCCATCAATGTTTTGAAATGTCACGGAAGCACTTTTTAAAATACGCGCACTGCTAGGAAGTGTGATCTTGGTACTATTAAATTCGACTCGTTCTTCTTTTATATGTGTTGTTCTTCCTACCAAAGAAGGATCCATTGCCACGGCAAAAGGGTTTTCACGGGCCACAGCAAAAGAGAGCATACCACAAAGTAGCAAACCAACACGATAGTTCATTTTTTCTCCTTAACGGTCGGGGTCTAACTGGCGTAACTCAAAGTACTCTTTTTGCAACACAGCATTCTCTTCTTTAAGGCTTTGAATTTTTACCATCAACGTATCTTTGTCTTCTTGCAGATTGAGTAAAACATCCAATGAGCTTTTTCCAAAAAGGACATCCCCAATATACAAACCAAATAAAAGAACAATAAGTGCGAGACTCAAGATTTTGAGATAAAAGAAGAAGCCTGAACTTCCTCTTTCGTCTTCAAACTCATCTAAAACGTCACTCATTTACAAAAGAGTTGATTTCCTATGTACTCGCCCAAACCAAGTTCTCTTTCTATTTCTAAAAGACGGTTGTATTTTGCCGTTCGCTCACCTCTAGCGGTTGCACCTGTTTTGATTTCACCTGTATTTAACGCAACCGCAAAATCAGCGATGAATGCATCTTCGCTCTCACCACTACGATGACTCATAACACATTTGTAGTTATTGCGCTGTGCCAAACGAACGGTACGCATCGTTTCTGTGACTGAGCCAATTTGATTAGGTTTAATCAAGATAGCATTGCCAATACCTTTCGCAATACCTTCACTTAAAATCTTTTCATTGGTAACAAATAAATCATCTCCAACCAATTGGACTTTGTTGCCCAATTTTTCAGTTAAAAGCTTCCATCCATCCCAATCATCCTCGCTTAAGCCATCTTCAATAGAAACAATAGGATATTTTGAGCAGAGATTTTCGTAATAAGCAACAAGTTCTGCACTCGTTAAGATTCTGTTTTCTGATTCAAGTTTATAGCCACCTTCGCACACAAGTTCACTGCTTGCGACATCAAGTGCGATAGCGATATCAATTCCTGGTTTATAACCAGCTTTGCTAATCGCATCCATAATAACTTTTATAGGCTCTTCATTATCTTTAAGATTTGGAGCAAAACCGCCTTCATCACCAAGGGCTGTACTCTCACCCATCGCACCAATGATTTTTTTGAGCTGGTGATACACTTCGGTACATGCACGAAGTGCCTCTGAAAAGTTTTCAAAATTAAGAGGCATAATCATATATTCTTGAAAATCGACACTATTATTCGCATGGCTTCCACCATTGATAATATTAAACATAGGCGTTGGAAGAGTCATTGCGTTTGCACCGCCTAAATAACGGTACAATGGAATATTAAGGCTTGCGGCGGCGGCTCGAGCTATTGCCATAGAAACACCTAAAACAGCATTTGCACCTAAACGTCCGTAATTTTCTGTTCCATCAAGTTTTTTCATCATATCGTCCAAAGCAGCTTGGTTAAAAGGACTAAGGCCTATGAGTTCATCTGAAATCTCAGTATTGACATTTTCACATGCTTTTAAAACACCCTTGCCCATATAACGGCTATCGCTATCTCTAAGCTCTAATGCCTCTCGCTTACCTGTACTGGCACCACTTGGCACAATAGCACTGGCAACAGTTCCATCACTTAAAACAACTTTGGCTCTAACGGTTGGATTTCCCCTGCTGTCTAACACTTCGTCTGCGGCAATATCTTCGATATAGATCATTCATCTTCCTTTATGTCATCAGCGCCACATGCCATTACCATCGCATTGCCACCAATTGCTTGTTTGATTTTTTCTTCAATTTCTAACGCTAATTCTTTATTTTCTTTTAAAAAGGCTTTAACATTCTCGCGGCCTTGTCCTAGCTTTGTTTCGTTATAACTAAACCATGCTCCACTTTTATCAATAATATCTAATTTTACACCATAATCAACTAATTCACCCTCTTTTGAAATGCCTTCGCCAAACATAATATCAAACTCTGCTTGACGAAATGGAGGGGCTACTTTATTTTTAATCACTTTTGCTTTCACTCTGTTACCAATTTGCTCTTCGCCTTGCTTTAAAGTTGCAATCTTACGGACATCAATACGCACAGAAGCATAAAACTTTAATGCATTTCCCCCTGTGGTTGTCTCAGGTGAGCCATACCCCATTGTACCGATTTTCATACGAATTTGATTGATAAAAATAACAGTTGTATTCATCTTATGCACAACAGCTGTAAGCTTACGAAGTGCTTGACTCATCAGTCTTGCTTGAAGACCTACGTGCGTATCTCCCATATCGCCTTCAATTTCACTCTTTGGCGTTAACGCGGCGACAGAGTCAATGACGATGACATCGACGGCACCACTGCGTGCTAGGGTTTCAACGATATCAAGTGCTTGCTCACCAAAATCGGGTTGAGACACTAAAAGATTTTCAATGTCAACGCCTAAATTCCCCGCATATTTGACATCCAAAGCGTGTTCTGCATCGACAAATGCACAAATACTACCCTTTGCTTGTGCCTCAGCAATAATCTGTAAAGAGAGGGTTGTTTTACCTGAACTCTCTGGTCCATAAATTTCAATAATACGCCCTTGAGGAATGCCCCCAATACCCAATGCCAAATCAAGTCCAAGAGACCCTGTACTAATCGAGGCAATAGGCTCAATAACTTTATCCCCAAGCCTTACAAGCGCGCCTTTGCCAAACGCTTTGTCTATCTGTTTAATCGCTAAATCGAGTGCTTTTCGTTTGTTCTCATCAATTTGCATTGTACTACCTCTTTTCATAGTGTTATTATTTTAACATTTTGAGCTTGAAAAAGCCCTTTGAAGCAATTTTAATCCATTTTAGAAAAATGGGTTCAAAATATTTCAATATGGAATATGTTAGAATAATCTCAACACTTATTCAAGGACTTTTTTGAAAACAATGACCGTTGCTCACTCCCCTGATGCTGATGATATTTTTATGTACTATGCCATTAAATTTGGCTGGATAACACTCCAAGATATCGCATTCGAAAATCTTGCATTAGATATCGAAACGCTTAACACCGAAGCACTGAAAAACACCTACGATATTACCGCTATTAGCTTTGCACTCTATCCTAAAATCCGAAATGACTACGCCCTTTTGCGCACAGCAGTAAGTTTTGGAGAGGGGTATGGTCCAAAACTGGTGAAGCGTAAAGAGACAAAACTCAAACGCAATTTTAAAGTGGCTTTGAGCGGAACACATACGACCAATGCAATGCTTTTTAAGATAGCGTATCCTGAAGCACGGATTGTTTATAAAAATTTTTTAGAGATTGAAGCCTCCGTTGTCAGTGGAGAAGTGGATGCTGGGGTTTTAATTCATGAGAGTATCTTAGAATACAGCGATGCACTGGTGGTGGAACGAGAAATGTGGGATATTTGGAGAGAACTTTGCAAAGAAGAGCTCCCTTTACCACTGGGCGGGATGGCTTTGCGTCGCTCTATTCCACTGCACAGAGCCATTCTCTGTGAAAAAGCACTCATTCAAGCCGTTGATGTTGCACACACGCACCAAAACGTGCTTTCTCGTATGTTATTAGAACGCAATTTAGTACGCGTTAGCCAATCAACGCTAAAAACCTATCTTGGCTTATACGCCAATGAACACTCAATCGAAATGAACGAAGTCCAATACCGTGCCATTGATACACTGTTTGAACTAGGGTATAAACATGGTTTTTATGACCAAAGTATTAAAGTACAAGAGTATCTTATTCCCACAGAGTATGAAGCGTTAAGGAACAGTTGATGGAAGCGAAACTTATAGGGCTAGGCGTTGAAACATTTAAAATAGCATTGTACCTTTCTATGCCTATGCTTCTAGCAGGCCTTATTGCTGGTCTTATTATCAGTATTTTTCAAGCAACCACCCAAATCAACGAAATGACCTTAAGTTTTGTTCCAAAAATTCTTATCGTTATCGTTGTGGCTATTTTCACCATGCCTTGGATGATGAACATGATGATGGAATTTACCATCCGCATGATAGAAATGATTCCGACATTTGTCTTTTAATGACACGCTCTATTGATTTTTCACGTTTTTCAAGTATCAAAATAGGCCCTATTCTTGATGTTTTACTTCTTGATACGCTCGCTCCTTTGCCTTCACAGCACACCATCATTGGAGGAGCAAACAATCTTTTGGTAAGCCCTAACCCACCAAAACTTGCGATGCTCGATAAATGTTTTGATTTTATTTATTTAGAAGAAAATGTTTTACATGTAGGTGGAAGTACACCCAGTGGAAAAATACTTTCGTTTGCCAAAAAACACAATCTCTCAGGCTTTGAATTGATGCAAAAACTTCCCGGAACTCTTGGTGGTATGGTAGCGATGAATGCGGGGCTTAAAGAGTGGGAAGTGTTTAACCATCTCATAGCCATTCGCACTGAAAATGGATGGATACCAAAAGAGTCTATTGAACACGGTTATCGCTTTGCTAAAATCGACGGGGTTGTTTATGAAGCGACCTTTACATGTAAAAAAGGATTTGATGAAAATCTGCTTGCCATGTTTAAAACAATGCGTGACAATCAACCGCAAATGCCCAGCGCTGGAAGCTGTTTTAAAAATCCTAAAGGCTCTTTTGCAGGAAAGCTGATTGAAGATGCAGGATTTAAAGGTAAACGTATAGGCAATATGAGCTTTAGCGAACACCATGCTAACTTCTTAGTAAATCTTGGTGGCGGTACTTTTGAAGATGCTATAACACTTATCAATACTGTGAAAGAAGAGGTCTTTAGTCGCTTTGGCATAAGGCTTGAAGAAGAGATTATCATCCTCTAAAAGAAAATATCCTTTGAAGAACTACGCACTTTTAAATCATTGAGTGCCACGAAAGTGCCTTTTTGGTAGGACTCCACCGCACATCGTCCTATCATCGCAGCATTATCAGAACAAAACTCCATTCTAGCAGTATGAAGCGCTGCTTTTTTAGAAGCACAAAAAGCTTCAAGATGCGAGCGTAAATACAGATTAGCACTCGCCCCACCTACCACGCCAAAACGCTCAATAGGGCTCTCTTTATAAGCTTTTTTGATTTTTTGCATCAAATGCGCAACGGCCACTCTTTGAAACGAGGCGCATATATCGCATACCGTTTGTTCATCTAAATTTTCTTGCGCTTCGATACACAAACGTACTTGATTTTTAAGCCCCGAATAGCTAAACGCAAGCTCTTTAGAACCACGCAAAGGAATGGTAAAATCAAAACGCTTTTCATCCCCTTTTT
Source organism: Sulfurospirillum sp. (assembly GCA_018058685.1). Classification (GTDB taxonomy): domain Bacteria; phylum Campylobacterota; class Campylobacteria; order Campylobacterales; family Sulfurospirillaceae; genus Sulfurospirillum. Next base: position 10,221 of record JAGOZL010000014.1, read on the forward strand.
GCGCATAACGCTCAATAATAGCCCCAGCAGGATAAGGAAGACCTAGCATTTTACCTACCTTATCAAAGCTCTCACCAAAGCTATCATCCATCGTCGTTGCAAGCAATTCGATATGTTCCAAACTCTTTACATGTAAAAGCTGTGTATGTCCTCCAGAGACCAGTAAAACATCCATCGGAAAGCACGTTGCTTCTTCAATAAAAAGAGAATAGATATGCCCTTTAAGATGATTGATTCCCAAAAGCGGAAGAGAAAGTGCGATACTCAAAGCTTTTGCCATCATCACCCCTTCGACCAAGGTGACTGACAGTCCCGGTTCATTGGTCACTGCAATGGCTTTAAGCTCTTTAAAATAGGGCTTGGCTTCTTCTAAAATTTTAGGCAATGTTACCGCATGTAAGCGTGCGGCAAGTTCGGGAACAACACCACCGTACTGAGCATGTTCTGCGTCTTGGGATATTTTTTTATGAAAGAGTAAAGCACCATCATGAATACGCGTAATAGCGATAGAACTATCGTCACAACTGCTTTCTATACTTAAAATCATGCCGATAGCTTTTTAAACAATTTGCACATGCCATGGCTCAAATCTCACACCATCCGCATTCCCAACGGTATAACGCATCGAGATATAAGGTAGTTTTTGAAGACTCCAAAACTCTTGCGTACGCGCGAAGTTGGCGGTAAAATTTTCATGTCCCCAGCCTCTTTTACCCACATCAAAATCACCAATTGAGTGGTATGAATACGCAGGTGGCACTAAAGAACGTGATGCTACGGTAATATTGCCATTTTCATTTTTGATTTTATTCAAATGTAAGCTCATCTGCTTCATGACACTACGAATGCCTGAAGTGAGAACAACAGAGCTCCCCACATCTTTAACGATGCGGAAAAGGGCATCGTGAGATTGCCCTTTAAAAAGATAATGCCCCGTTCCGTGTACTTTAATCACATTTTTTTCCAAAATCACATCCGTGATAGTGTCAATTGTACGTTTGCCATAAAAACCATAGGCTTTGGGGTCGGTGTAAAATACCTCTTCCATGTACGCAATTTCAGCAGGGGTGAATGCTAACATTTTGGGATGATTTTTAGCAATTCTTAGCGCATCATCAAACGAAAGAAGGTTAAATTTCCCATGACCTACGATATTTTCTAAAAAGTCCAACTTTTTACATGTAGATTCTAAAAGAGGTTTATGCTCATCACGCACCCAAATGTCAGCCGTGGACTCCTCTTTAGCACACGCAACGCTTCCCACAACGCTTACACCCATTAAAGCTAAAAATTTTCTGCGCTCCATTGCCTCTTAATCCTGTTTAATTTCTGGTGAGATTATAGCATTTGGTTTTGATTTTTGAGTAAAGTTTCCATCTCTTGAGCACTTAATGGCTTACTAAAGAGATAGCCTTGCATTAATTCACAGCCACTGCTGTAAATAAAATCACGTTGCGCATCGGTTTCAACACCCTCAGCTAGAACTTTCAATCCAAGACCGCGCCCTAGCTCGATGATGGTACGAGCGATGGCTCTATCTTCACGGCTCTGTTCTAAATTTTGAACAAAACTCTGATCAATCTTCAGCTTCGTGATAGGCAGATGCTTTAAGTAAGCTAACGATGAGTGCCCCGTTCCAAAGTCATCAATGGAGATATCCACACCTAACTCTCGAATGCGTTTCAAAAGCGCAATTGACTTGGTGCTGTCTTTCATAATAAAACGTTCCACAATCTCCATCTCTACCCAACTGGCTTTACAGCCTGTCTCTTTGAGTGTTGAAATCACCGTGGAGATAAGCTTAGGAGAATCTAGCTGTTTGCCTGCAAAGTTAATCGCTAATTTACCCGCATTTAACCCCGCATCTTGCCATGCTTTCATCTGGCGCATGCCCTCTTTAAGCACCCAATTTCCTATTTCAAGAATGAGCTCACTCTCTTCCGCAATATGAATAAAATACGAAGGTGATACAAGTCCTTTTACAGGATGATTCCAGCGAATCAACGCTTCAATACCCACAATGGTTTCTGTTTGAAGATTGAGTTGTGGCTGATAGTACAGCTCAAATTCTTCATTGGCAAGGGCTTTATAAAGGCTTTTTTCAATTTCCAAATGTTCATTGGTTTCTTGGTTCATCTCTTGGTCAAAAAATTTATAACGGTTGCGCCCTTCCATCTTTGCTTTATACATCGCAATATCAGCATTTTTAAGGAGCATACTTGCACTCTCCCCATCATTAGGGTAAACACTTACTCCCATACTCATCGTAACTTTAAAGCTTTCATTCCCCAACGTTAAAGGTGTTTGAAATGAAGAAACCAGCTTTTTAATCGCAATGAAAATATCGCTGATATCTTTACACCCATCGAGTAAAACGATAAACTCATCCCCACTCATTCGTGCAACGGTATCGGTTTCACGCACGCTATTTTGCATAAGCGTTGCAATAGTTTTTAGAAGGACATCTCCAGCATCATGTCCTAACGAATCATTGATGCTCTTAAATTTATCAATATCCACAAAAATAACGCCTAAAACCTTTTCATCACGACTGGCTTTTTTAATCGCTTGGGCAAGTCTGTCTTGTAAAAGGTTACGATTGGGAAGTCCTGTAAGGGTATCGTGTTCGACTTGGTGCATTAAGAGGCGTTTTTGTTTTTTGTTCTCTTCTTCGAGCTCTTTACGCATCGTAATATCACGAACAGAGCAGTGCTGAATCACATTTTTTTCCATTTTAATTGTTGTGATAACCACACTGATCCAAAAGAGCGCTCCATCCATTGCACGTGCGCGCCACTCAAACTTATGCACACCATTGTCAAGAGCTAATTTATTCATCCATAAAGATTTTTCATACGAACTTTCACCATCAGGTTGAAATTCAGGTGAAATGTCTGCTGGAGAAATACCAACAAGCTGACTTTTGTTTTCTGCTTTAAACATTTTGACAATAGCTTCGTTACAATCTACAAAAGAACCCTCTTTTAAAAGCCACACACCATCAGCTGACTTTTGGTAAAGGGTTTCAAAAACCATTTTTTGCTCTTTGATTTGCTTATTGCTCAACAGTAAATGGTTCTCATATCGGCTGATCATCGAATGAATTCTTCGAGAGATAAACAGCATGATACTCATCACAATGATGATAATAATTAAAGAGACAACAAACATATTGGTGATGGTCTCTTGCATACGTTTTTTAAGCATAGCTTCGTGCTCAATCAACGCTTCATTTTCTTCATTTAAATAGGCTCCCATCCCAATCACCCACTCAAATTGTGGAATAGGACGGATAAAAGAGACTTTATTACGGTCTTTCGCATCAGGATGATACGAAGCCACATAACTCATGAAAAAACCCTCAGGATTACTTCTTCCACCTTCTATGATATCTTTGATGATATGTTGTCCATTGGTCACTACTGAAAGACGATTTTCCCCTACCAAAGAGGTATCACCATGTGAAATCGTATAGCCATCGTAATCATACGCAAAGATATACCCATGCTCCCCATAATGGGTGTTGAGCAGAAGCTTTTGTGTCTCTTTTTTGATTTTTGTTAAAATCTCATCTTCATAGCGAGCACTTCCAATAAAAAGGTTGAGCGGTTTAACCAGTGCCATATAGCCGATTTTTTTACGATACATTTCATCTTCAGGATTTTTCCACGTCCAATCATAATACGCACCATCGTTCTTAGCCAAAAGAGATAAAATATCTTTCGTAATGTATTTACCATTGCCATCTTGAACATCCATCAAATCAAGCCCCTCAAGAGCTCTGTTCGCACCGTGCATAATGTTTGTTCCATTGAGATCATAAATGAAGTAATACCCGCTCAAATCAGAAAAAAAGCGGGTATCGCGTAATTTGGTGCGTAATTTTTCAAAAAGAAGTTCACGGGAAAGTTTAGGATTTTCTTGATAGGTGTCTAAAATGACCTTTTGCCCTAGGGTAACAATATTTTTTATCTCTTCTTTGGCTTCTCTAATTAAAAATTGCTCATTGACATTGATATAATTGACTAGTTTATCAATACGCTCTTTGGCTTGGGCTTTTGAATTTTTCACGTACTCTTTTCGTGCGAGATCTACTGCTTTGTCATAATCTGCTTTTTCAGAACTCACCATGATGAGAAGAAAAATACAAAAGGTCAAAAATACAGCAAATGCAGGCAGAAAAACAATCCATTTTGTAAGATTTTTCTTCTTCAAAATTGCCAAAACTTGCTCCGAGGAGAATTTATTTTAAGAGCAATACTTTATCACAATTTTCTAAAATATTTCGCACTCTCTCTTGCCATAGCGCTCCAAAAAGCAGACGTTCTTCAAGAGTCGCGTCACTAAAAAGTTTTGGCATAAGGGTATTCATACGCGCATCAGGCAAAATTGTATTGGGGTCATACGCCATTTCAATACTGTGAAGATTATCCACGCGTTGCATCTTTACATGTAAAGGCATAACCTCATTAAAAAAGAGCAAATTTCGCCTATCAAAATGACCTTTTAAGCCTTTAAATCCCGTAGTGGTAGTAGCTCCTGTGATAAGCGAAAACAGATTGGCAATCACCCCAGTGGTTCCTTCTTCCATACCCTCTTTTAAAAAAACTTTAATCTCTCCTCGCACAGGCACCTCATCTTTGTATAAAGCTTTTAAGCCCTCTCTTGCCATCAAGTATGCTCCTGCAATAGTCGGACAACTGTGTCCCGCACTTTTAACCGCATCCAGATAACTAAAAGAAATAATACCTTCCTCAAAAGCACCTAAAAATTCTGCCAAGGGGTCTTTTAACGTAATCGACTCAACACGCTCAAAAAATTCTGGGTATTTCATTTTTGCACTCCTCTTCTTTTTTTACATTCTAGCATGAGTTAAAATCAATTTCATTGATTTAAATTGTGTTACAATGGAGTCAATGCAAATGAAGGAAACAGATGCAAGCACTGTGGAACGCTAAATTTGGAGGAGAGGCTCTTTTATATGGAGAAGAGCCAAACCATTTTATTAAAGAGCATTTAGAACTTTTACTGCCTTGCGAGCGCATCATGTGCTTAGGCGAAGGAGAAGGGCGCAATGCTATTTTTTTAGCTGACAAAGGTCTTGAAGTCGAAGCGCTTGATGCTTCGGATGTTGCTTTATTGAAATTGCGAAAAAGAGCGAAAGCACACTACGTTCAGGTCAAAGTTCGCCACACCTTGCTTGAGCATTGGGAACCTTCTCCTTTTTATGGTGCTGTTGTTTGTACCTATTTGCATGTGCCAAAAAAAGAACAACCTCTTCTTTTTAGCAAAGCATTGGAAGCATTAAAGGTTGGAGGGATTTTTATCGCAGAGCTTTTCAGTGAAAGCCAAAAAAGTTTTCATAGCGGAGGGCCCAAAGAGCCAGATTTACTCTACAACCTCAATGATATTTCAGACACCCTCAAATTTCTTCCTTGCACCATTCTCAAATTAGCACAAGAGATTGTTATCTTACACGAAGGAGAAAAGCACGTAGGACGAGCCAGCGTCATACGTGTGATTTGTAAAAAATTGCCTATTTAGCGCTAATCGTTCCTAGATAAACACTTCTTTGCTTATCTTCGACCCATTTAAATACAAAATCATCCTGCATCTTTCCCCAATACAATTCTCCCGAATTGCGCCATGGGTCAATCAGCAATCCACTTTCAAAAGAGCCACCTTTTGCCACAACCACAACAGAATTATGCTCCATAGGCTCGCCCTTAAAAGCAACTCCCCAACGTAAATCAAAGCTTTTGAATTTTTGCTTTTTCAAATGCTCCATCATATCTTCACTCCACTCATAACACAATCCGCGCTCACGGTACCCCATGTTAATCAAAAGATTGTGAAAGTTTGCTGGTGCCATGAGTTTATATTTACCTGCTAATTCACGAGAATAGAAAAGTGACTCTTTTGCAAAGGCTTTTGCTTCTTTAGGATCAACTCCTTTTCCAAGAGCCACTAAATCTTGCGTTAAATGCTCTAACTTTTCGGGTTTTGTATTAAGCGTTTCTTGCTTGACACTGCATCCACTTATAAAAACTAACAAACTTACAACGATTAAAAGGCGTTTTAACATTATTTCACTTTCAAATTTATTTTTACAATTTCACTAGGAGCCATCACGCGAACTGCTGGTCCCCAATAACCCGCACCGTTGCTCACAAAAACTTGCGTTTGAGCATTGTGTTGGTACAGCCCACTCAAATAAGGCTGGTCGAGTAAAACAAGCAGTCCAAATGGGAAAATTTGCCCACCATGGGTATGCCCTGAGAGGATTAAATCAACCTTTTCATTCTTCATCTCTTTGACGATTTTGGGTTGATGGGAGAGTAAAACGGTTGGTAATTCTGGCTTTACATGTAAAAGCGCATTCGTTAAATCAGGTGGTAAAAAATCAAAGCGCTTACCCATCATATCGGTAACGCCCGCAAGATTTAACACCCCTCCAATATTCACACTGCGGTTATCTAAAACATGCACGCCTAAAAACTCCAAATACGCCATAATCTGATTGACCCCGTAAAAATATTCATGATTCCCAGGGACAAAATAGACCCCAGCAGAACTTTGAATATCTCTTAACGCATCCAGTTTATCGCCTATTTGTTCTACAGGCATATCCACCAAATCGCCAGTTATCACCACAATATCAGGATTCAAACGATTGACCTCTCGCACAATATCGTCCATAAACTCTTTTCCTAAGGTCTTGCCAATATGCACATCGCTAATCTGCACAATACTTAATTCTTGGCTCAGTCCTTGTATAAAAATATCCACTTCTTTAATGCGCGGAGGCTTCATTCCATTCAAAAACCCTTTGGTCATATACGAAAGAGCAACAATAAGCATACTCACATCCAAGAACATCTTCACAAACAAACGACGGGAGTGGTCGTGTGGAATTTTAGCGTAAGGAATGTGCGCCAAATCGTAGATAAGGGCTACACAAAAAAGCATAAATGAAACACCTATCAAACTTGAGAAGAGCGCATAAAGCTTAGGATCAAGTGTATCCAAACGAAGCACTAAGAAGTAAAAAACTTCACATAACGTGATAAGTACCATACTCCAAGCCAGTGGTTTTTGAATGTTTGAAAAGAGCTCCAAGCGCTTTAAAAAGCGCCTGTAGCTGTAGAAGTTAATTAAAGATAGAACAACAATAGCGGCTATCGCAAACGTCAATCGAAACACACTTTCCCCTATTTTTTAAGCACATCAAAATAGCGATTGGTTTCAGACTTTATTACTTTGGAGAGCAATAAAAGAGCAATCAAGTTAGGAATCGCCATCATGCCGTTCATTAAATCTGAAAAATCCCATACAAACGAGAGTTTCATCATAGCGCCCACCATCACAAAAGCGATGAAAATGACACGATACAGTCTTACTTTTTTCTCACCAAAAATATACTCAAACGCTTTTTCCCCATAATAACTCCATCCAAGAATGGTTGAATAAGCAAATAGCGCCGTTGAAATCACAACAACGGTTGTTCCAAAAGAGCCTAAATGCAATCCAAAGCTTTGCATGGTCAATGCACTCGCACTCACCCCTTCTTTCCAAAATGGAGAGATAAGAATGATAAGCGCTGTCATCGTACAAACGACCAACGTGTCGATAAACGTCTGAGTCATACTCACCAGTGCTTGACGCACAGGGTCATTCGTTTTAGCCGCAGCGGCGGCAATAGGAGCAGAACCAAGTCCTGATTCATTGGAAAAAACACCACGTGCGACACCGTAACGAATGGCTGCGGCTATCGTTGCACCCGCAAAACCACCACCTGCTGCGGCTGGGCTAAAGGCATGTCCAAAAATAAGCCCAAACGCACCACCGATTTTGTCTACATTCATCGCTAGAATGATAAGTGCCACTGCCACATAGACTAAAATCATTAAAGGAACTAAAAAGGAAGTAAAGCGACCAATCGATTTAATCCCTCCTAAAATCACCAACGCTGTCAACGTTAAAAGAACCAAGCCTGTAACCCACGTAGGAATGTCCATTTGGGTGTTTAAAATTTGCGCTACCGCATTGGCTTGGGTCATATTGCCGATACCAAAAGCGGCAAGGGCGGTAAAAATAGCAAATGCCATACCCAACTTTGGCATATTCAGTCCGTAGGTGAGGTAGTACATTGGCCCACCCTTATAGCCATGATGCCCTGCTTGACGGTATTTAACAGCCAGTACGGCTTCAGAATATTTGGTTGCCATACCCACAAGTCCTGTCATCCACATCCAAAATACCGCACCCGGTCCTCCTAGCGTAATCGCCGTTGCAACACCGACAATATTACCAATCCCTACCGTTGCCGCAAGGGCTGTCATGAGTGCGGCAAAATGGCTAATCTCGCCTTTACCATCGGGTTCTTTGTGAAAAATAAGTTTTAGCGCATGAGGTAATGCCCAAAACTGCATACCTTTTAAAATAATCGTGAGGTAAATTCCCGTACCCACGAGTAAGATAAGCATTGGTGGTCCCCACACAATACCTGAAAGCGTCGAAACAATCTTTTCTAAAAACTCCATTACTACATCCTTTTTAATAGCCATCAAAATGGCGTGTTTTTGGTAGTACAAAATTCAATAAAATACCCACAATCGCACCAAGCCCAATACCGCTAAACTTCGTTCCACCAAAATCAAAGGTCATGCCACCAATGGCAAAGACTAAGATGATAGAGACAATAATCATATTGCGTGGGTCTGCCATATCAACTTTACCTTTAATGAGTGTTTCTAACCCAATTGAAGCAATAATCCCAAATAAAAGCAATAAAATACCGCCCATAACAGGAACTGGAATCGTAGCAAGCAATCCACCCAATTTTCCAACAAACGCTAAAACAATCGCAAAAATCGCCGCCCATGTCATAATGGCAGGGTTAAACGCTTTGGTAATAGTAACAGCCCCTGTCACTTCTGAATAGGTTGTATTAGGAGGCCCACCTAATAATGAAGCTGCACTCGTTGCCAAACCATCCCCCAAAAGGGTTCTTTTAAGTCCTGGCTCTTTAAGATAATCGCGTTTTGTTACATTACTAATGGCAAGCATATCACCCACATGCTCTACCGCAGGGGCTATTGCTATCGGAAGAATAAACAAAATCGCTTCAAAATTAAATTCAGGTGCCGTAAAGGATGGCATTGCAAACCAAGGCGCTTTTGCAACCGCTTCAAAACTCACAACGCCAAAGAAAAGCGCTACAATATAACCACCCGCAATCCCACAAATGATAGGAAGCAAACGCATAACCCCTTTGCCCATCAAGGTCACCATCATTGTCACGACAAGAGCTGAAAGTGAAATGGTAATCGCTTGCGCAAAAGGAACCAAAACAATGGAGCCATCGCCCGTTTTACCCATCGCCATATGCACCGCAACAGGAGAGAGAATCAAACCGATGGTCATAATTACAGGTCCTGTGACCACAGGCGGTAAAAGTCTATGGATAAATCCACTCCCACGAAGATGAATCAAAATACTTAAGACTACGTAAAAAAGACCCGCAGCCACAAGCCCACTCATGGTACCTGCAATGCCCCATGTTTTGACGCCATAAATAATCGGTGCGATAAACGCAAATGATGACGCTAAAAACACAGGAGGTACAGCCTTACGGGTAACAAGCTGAAAAATCAGCGTTCCAAGACCTGCGGTAAATAGCGCGACATTGGGATCAAGCCCTGTTAAAATCGGCACTAAAACCAATGCACCAAAGGCAACAAATAAAAATTGCAACCCTATAATGCTCTCTTTGAGCGTAAAACGATAGTCAGTATTTGACATTGACACCTCTTT
>JAGOZL010000014.1:20136-28950 GCA_018058685.1 Sulfurospirillum sp.
TGGGATCAAGCCCTGTTAAAATCGGCACTAAAACCAATGCACCAAAGGCAACAAATAAAAATTGCAACCCTATAATGCTCTCTTTGAGCGTAAAACGATAGTCAGTATTTGACATTGACACCTCTTTTTTAATTTTGATAACGGCTTATGGGCAAAGCCCTTAAGCCTACGTTAGCCACTACGGCACTAAAGCTTGGCTCTTACGAGCCAGAAACCCCCTTCTCAAACTTTTACATATAAACAATAATTGCGCACTTCTTTATCGATTTCAAAGACCTCATCCAAACTTTTTGGACTTGCACTTTCAAACGTATGATATGCTCTTTTTGTCAGTTCTGCCAATTCTAAAATGTTTATTTTACCGTTAAAAAAGTGCGCTTGTGCCATTTCATTTGCTGCATTTATCACCACACCCCGTGTTGGGTTTTTAAGCACATCGTCTTTGATTTCCCAGATGGGATAGCGTTTTTCACAAATATTTTGAAACGAAAAGCCTCCGATGTGATGTAAATTAACAGAGGGCAAGATAGCCTCTTCTACCTTTCCCAATAAGGCGTAGGCAATGGGCAGTTTCATATCAGCATTTGCTAAATGAGCCGTCATACTTCCATCCACAAAATCCACAAAGGCATGAATAATCGACTTTGGCTCAATAATAGCATCCAAACTATCACATCCAAAAAGCCACTTAGCCTCTAAAAGCTCAAACAGTTTATTGGTCATCGTAGCGCTATCGATGGTGATTTTAGAGCCCATGCTCCAGTTGGGATGCTTGAGCGCATCGCTTGGACTCATGGAAGCAATTTTATCCAGTGGCGTATCGCGAAATGCCCCGCCACTTGCAGTAATCGTCATACGAGAAATGGGGCGTCCGTTTAAAAGGTACCACAAACCAAAATGCTCACTGTCAATCGGCGTAATTTTTGAAGTATCCAACAAGTGTCCTGCCACGACTAAGGACTCCTTGTTAGCAAGCGCTAAACGCTTGCCTAAACGAAGGCTCTCAATGCTAGGGCGCAGTCCGACAAAGCCAACGAGTGCGTTGACGACCATCTCGCTTTGGCAGAGTGAGAGCATCTCCACGATGCCTTCTTCTCCTATAAAAACCCTATCGTGCTTTACATGTAAAACATCATTGGCATCAGAGATTGCTACGTATTTAGGGCGAAATGCTTCAATTTGCTCATTTAAAAGGGTGATATTTTTCCCCGCGCACAACGCTTCAACGATGATGTCAAATCGCTTTGCAATGATAAGCGCATTGACCCCAATAGAACCCGTAGAGCCTAAGAGTACCACTTACGCAAACCCTCTAAGTAAGATGACCATGACCACAACGCCAAACAAATAACCATCCAATCTATCAAGCATTCCTCCATGTCCTGGAAAAAGGTTTCCGCTGTCTTTTAGCCCAGCTTCACGTTTGAGCAAACTCTCAAACAAATCACCAAATACAGATGCCACGGAAGTCACTAGAGAAATCAAAAGCGCTAAAAAGAAGGGAACAAAAAACGCACCCATAAACGCACCTGCCACACTTGCGATAAGGATACCGCCTAAAACGCCCTCTAAGGTTTTATTGGGCGAGGTCGGTGAAAACGGTGTTTTGCCGATACTTTTACCTACAAAATAAGCTCCTGTATCGGTGAGTGCAACCACCACAACAAGCCAGATAAAGACTTTCATCCCAAAATCATGGTAAAGTGCATACATAAAAAGCATAGAAATAGAAGGGTAGAAGAAAGGAATGAGTTGTTTGTAATCAACATTTTTGGTATACGCCATCACACCTAAAAGCACAATGAGTGCTAAATAAATCAAATCGCTCGGACTGGGATAGACAAATGCTACCAACCAAAGGATGAGTGCGTACACATAAAGCTTATTGTCTTCCACACCAAAGAGCTTCATCGCCTCATGAAACGCAAAAAGGTAGATAACCCCCAAAATAACCCATGTGATAAAAGCATTGTCTAGTATGGCAAAAAAGGTTGCAAACGCTACCATTAAAATGCCTGTAAGCACGCGTTGTTTATTTGATTCGTAGATTGACTTGAAGTCCATGTAAACACTCTTTAGTTTTTTGAAAATAATATCAAAGCTAAGCTTTAATATCCAAAAGTCCTACATGTAAAGGGGTCTCTTCCTCATCGTGCTCTTTGCCATCGCGCTTGTACTCTTCAGCCGTCGCACCTTGTTCTTCTTCATTTTTTTGGCGTTCATGCTCTTTTTCAGGGTCAATTTTATAGGTTTCCTCGGCAGGACGCACATCTTGCACTTCATCTTCTTTCTCACTTTGCAAGGCAGCTGCTACAGCACTTTGCATCTGAAGGGCATTTTGAACTTCGGTCTGTTTAGAGGCTTGTACGGGAATCATTTGATTGGCATAAATTACGCTTCCAATGGGACCTACTGGCATAGTACAAACCTCCTTGAGTTTTACATGTAATTTAAAATAAATCCTACTCTTTGTAAATTTTCAACGTCTGATACTCTTCATAAGCAACATTATTATCCCTACACGCTTCTTAGGCAAAGCCTAAAAAGCTACGTTGCACTAGGCGCTAAAGCTTGGCTCTTGAGAGCCAGAAACTTACTCTTTGTAAATTTTTAGTGTTTGGTACTCTTCATAAGCAACATTCGCTCCATCATATGGTTTGACGTTTTTTCTTTGGGTATAATCGACCAAATAGCCACCTTTTGAAGTCACGCTTAGATGCACGCACACTTTGGCGGCAAAGAGCAAAACGGCTTCAGGAACATTTTGTTTTTCGGTGCGAATGATGACGTGCGATGAAGGAAGGTCTTTTACATGTAACCACATATCGCTTTTGCGTGCCTCTTTTAAAAGGGCGATATTACCTTTTTCATTTTTGCCTATCATGATTTTATAGCCCTCGACAAAAAACGTCTCATAGTACAAACTCTCTTCACTTTTTTGTTTCACTTGGCGTTGTTTTGGGAGTAAAATATTAATCTCTTCTTCATCCACAGCACTCTCCACCATCGCATTCAAACGCTCTAAAAAGAGCTTTTTTTCTTCCAAATTCTCTTTTTGACGGTGTACCGAGAGGGCTTTTTGGCGTAACTTTTTTGACTTTTTAAAGAGCATATTGGCTGCCATTTGAGGACTTTGGGCTTCTTTTGGCAAGGAAATCTCCACCTCTTTGCCTTCAAAATCAACCAACCGCACACACGCTTGATAGCCTTTGATGTGATGCAAATTGGCTAAAACAAGCGTGCCATGATGATTGGCAACATCGCTTTGCACGTAAAGCTCCGCTTCATCTTCAAGCATCTTGATGTGAGAGAGTAGTTTTTCTATTTTTTTAGTGATTAAGGCTTTTTTTTGAATTTTCGTCTCTGAAAGTCTACCATGTAAACGTTTTTGATACGCTTCTTGCAAGTATGCCTCAACGCTACCCTCTAATACAAAAGGCTTCTCTTTTAGCTCGCGTGAGGGCAAAGCCAGCAGTGGCTCACCCACCTTCACACTCCTAAAACTGACACTCGCATCAATATGTCTGAGTGCCTCCAACACCACACCCTCTTCATCTAAGATGATAGCATTGGTATTGCGCCCCGTAAATTCGAGTTGCAAGGTCGTAAACAGCGCTTTATAACTCGAACTGGCTTTTACATGTAAACGTAAAATACGGTTCCCCTCTTCCACCTCCACACGCTCCAAAGCACTGTTCGCAAAGCGTTTAGCCAAAATCACATCAAAAGGAGCGTTATAGAGTTTTGAGCGCTTAAAATCCTCTTTTTGAAACATATACGAATCATTCCGACTCAAATCCACAAACAAGGGCAAACCTCGCTCAAAATAAATTTTGAGGACATTATCATCTGCCCTTGAAATAGAAGATATTTTTTTAAATTGCGTGAGGTACTCAGTAATGAGAACTAATTCTGCATGTTTCATAGACGAGCTACTTTTATCAGTCTAAAAATTTCCCCAGCACTTTGTTCTACTTGCCTCAGTGTTGTCTCTTTACACATCGCTTCTTCTAAACTCATCGGAGCATGAAGAATGGAAAAAAGGGCACTTACACCACTTTCATGCGAAGCAAAAGCATCTTCTTCCACACTGCCTGCAAGAGCGATGAGAGGAACATGGGCTTTTACACAGCGCTTTGCGATACCGCTGATGACTTTTCCCATCAAGGATTGTGCGTCGATTTTCCCTTCTCCTGTGATGACAAAATCAACCTCTTTTACTTTTGTATCAAAGTCTATCGCATCTAAAACGGTGTCGATGCCCGAACAAAGCGTTGCATTTAAAAAAGCTAAAAAGCCTCCTCCAAGCGCACCCGCAGCACCTGAGCCCTCAATGTGTGCGACGTTTTTACCCAACTCTTTTTCAATGACGTGCGCAAAATGTTTGACATGTGCATCAAGCAAAAGTACATCTGCTTCGCTGGCTCCTTTTTGACGGCTATAGATGTGTGCAGCCCCTCGTTCCCCGTACATCGGGTTATCCACATCGCAGGCAATGGTAAAGGTACATTCACGCAAAGCACTAAGCGCTTTAGAGGTATCAATACGCACGACATCCCCCAATGCGCCTCCTCCGAATCCTACTTCGTTACCCTCTTTATCTAAAAAAGAAAATCCTAAGGCTTGAAGCATCCCCATTCCCGCATCGTTGGTCGCACTGCCTCCAATGCCTACGATAAACGTTCGACACCCTTTTAACAAAGCCTCCTTAATCAGCTCCCCCACACCAAAGGTGGTGCTCATCAGCGGATTGCGTTTTTCTTTAGGCACGAGTGGAAGCCCTGAAGCACGTGCCATCTCTATCACGCACGTTGTACCATCTCCTAAAATACCGTACTGTGCTTCTATCACATTCATCAATGGGTCATGCACCTTACATGTAAAGATTTCACCCCCGCTATTTGCCACCATTGCTTCAAGGGTTCCCTCGCCTCCATCAGCAATTTCATACGCCGATATCAAAGCGTCAGGGTAAACCCCTTTGATGCCCTTTTCGATGGCACATGAGAGTTCGCGCGAACTCGCACACCCTTTAAATGCATCCATGGCAATGAGTACGTTCATCCGTTTTTTCGCTCCAATTCCAACATAAACTCTTTTCGCCAAATTCCGCCACTGTACCCACCAATGCCTCCACCTTTTGCAATCACACGATGGCAGGGTATGATGATAGGAATAGGATTCTTGCCATTAGCATTCGCCACCGCTCGCACCGCTTTTGCGTGGGAGAGCATCTGTGCTTCTTGGCTGTACGAAATGACACTTCCATAAGGAATATCACACAACGTGCGCCATACAGCTCTTTGAAAAGGGGTTCCCTTAGGGTTTAAGCGCACATCAAAAGTCTTTCTTTTGCCTTCAAAATACTCGGTAAGTTCACGTTGAAGCTGTGTGAGATGCACATTTTCTTCATCACTAGCCGAAGCATTTTCATCAAAATCCAACGAACAAAGACCTTCTTCATCTGCTACCGCGATGATTTTCCCCAAAGGCGTTTCAAAAACACATTTTGCCATGCGTTATCCTTTTAATACTTTTTGCATACACACACTATTTTCCATTCCAACATACACCCCATAATTAGCGATGATACGATAGCCACATTGCGTATACAACGCTATCGCCTCAGGCTGTCCTTTTCCTGTTTCTAAAACGGCTTTGGTGTATCCAAGCTCACATGCCCATGCTTCTAAAGCCATCAAGAGCATTCGCGAAAACCCTTGTCTGCGAAAAAGCGGTGCTACAAACATACGCTTGATTTCAACCGTATCAGTCGCAATGACTTTAAAACAGCCACAGGCAATGGGGGTGTTGTGCTCATCATACCCTACCAATGCTGTATCGATAGGCTCAATCGCATTATGCTCATCATACTGCTTTTGCACCACGCCATAACGCAGGGCAAGTTCTGCATCCAACAGATGCGTTAATGCTTTAAAATCCGTATGCGTATTGGAGGTGCGTCTTAGTTGCATGTTTATATCCATAGGTGATATTGTATAAGATTAATTATACCCATTTTGATACTTTTTTAAGCAATGATTCTTTTGTAAAAGGTGTATGATTTTACAAAAAGGAGTCACCCATGGCACATATTTTCACCTATGGCTCTTTAATGTTTGAAGAAGTATGGAACAGCCTCGTTTTAGGGCAATACACCAGTGCACCTGCTTTTTTGGAAGGTTATGCCAGACGTTGTGTGAAAAATGAAGAGTATCCTGTCGTTTTTGAAGCCAACGAATCGGTCAATGGGATTCTCTACTACGATGTTGAACCTTATGATGTTGAACGACTAGACGCGTTTGAGGGAGAGTATTATGAACGTAAAACGATTCTATTAAACAACTGCATTGATGCACACGTGTACGTTTTGAAAAAAGAGTATTACGAGATTATTGACGATAAGCCGTGGGACGAAGAAGCCTTTGCAAAAGAGGGAATAAAACGATTTTGTGAAACCTATAAAGGTTTTATGACTTCATCTTAAATGGGTGGCATAAATACTCTTTTTCCTTAGCCACTCTTGCACACTTAGAACAGATAAACTTTGGCTTTTTAACAATTTTAATAATCTTCTTCGTGTAATTTTCAATGTCACTTTTTTTTAAAGCACACAGTTGCGTAATTTTCATCCGACAACACTCCTTTTTCGTTTACATGTAAAAAAAGATTTGACACCATTGACACATTTGGCTACCGTTTCTAACGAGATACCAAAGCGTGTTGTGATGGCATTTTGACTTCCTACTGCTTGAAGGTATTGTACCACATATACCCTGCCAAAGAGTGCGGCAAACATGATGGGAGTTTTTCCCCCACCATTGTCCGCATCAACTTCAGCGCCTGCATTCACAAGTGCCTTACATATATCAAGATATCCCTTAAATGCCGCTCCTCCTAGAGGTGTTTGACCTCTATCATTGCGTCTATCTATCTCTGCACCTAAAAGAAGAAGCATATTGGTGGTTTCAAGTTCACCGTTATACGCCGCTAACATCAAAAGTGTGTTTCCTTTGGTATCGGCTAAATTGACGCTTAATCCACTGCGTATCATCCGCTCTAAAGTTTCCACCTCACCGTTGCGCGCAAAATCAAGCGCCATCAACTGTAGTTCAACATAACGTTTTTCTTCTTCTGGGCTTAACATCTTAAACTCCTAAGGCATCTCTGACACCTGCACCATACACAGGGTCTACTTGGTCAAATAAAGCAATCTGTCGCTCAATAATCTCTTGAGGCACGCCCTCCATTGCAGAGGCGATATTGCTAAAAAGTTGTGCTTTTTGCTCCTCATTCATCAATCGAAACAACGCTCTTGGCTGTGAAAAATCATCATTGCCCTCACGGTGATTGTACCTATCACCATCACCATCAACAAGGAACGCTGGCTCTGCGTACGCTGGATTTTCTTTTGCCCCGCCAAAACTATTTGGTTCATAATAAGCATCACCAAAATCAGGTACATCCAAACGCATAGAACCATCGGCATGGTACGTATTGACCTCAACTTTTGGGCGGTTAATCGGCAACATCTCATAGTGCGTTCCCACACGATATCGGTGCGCATCAGCATACGAAAAGACTCTAGCTTGAAGCATTTTATCGGGTGAAAAACTAATGCCTGAAACCACATTTGAGGGGCTAAACGAAGCTTGTTCCACCTCAGCAAAATAGTTTTGTGGATTGCGATTTAGCTCCATCACGCCAACATCAATCAATGGATAATCCCCATGTGGCCATACTTTGGTCACATCAAAAGGATTAAACGCGCACGCCTGCGCTTGTGCTTGTGTCATAATCTGGATTTTCAACTTCCAACGTGGAAACTCTTTGCGCTCAATAGCGTAAAACAAATCTTCTTGAGAACTCTCACGTGATTTTGCGACAACGGCTTGCGCTTCTGCATTCGTGTAGTTCTCAATACCTTGTTCGGATTTAAAATGAAACTTCACCCAAAAACGCTCATTCGCTGCATTGATAAGACTGTACGTGTGCGAACCAAAGCCATGAATGTGACGAAAATCTTTTGGAAGTCCCCTATCAGACATCAAAATCGTCACTTGGTGCAAACTCTCAGGAGAGAGCGACCAAAAATCCCACGCCGCCGTATTGCTTCGAAGATTGGTTTTGGGATGACGTTTTTGGGTATGAATAAAATCGGGAAACTTTTGAGGATCACGGATAAAAAAGACAGGTGTATTGTTACCCACCAAGTCCCAGTTGCCCTCATCGGTGTAAAATTTAATCGCAAAGCCTCTCACATCACGCTCAGCATCTGCCGCACCCCGCTCTCCCGCTACGGTTGAAAAACGTAAAAACAGATCCGTCACCGCTCCGTTTTGAAGCACTTTTGCTTTCGTGTATTGTGATATATCATGCGTAATGCTCAATGTCCCAAATGCGGCAGAACCTTTAGCATGAACCACCCGCTCAGGAATACGCTCTCTGTTTTGATGCGCTAACTTCTCAAGCAATTGATAATCATGCAACAATAAAGGTCCACGTGCACCCGCACTTAAAGAGTTTTGGTTATCCGCTATGGGATTTCCACCTGTGGTTGTCATCGTTTTACCTTGCAACATCTTCTCTCCTTTGAAATAAAATCTAAATCTTGACGCATACTATCAATATAGTAATTATTTGTCAATAGTAATTTTTATTAATTAAAATAATTTATTTTATTTTTTATTCTCTTTTCGCTAAAATAAAGTCACTTTACATGTAAAAGGAAAAAGATGCATTCGCTCGATGAATTTCCATTTGCGAAACACCTCACGCACGAAGAACTGACCTACCTTAAACATCATGCTAAAA
>JAGOZL010000059.1 GCA_018058685.1 Sulfurospirillum sp.
AGCTCCAAAAACGATTGTTTGCTGTTTTGCTTGTAAGGATACGAACATTGCCACGATTAAAAATATGATTTTCATTCTTTTTCTCCTCCTATTGCAACAGTTTGTGCAATAAATTTTAAATTCTAATATTATCTCTGATGTAGTGCGCCACTCGAAAAGCATTAGCGTAAATTGTCCATGTGTAAGGCACACTCCCTCCTGTGGGCATGAAACTGCCATCGGTGACAAAAAGGTTGGGGTGGTCGTAGCTTTGACAGTAGCGATTGAGTACATGTTTTTTTGGGTCATCACCAAAACGACACCCTCCTGCTTGAAGGTTTTGTGAAGGCAGGGGCGAGATATCATAAGTGATATTTTTTGCCTCCATTTTTTCAAGTACTTTAAGAGCTTTTTGGGCTAAAAACTCTCCTACTTTAACATCTTGAGGGTGTGCTCCGATACGGATGTTTGCCACAGGAATGCCGTATTTGTCCTGATAGTTTTCATCAACGCTTACAAAACAGTTATCATTGGGCATCCAGTCGGTAAAAACTTCAAAACTGAGTGTTCTTGTGGTGGTAAAAGTTTGGAAGATTTTGTCTTGAAGTGCTTTTCCAAAGAGGAGTTTGCCATCTTCTCTTTTAAGGCTATTGGCTCTTCGTATGGGGTTTGGATGTTCAAATAAAAAGTCAACAACACCGCCTTTAAACTCTTTGGTAAAATACCAATCTTTTAAGGCACGGTTGACAAAAAGTCCACTTTGCAAAAGTGTTTCTTGTGAAAAATGGCTAAGGTCAAATTCGCCAGAACCCATACCTCCTCCTGTAAAGAGCATATTTTTGCCTACTGCTCCTGAGGAGTTAGCAAGTCCATCTGGGAACTCTTTATTTTTAGAATTGAGCAAAAGTCTTGAACTCTCCACCGCTTGGGCGGCAAGGACAAAAAGTTTGGCTTCCACGCTTTTTTGCGTTCCCTCTTTGGTCAGATAAAGAGCACTTTTGATGTTTTTAGTTTCATCGGTGAGTAGTTTAACCACAAATGCGTTGGCGATGATGTGAAGATTGTGTGTGGCAAGAGCGGGTTGGATAAGGGTAGCACGAGAGCTTCCTTTTGCACCACTCGAACACGCATACGAACCGCAATAATTAGAGTAGTAGCAAGGATTTCTTCCCTCTTTGGACTCCGAGATAATGGCTCTAGGTGTTTTAAAGGGTGTAAAATCTAAAGCCTTACATGTAGCGTCAAAATGCTCTACAATAGGATGTTCCGCTAAAGGAGGATAAGGATATTCTGGTGAGCTTCGCTTTTCTTGATGTGCGTATGGGGTCACTTTCCCCGAAACACCTACGACTTTTTCAACCAAATCATAAAAAGGCTCAAGTTCGTCATAAGAGATAGGCCAATCTTCAACATTGGCTCCTTCAAACTCGCCATAAACGGATTTGAGTCTAAAATCATCAGGTTTGAGGCGGTGAAAAAAACCGCTCATAAAATTTGATGAGCCTCCTAATAATGAGCCATTCCAAAAGCTCCAACCGCTCTCATACGTGGGAGTTTTAACCCATTTTCCCTCTTCGTAGGCTTCGATGGTGTGGTATTGCTCTTTCAGTTTGGGTGTAAAGATATCGCGTTTGGTATAGGCTATCTCATCTTTAGAAAAATCTTTTTCACTGTAAATATCTCCTTTTTCAAGGATAACCACTTTTTTCCCTGCACGGGAAAGCTCATACGCAATAGGCCCAGCTCCCGCACCACTGCCGATGATGCAGATATCGTACGTCATGATTTTTCTCCATATTTTTGAGTAGGGCGAGGCTCTCCGCTTACATGTAAAGTCGATTTCCATCCAATTTCGTTGGTATTTCCCCCATAAATAGGGTCTCCCAACATCGCTTCAAAGCCATAATACATCACCCGTGAGAGCCAATATTCAAAATAGTCATCCTCGCTGGCTTTTTGGAGTGTTTGGTGTTTGGCTTTGAGATTTTGTGTGAAAAATTGTGGAAAGTCTCGTTTAAAAAAGAAAGCACCTTTGGTGATAAGCTCAACATCATCTTTATCAAAATGCTCATTGTCGATATTTTTCATCAGGTAAGACAGAGCATTAAACGCTTTGGCGCTGGGCATCGTGGTAGTTTGAGGAAAAAGAACATCCTGCACTGCTTCTATGGTATGCCAAATGGCGGGCGATATCTCACGAGCGTGAATATCTACATGTAAGAGAAAAGGGGTTGAAGCACTTAGTGCTATAAAAGTTCTTCTGTTCATGGAAGAAATTGTACCACGAGAGTGTAAATTTTTTGTGTAGTGACTACATATTGGCTACACAAAAAATAATTATAATGTCACATATTTTACGAAAAGGAGTTACGATGAAGTTATTTGGTACGGCGAAATTGGTTGCGGGATTGTTGGTTGCGTCTTTGTTTGTCACAGGTGCTATGGCGGCTGATGCAAAATGCGGAGCAGGTAAGTGTGGTGGTGATAAAAACTCTACCAAAGATATGAAAAAAGCTGATGCAAAATGTGGAGCTGGTAAATGTGGTGGCGAAAAAAAAGAAATGAAAAAGCCCGCTGATGGCAAATGTGGTGGAGAAAAAAAATAAGTAGTCGCGTAATGCAGTGTCCGATGCAAAAAAAGCGAGATTAGACCACTTTCTTTTTGAGAAAAGCGCATAATTTTTATACCACAGCAACTTAGAGGCTGTGGTATAATTCTCTCAAAGGATGGTCCATGAAAATTTTACTTTTAGAAGACAATTCCATCCTATCAGACATTCTTTTTCATCACCTTAAAAACTCTTTGCATGAGCCCTTACATGTAAGCGATGGCAAATCTGCACTTAATGCACTGTGTGAACAAAAGTTTGATTTGCTTATCCTTGATATCAATGTCCCAAAGATGAGTGGTCTTGAGGTCATTAAAGAGATTCGCTCCTACAAAGATACCACTCCAGCCATCATCATAACGGCGTTTCAAGATACGGCACATCTTAAAAAGGGATTTGAAAATGGGTGTGATGACTATATCAAAAAGCCTTTTGATTTAGAGGAGCTTGACCTTAGAATTAAAAACATTCAAAAGCGATTTGGACTAGAAGGGGATGATGCGATATCCATAGATAAAGGCATCGTGCTAATGCCTTCTAAAAATCGTTTACATGTAGAAGGAAAAGAGTATATCTTGGCACACAAGGAGTGTGAAGTATTGCGTTATCTCGTGTTGCATAAAAATAGAGTTGTTTCCATCGATGAGTTGATTCAAAACGTGTGGGAATATGACACAATGCCCAGCGATGCGACGATTCGCGTTTATATTAAAAATCTTCGGCATCTTTTAGGCAAGCAAAAGATACACACTATCAGAGGCAATGGATACTGTTTTGAATAAAGAAGAACAAAAAGCTCTTTGGCGTTTTTTAACCATTTATGTAGGAACAGCGTTCGTGCTTATGAGTATGATCGCTGTTTTGTATTATAATGAAGAGATGACTTCGATGAGAGAAAAATGTACTATGGAGATGAAAAACATTGCTATGGGTATCGAAAAAGAGTTGATGCATGCACAAATGGAAAATCTTTCGTATCATTTTAATCCCCCTCAAAGTGCTTTTAAAGTAGCCAAATCCGATGAAATATAAAACCAACCTGAAACACAACCAGCCCCACTGCTAAAATTGGAAGTAAATTTGCTTTAGCTCCTAAAAAATAAGGAGTCAAAGTGAATCTAAGCAAAAAAGAGCAACTGCTTGAAGCATTAAAGCAGATACCAGATTACAAAGTTGATATAGGAAAGATAGAGTATCCCCTCCATGAAGTACTCTTCATAACACTCTTTGCACTTATCAAAGGCAATACAACATTTAAAGATATTCATACATGGATGATTTACAATCAAGAGAGTTTAATACTCACAGAATTATTCGCCAAAGATAAGATTCAAATCCCCTCAAGATCAACCTTGCACACCCTTTTAATCAACACCGACAATAATGCTCTAGAGAGCGTATTTAGAGACTATTTTTGGGAATACATCACACAAAAAAGTACTGCAATAGGTGGCAAGTGGCTACAAGGGAGTGATGCCAATGGTCAATATACTCAAGCCTCTCATAGAGCTATTTTAAATATCTTAGATAAAGAGATTGGTATTGTATTTGCCCATAAGTTTTTAGACAAAAACAAAAAAAGTGAAATCAAAGCACTTAAAGAGCTACTCGAAGATAAACGCTTTAGCCAAGAGGAGCAAGTCTTTTCATTTGATGCACTGCTCACACAATTTGAGATTTTAAATACTATGGATATCAAGGGCAACTGTTGTAAGAGTGTAAGATAGGAGTATCTTGTTATAAGTGGTGGGGTACTACACAAAAACTACACAAAAAAAAACTAGAATTAGCTTGCATTTTAAAAAAAAGGAGAAAAGATGAGATTGTTTAGTACAGCCAGATTGGTTGCAGGGTTATTTGTTGCTTCTGTAGTTTTAACAGGAGCTATGGCGGATGATAAGATGAAGATAGATCCGGTCAAGATTGTGGCTCTTAGTGAAGTAGGGGTGTTTGGTCAGTTTAATACCTATAAGATTGATCCGGGCTATTATAAGATGACCATGGCTGAGCGTGACAAGGCAGTTAATGAAGTAGAAGCTTTAGTCAAGAAGCACAGCGACTCTATCCGTGTTGATGCATACCTCACGCGGGGTTTTGAGAGTGAATCGGACTTTCTTTTTCGGATAAATGGTTATGATCCATCTGCTGTGCAAGAATTTCTAACTGCTTTCAAAGCTACGAGTATAGGTCGATACTCAAATATAACCTTTGCCATCAATGGCATCACTAAAGGTCTTAATCATACAACCCAGCAAAAGGCACCAGAACTTTTAGATGCACTGAAAGCCACAAAATACTCGGAAAAACCGCCTAGATATGCATTTGTGATTCCTATCACAAAGAACGCTGTATGGTGGAATAAGACCGAAAATGAAAAACTAGCGTTAATGAAAGATCACACAATCCCAACATTACCGTTTTTGGTTAATGTCAACCGTAAGCTTTACCATTCTACAGGAATTGATGACACTGACTGGGTAACTTACTTCGAAACCAATGATTTGAAAGCTTTTAATGATCTCAACATCAAGTTGTTTTCCGTATCAGAGAATCTCGACAACGTTCGTTATGGTAAACCTACCATAATGGGATCAATTATGCCTGTTGCTGATGTCTTTAAAGCTCTTTCCAAATAGCGAGTTCAAAGTAAATTAGTCGCTCCGCAGGATCAAATCCTAACTTTATGGGGCGGCTACTTTTTTTAAAATTAAAAATAAATATAGTTTCTTTTCAGAATGCTGAGGGATTAATAATCACTGATTAATTTGATGTGTTCATGGTCATTTTACTGTAATTGCTTTAGAGCCTAAAAGAGGATAATTTTTTGTTTTATCTGTAGAATAGTTGCTACTAAAAGTAATATATGGCTTAAATACAAAGAAATTTAGAATTAGTCTTGCAGATGGGAAAGTATTATGATTAAAGAAGATAAATTCAATTGTTATTATTCTAAATTAAGGAGTTCACTATGAACAAATTTAGTTCAACACGTCGCGATTTTTTGAAAACTATGGGGCAAGTATCCCTTGTGATGCTTGCAAATGGATCCATAGTGACAAGCACGCTGGCGCAAACTGAGGATCCAATGATTCAGCATAATTATACGGGGTGGGAGAATTTCCATCGTGAGCAGTGGACTTGGGACAAAAAAACCCGCGGAACACATTTGGTTAATTGTACAGGTTCTTGCCCACATTTTGTCTACACCAAAAATGGTGTGGTGATGCGTGAAGAGCAATCCAAGGATACTCCAAAGCTAAACGGAATCCCCGAATATAATCCACGTGGTTGCAATAAGGGTGAGTGTGCTTCTGACTATATTTATAGCCCTCACCGCATCAAGTATCCGCTAATCCGTGTAGGGGAGCGGGGCGAAGGCAAGTGGCGTCGTGTTTCTTGGGATGAAGCGCTTGAGTATGCTGCAAATGGTATTGTCGATACACTTAAAAATGACGCTTCTGACTGCATCAGCGTATACACTCCAGTGCCGGCAGTTGCGCCGGCCTCTTTTTCAGCTGGGCATCGCTTTGCCTCATTTATCGGGGGCCATACGCACACCTTTTTTGACTGGTACGCCGACCATCCTACCGGTCAAACACAGACTCAGGGTTTACAGGGTGATACATGTGAAACCGCTGATTGGTATAACGGTCGAACAATCCTAATGTGGGGCGCTAACGCTGCTCAGACCCGTATTCCCGATGCACATTTCCTTCAAGAAGCAGTATTGAACGGTAGTAAGATGTATGTCATCTCCCCCGATTTCAATGCCACCGCCACCAAGGCAGACGTTTTTGTTCCAATAAATCCAGGAACTGATGCTGCCTTGGCCTTGGGTATGGTAAATGTAATTGTTAAGGAAAAACTCTACGATGAGCATAACCTCAAAGAACAGACAGATTTGCCGTTTCTGATTCGCACTGACACCAAGATGTATCTACGTGAGGCCGATATGGTGAAAGGTGGCTCAAAGCAGAAATTCTATACTTGGGACACCAAGACTAAGAAGCCGGTATTAATGAAAGGTAGCTGGGGCGAAGAGCCAGAGACGAAAGCCAATATCCAACCAGGTTTCATGGGTCGAAATACGCTTACTTTTCCAGACGGCTATATTGACTTAGGTGATTTAGATCCTGCCCTTGAAGGTACATTCAATGTTAAGCTTGTAAACGGTGGGATGGTAAAAGTTCAGCCAGTATTTGAGGCTTACAAGCCCAAGCTAAATGAGTACACGCCAGAAAAAGTTTCGAAAATCACAGGTGTAGCACCTAGTGTTATCATACAAATGGCGCGTGATTTTGCCATGAATAAGCCATCAATGATCATTATGGGCGCTGGTACAAACCACTGGTATTGGAGTGATACCGTTATGCGTTCATTCCTATTGTTGTGTGCGGTGACTGGCAATGAAGGTCACAACGGAACGGGTGTTAATCACTATGTAGGTCAGTGGAAGCCTGTTCCTTTGATAGGAATTGTTAAGCTCGCGTTCCCTTATAGTCCTGCAAAGCATCGCTTCTGTCAAACCACTATCTGGACATACTATCATGGCAATGTCTATGATGCGATGGAAAATGAAAACATTGATACTGCAAAATATCTCCGTGAATCATTAAAAAGCGGACAGATGCCGCTATACCCGCAGAATGGGCGTGACCCAAAGGTCTTTATCTGTTATCGAAGCAATTGGCTAAATAATGCAAAGGGTCTTAATTATGTACTAAAAAATTTGTGGCCAAAATTGAATTTGACGGTAAATATGAATATCCGCATGGACACTACAGCACTTTATTCGGATGTGGTATTGCCAAGTGCGCATTGGTATGAAAAGACCGACCTCAGTATGAATGAAGAGCACAGCTTCATACATATGACCGAGCCAGCTATAGCTCCTATGTGGGAATCAAAAACAGACTGGGAGATTTTTGCTCTGCTATCCAAAAAAGTGGGTGAAGTTGCCAAGAAAAAAGGATATACAAAGTATTTTGATGAGAAGTTCAATATAGCGCGAGACCTAACTAAGCTCTATGATCTACAGATTGACGGTGGAAAGCTTGCGACCGATGAACAGGCTTGTCAGTTTATTTTGGACAATGCACCTCAGACACAGGGTATAACCTTGGAGATGATTCGTAAGGAAGGACCACAGCGCTTCAAGAGCAACTGGACTTCACCTATGAAAGAGGGTGTTCCATATACGCCGCTTCAACACTTCATTCTGAAGAAGAAGCCGTGGCCAACATTGACTGGGCGTGAACAGTTCTACATAGACCACCCGACATTTTTTGATTTGGGTGTTGAGTTTCCTGTATATAAGGCTCCTGTTGATGCGGATAAGTATCCTTTACGCTTCAGCACACCACACAATCGATACAGTGTTCAATCGAATTGGAAAGACAATGTTTTGATGTTGCGTCTGCAGCGAGGAGGTCCTATGGTTGAGATTTCGCCAGCGGATGCCAAGGCTCGAGGAATCAAGGACAATGATTGGGTAGAGTTCTTTAACGATCATGGCAAGACAATAGTGCGGTGTAAGATCCGCAATGGGATGAAAGCAGGTATGGTAAGTATGCATCACGAACCTGAACTCTACATGAGTAGATTTGGAGGTGAGGAAAATTCACAAACCCCAACGCCCATACGAATAAACCCTACATCCCTAGTTGGCAACTACGCACACCTTACGTTTAAGGCTAACTACTACGGACCAGGTGGTGTTCAGCGCGATACGCGCGTCGAGATGCGTCGCTATAAGGGTTCTGTAACCGCTGGGTTATCAGCAGCAGCTACCCCACATGAGGAGGATATAAGTCATGTCTAAGAAGATGATAACAACCCCAAAACGTCAGTTAACTTTCATTGTTGATCTCAACAAATGTATCGGCTGTCAGACATGTACTGTGGCTTGTAAGAAATTGTGGTCCACGGCTCCAGGTCAGGAGTTCATGTACTGGCGTAATGTAGAAACCACCCCAGGCTTGGGCTATCCAAAAAACTGGCAGAGTAAGGGTGGTGGATACAAAAACGGCATGCTTCAAGACAACGGTCATCGTCCAACCTTGGATGAGTATGGCGTTCCGTTTAAATACGACTTTGCAGCTCGCTTGTTTGAAGGCAAAAAAGGTGGTGTAGTACCAAGCCCTGAGCCACGCTGGTCGCCAAACTGGGATGAGGAGCAAGGTATCGGTGAATACCCAAACAATATATTCGCATTTTTGCCACGCATGTGTAATCACTGCACGAATCCAGCGTGCGTGGAAGCCTGTCCAACTGACTCTATTTATGTGCGTGCCGAGGATGGGTTGAAGATTGTCAATCTAGAAACATGTGCGGGTGTGCAAGAATGCATCAAAGCCTGTCCGTACGGCAAGATTTACTTTAATGAAACTGACAAAAAGTCAAATAAATGCATCGGTTGCTACCCTAGAATCGAAAAAGGGGTCGCTACAGCTTGTGTTGCGCAGTGCGTAGGTCGTGCAATGCATGTTGGCTTCATTGATGATGTCAATAGTTCCGTATATAAGCTTTCCAAGCTTTGGAAAGTGGCTATGCCACTGCACCCAGAATTTGGAACTGAGCCTAATGTGCTCTACATTCCACCATTTGTAGGACCGGCTATGCAAGATGAAAAAGGCAATATGATAATGACGCAGAAAATGCCATTAGATTTACTGCAAGGTTTATTTGGGTCTAAAGTCGGTGACGTGCTTTCAGTGTTGAAAGCTGAGCGTGCAAAGAAGATTGCTGGCAAAAAATCAGAGCTTATGGACATCATGATTGGTGAGTTCAGTAATTCAATGATGATTTCTCCAATGACCTAGTGGGTGATTATAAGGTGGTGGGGGCCGTTGTTGACCCCCACCACCACCACCTTAATTTCCACAGCATCAATACGCAGAAGCAAAGAATTAGGAGAAAGAACGATGAACGATTCATTTAGAGAACAACAAGAAGGGCGCGCAAGTTTGTATGGAATGTTGGCGCTTGGATTTACATATCCAGATACGACATTGTATGAATTCTGGAATGATGGGAGTTTTGTCAGGGAGCTTGGGGTGGCAATAGACAAGGCAGCGCCTGAGATTATGGAGGCCTTTGAGATGACGCTTGCCCCAGAACTCAAGATGACGGTGAATTACGAGGAATTTGAAGCACTTTATCTGACTGCATTTGAAACCGATCTTCCGAAGCGTAGTGTCTCACTTTATGAGGGGAGTTATGTGAAACAAGGTGGTAAATCAGACTTGTTGTTAGAACTCAAGGATTTCTATGGAAATTTTGGTTTGGAGGTCAAAAAAGAGATTCATGAGTTAGAAGACCAGATTACAGCCGAACTGGAATTTATGCAATTCCTAGCATTGAAGCAATCCCAGGATGGAATCGATAAAACCCCGTACATTATGGCGCAACGTGATTTTCTAGAACGCCATCTAGCACCTTGGATGCCGCATCTACAAAATGAGGTGCGCGAGCGCGACATAGCTGCCTTCTATATAGGTTTAACAAATTTGTTAGCCAGGTTTATTGAGGTTGATTTAGAGTATCTTAGGAAGATTAGTCTAGTTAAAGAAAAAAGTTGAAATAAACCTACTAGGTTCGACTAGGAAAAACTATATGTTTTAGGCAAGAAAGTCGTGCATTCTAGGGAAAAATATATTATTGATATCTTTTTGTTCTTGTTGGTAATATGGAAAGAGCGCAATTATTATCAATATTAAGTCTGCCGTAATCTGTACATATAAATATAACAAAGGACTTTAA
>JAGOZL010000142.1 GCA_018058685.1 Sulfurospirillum sp.
AAGCTCTTGTTTCGTATAGCCAGAGATGTTACAAAATGCTTCACTCACTTGTGTAATATCCCCGTCCAAATTGGTCGTCGAAATAATGACATTGGCATCGACTAACTTTTTATAACGCTCCAACTCTAGTTTGGAATTACGAAAAGCCGTAACATCATTAAACGTTACCACCACAGCACCGACACTTTCAAAATCGTTACTTAAGATAGGCTGTGCATTGGTCATAACCCAGACCAATGAGCCATCTTGATGGCGTATGCCCATCAAAATATTTTTTTGCGTCTCTCCTGTTTTTAACGCTTTGCTTGCAGGGCATTCCTCGTTTTTAAAGACGCTACCATCTTCATAGATAGCCGCCCATTTTGGATGTGTATTTTTACTTCCTACAATTTCCTCTGCGGTTGCTCCCCAAATTTCTTGGGCAGCAAGATTGCACTGGGTGACTTCGCCTTCTTTATTGACCACTAAAATGCCCTCTTGTATCGCTTGAAACACGGAGCGCAATTCTGCTTCAGATTGCGCAAGCTGTTTCGTCATTTTCTCAACAATACGATATGCGTCTTGGCGTGTTTTTTGCAAAGAATTTACCCAAAGGGCAAGTAAAATAGCCAACAAAGAGCCCAAAAAAAGCCCTATCCATGGTAAAAATCGATTCCATTCACCCATCTCAACTGCTTCACTGCTTTTAAAATGAAACGTCCACTGTCTCCCATACACATCAATGGTCTCTTGATAATGAAGTCGAATATTGTCCAAAGCAGGATTAGAATCATAAAGTTTTCGTGAAGGATGAACGCGTTCTCCATCATACAGCTCAAAATCAGCTTTAAGATAGCGCGCACCCAAAACACCTTCAAACAGCGTTTTTACTTTCATCCCTGCAAAAACAACACCTCTGAGCCATTTTTCTTGATCAAATAAAGGAATATAGACCACAAAATCCGCTTTTTCCTCTGGCGTATCTCCTTGGATTAATTCAATTTTAGCAGAGAATGTTGGCTTTTTGCGTTTAAATGCCTCCAGTATCGCTTGCGTACGAACAGGTTCTGTTGACATATTAAATCCAACAGCTTTTTTATTTTGCTCACTAAAAGGTTCAATATATGAGATGACATATCCCTCGTTTAAGAGGCTTGGAGGAAAAATGCGTAGGGAGTCAAACCCTTCTCTTTGTTTTTGAGCTAGAAAGTCAGCTACATTGTGTGGATCAACCCAAGGAGCATACCCTATACCTTGAATGCCTTCAAAGTGCTCAAGTAACCCTTGGGAAAGTGTAAACTCTCGCCAATCTTGCTGTGAAACGTCATTTGATGAACGCATAAAAGCAGCGGCTGAGCACAATAGCTGGACATTGCTTTCTAAACGTTTTTGAACAAGGTTTGTGATTTGTTTGGTCGCTGTTTTAAAACGCTCTTTTTCATAGGTATCAATCCACATAATACTCTTCAACGCTAAAACAGTTGCTAAAAGAATACCTCCAAAAGCGATAATCCAAGGAAGAAATGAAGAAACAGCTACACGTTTAACCAAATTCACATAAAATCCTTCAAATGCAAAAATTGGATAATTGTAGCACAAAAAAAAAGGGGGGGGGAAGAACTCCCCCAAAATGTCACTTAATTGTTATTTTACGAGCTTCATTGGTCTCAATTTTAAGTTTTGGTAAAACCACTTCTAACACACCATCGGCACATGACGCTTCGATATTTTCAACATCTACATTTTCAGGCAGTGCAAAACTTCGTTGGAACTTTCCATAACTGCTTTCGACTTTGTAGTAGTCTTTTTCTTGGCGCTCTTCTTTAAAGCTTCGCTCCCCTGAAATGACAAGGTTGTTCTCTTTGATATCGATGCTGATATCTTCTTTTTTTACCCCTGGTACATCAACCTCCACATGGTACGCAAATTCACCTTCACGCGTACTCACAGTTGGTTTAAACGCAGAGATACCATTCTCCTCAGCCTCCACGGTTGGGTAATAGCGAAAGAGCTTTTGCTCCAAATCTCTCATCTCTTTGAACGGATTAAAACGTGTGACTAACATGGTAAACTCCTTTGTCTTTTTTATTTTTATGACGGAAGTTTAGTACATGTAAACATTTCTGTCTGCCACTTAAGTGGCACTTGTACAAAAAATTACTCATTTGGCAGATGTTCAAGAAGATTTTGGGAGTCTTTGATATAAATTTCTTTGCGCTTAATGTCGATAAGCCCCTCTTTTTTAAGGGCTTGAAGATTACGGTTGAGGACTTTTCGCACCGTACCTATAAGGTTTGCAAGTTCTTCATGCGAGAGGTTGTTGATAAGTTTTAATGTTTGTTTGCCATCTTCTTGTTCAATATTGCGAGCGATGAGTTTGACCAAACGTGTCGTGGTATCGTAAAGTGATAAATCGCTGGCTAAGTTTTCCATACTGCGCAGTTGCTTACCCACATAGGGTAAAAAGAGCTTGTTAAAAGAAGGTTTTGTGGCGACCCACTCACGAAACAGCTCGATGGGAAAAACTAACAATTTCACATCATCCAGTGCCATCGCCACATTTTCATGCTCTTTGCCATCTAAAAGGCTCACCACATCGTACATATCACCTTTTGAAAGAAGATACAAAATCTGCTCTTTGCCTGTTTCAAAGTTGATTTGAGAGACTTTGACACGCCCTTCTAAAAGAACAAAAAAATGCTCCAAACACTCCTCGGGTCGCATCAAGGTATCGCCTTTTTTCACATGGCTCACACGTCCAAAACGGTTGATATCTTCATGCAGTTCTTGCTCAATCACTTCAAGTGCGTACATCTACTCTACCTCACCATCCACATACATCCACGCCTTGCCAAAGCGCTTAAACCGTGAATGCTCCGTATGCACACCCTCTTTACCTTCTTGTACATAAGAGGCACGAAAAGAGACTTTACCCACTTTATCGCTCAAACCTCCTTGCCACATGCTTAAGACCTCAAGGTTTGTCCATGCCAAAGCTTTACATGTAAAAGCAATTTCTTCTTTGAGAGTTTTGGAGCGATGACTTGGATGCGTGGTTTCAAAGAGATAATCGACTAAACCAAAGACAAATGCGCTATAGCGTGAACGCATCAGAGCTTCACACGTTGGGGCATTATGATTTTTATGATAGGGTTCGCAACAGTTTTCATAGGGTTTTTGAGAGCCACAGGGGCAAAGATTT
>JAGOZL010000143.1 GCA_018058685.1 Sulfurospirillum sp.
ACAATCAATTCGTATAAAATTTACGGTGAAGAGCTGGTCCCCTATTTTTACGATCAAAAAGGCTATGCGTGTTTTGTGAAGTATTGGAATTCTAAGTTGGAGGATGTATGAAACTAGAGATAGAAAAAGCGAGTAATGGGTATATTATAACACTGCCTGCAGAAAATGAAGAGCATATTGAACAAAAAATTGTCGTTCAAGAAAAGGAATACAATTTACATGATTCCACGAAAGAAGAGTTTGAATGTTTTAGAGATTTGGTGTTTCATCTACAAGAAATTTTTGGTATCGACAATTCTAAACATAAAACGATTGGCTATATCAATGGCATATGCTCAGAAGATATGAGATGGGAATTCCAAGAGAAAATGAAGCAATCGTTAGAAAACCCAAAAAATGATTTGGGTGATTAAACACTGTTTAGAAAGTTGTTGGTTTTGCCACATATTCTTGAATGCAGTCATCTTCCATATGAGAGAATAGATGATGCAAACAATAAGACCCAGCTTTATATCATTTAAAGCTAAAGCATTAGAATTCTCTCAAATTACAGTGAATTAGTCTTATATATACATTAAATGAATATTATTTACATTTATTGTAAATTAAATATTTTTTATGTTAATATAAGACTATGAAAACAAAAGAACAATTATTCAATTATATTAAGACCCATACACAATGGTGCATTCAAGACAAAGAATTAAATATTGCAATGCCACTTTATATCAAATCAGCCTATGAACTTTACAATACGAGCGTTGATGGTTTTGGTGTACTCTTTGCAAAAGTTAAAGAGAGTAGTTTTGATGTACGAATGCATTATAATGCGGCAAAAAAACTAGAAGCATTGTTTTCATGCCGTGTAGTTTTGGTATTTGAAAAACTTAAACCAACGGTACAAAAAAGCCTCATGTCAAAACAAGTACCTTTTGTTGTTGTAGATAGCCAAATTTTTATGCCATTTGCGTTTACCCAAGTTCAAACACCTTCTATTTTACCTGCAAAGCAGTATCAAAAACTATCCCCCAATGCAGACCTTATTTTGATTGGCTATTTAGATGAGCAGATTCAAGATGGCATGATGATCAAAGAGGTTGCTCGTTTGATTCAAACAGAACTTAGAGCCACCTCTATTGCATTAGATGTTTTAGAGTCACTGAACTATCTTCATATTGAAAAAGAGGGTGTGAGTAAAAAAGTTTATTTTATTTCGCGTAACGATGTGTATGAAAAACTTGCAAAAGAAGCACTTTCTCCATTAAAATATTTGTCATATACCAAAACATTACCATCTTTAAAAACTTTCTTTAGCGGTTATTCTGCATTAGCACACTATTCATCCCTTATGGATGGATCTATGAAAACCCTAGCTATTGCTTTTTCTTCAAAACTGCCCAAACTATTGGAAGAAATAGTGTGTGATAAAGAAGATGCTATCTACGCTATAGAAGTTTGGGATCGAAATCCAGCAATTTTTTCGAAAGAACAAACCGTGCATCCTCTCTATTTACTGAGATATTTTAAACACACAGAAGATGAACGAACCCAAGAAGCACTCAAAACTATCGAAGCTAGATATAAAGGGCTATGATGAAACAAACCGATTATGCAGGCTTACATCATTTGAGAGATTATCTCCGAGATTTTGAAGATGAGTATGTTGTCATTGGAGGGTTTGCTACTTTAATGCTTTTAGACAGTGAACTAGAAGGGCATGGAAAAGCAACATATGACATTGATTTGGTGCTCTTAACTTCCAATAATATTTATATGACTCAAAAAATCAAAGCATATGTCAAAGAAGGTCAATACGAAATTCAAAAAGGTTCACGCGATCAGTATATCTATTATCGTTTTATTAAGCCACACATTGAGGGGTTTGCGAAAGAGATAGAGCTTTTTGCCTCTAATGAAAATGATTTAGAATTGGATAGCGAACAAAGAATTATCCCTATTGATGACGAGGAAGGACTCTATTCGCTTTCCGCGATCATGCTAGATCCTGAATATTTTGAGATGATTAAACAAAATGTTGAGAAAAGTACAATCGCCCCATGTACCAATACCCAAGCAACGATTATGCTCAAGATGTCCGCATTTAGAGATTTAAAAGAAAGAAATGACGATAAGTATAAAAAACATCGCCGAGATATATTCAAACTCTCTTTTTTGATAACAGGGGAAGAAAAAATTTCACTTCTTGGAAGGATGAAAGAAGATTTTGATGCCTTTATCGAACATGTAGAAACACAACTCGATGCCAAGGCTTTTAAATCTATCACAGACCCATTAATAATTGACAAAGTGGAGATGGTAGCAACACTTAAAAAAGTATATATTAACGACTAAAAAGTACTAAATGAGAATCACCGACCATTTAAAGCGTGCAAAACTAGATCTCATCATCCAAAACTTGGTAGCAGTTGCCCCAGCGGTTGGCATTCGGATGCTAAATACTGTGTGAGCAATAGATAGGGTCTGAAACAATAAGGTAGGATATGATCATTCAAACCACAAAAAAACTTGAATGTTTTTTAGGAACCCATGGGATACCGCTTCCTTCGTTTGCAGAACCGCGTGCGTGTTGGCATGGCAATATCCTCCAACTGGGTCGGCATAAAGCACTGTTGCTGACGCATAATGAGAGTTATTATTCGGTGTTGATTCAAGGTGTTACGAAAAAAGAGCTCCCCTCCTTAACAAAACGCATCTACGCGCGGTTAAAGGAACAACTTCTAAGAGACAACTTTACCCCAAAAGAGATTGAAACACTTCTATTGTTCTCAGAAGCATTTTCCTATTTTAAAAGCTCTAATCGAAGGGTGCTAGGGGTCATGAGCGATATGGCAAAAACCCTAGAAATTCACAGAACGTATGGTGAGAGTGATGATGTGCGCCTCTCTTCACGCCTCAACAATACCCCTTATACAATCAATGGTGTTATCTATCCACGAAACGCATTAAAAGAGATTGCGCTTGACATAGTAATGATGAAAGAACTTTTGTGAAGGATGCATACGATCTTTTATCCGATTTGTGTGTGAAGAGATTTTGAGGTCGCAAAATGCGACCTCAAATGAAGCATTCTTTGAAAAACAGAAGATGCCATTGTTTCATTGATAGGGTTTTGTCTTAGAAATAAAGCACCAGTATTCCTACAAACACTCCGAT
>JAGOZL010000144.1 GCA_018058685.1 Sulfurospirillum sp.
ACTCTGTGGCAAAAGGTTCTTGAAGAATTTCAACACTCCCTTGTTCCACTTTTGAAAGATCTAAAATGTCATTGATAATATCTAAAAGAGCATGAGAATTTTCATAAATAATGCGTGCATACTCCCTGTTTTGAACCGTTAAAGCACTTTGCATCAAAATATTTGCAAACCCAATGATACCATTTAAAGGCGTTCTGATTTCATGGCTCATATTGGCTAAAAATTGTGACTTTGCACGATCCGCCATCTGTGCTTTAAAGGCAAGCGCTTTTGCATTTTTATTGCTTTTAAGAAGTTCTCGATTGGTTTTTAAAATACCTCTGGCCAGCAATGTACCTAAAATAATAATCAACAAGATAACAGAAGAAGCAACGGCGTATTGTACTTTTTCATAAAATGCTTTTTCCATTTCGCTTTGATGCTTTACATGTAACATCTCCTGACGACTCTCATATAAAAGTCGTGCTGCATTTTCTTTCATGCGTATAAAATGTGTCGGAAGTTGTTTAAGAAAAATGACAATTTCTTGCTCCGTTTGTTCGGCATTGTCTTGAGATTCTCTTTTGATGACAAAATGGGCTAATTCATCAATTTTGGCCTCTAAAGAGGCTAATTTAGGAGAAAGGTCTATAAATTCTATGCTAGAACGCTTATCTGGAGGTCGTACATACGTTATAACCTCTTTGGTCACTTCAATGTCAGGAAGATTTAACCCCACTTCCATGTCCACGGTTCCACCATGTTCTAAGATATCTAAAAGCTGGCGAATGGCTTGCGTTTCATTAAAAATATCTTTGCGAATACGTTCAATCCCTGTTTGTGCGCCTAAGGTTGCCATTTTATAATAATGAGACTCCACCGATCCAATATGTGCAATAATACGCTCTCCTATACGGTAACGCGCTTGCTCATTATGGATGGCTTTATCAAATTTTTCTTTGATTGTTTCAAAAAAAAGATGAATCCCCATTAAAGAGAAGTAGCCAAGAACAAAAACACCTATCAAAATAGCAAGATTGACAATATAATGCCTATGTACCATGCAAATCCTTAAAAAGTAAGTGTTTCAAAAGTGTTTAGTTCTGCGTCATTTAAAAAGCCATAGTGATGAAAAACTTTACGCCCCTCATCTGAGCGTGCAAACGCCATAAATGATTTGACCTTTTCAGGATACTTTGAACTTGTCAATAGATTAAGCACTAAAACACTTTTAGGCGCTATGGATTCAGGAAGTTCTAAAACATCGACAGACTCTTTATTTCCTTCCCAAAAAGCAGTTGCTCTCCAATTTAAAATCAAATCAGCATCCCCATCTTTGATCGCCTTAATCAAATTACGAGAATCGGTCGTAAGGTAAACCGCACGCGCCATAGCCTCCGTGTAGATACCTGCGTTATTTAAAATTTTTTTTGTTTCACTCCCAATGCTTCCACTTTCTGGATTGCATAAAACCGTTTTCACTCTCTCATCAAGCAAAGCTTTTAAATCAGCCTCTATGCCTTTTGGGTTTCCTTTTTTCACCATCAAAGCAGCTCTGTTATACCCTACGAAAACTGCCTCGTGACGCATAATGCCCTCATGCAAATATTTCGTCCGATACGAAAGAGATCCTGGCATGTACAAATCCCCCTCTTTTGAGTTTTTAGCACTCTGATACAAATCTTCCGATCCACCTTGCAATATTTTTATTTTGACACCCTCTTTGATTTCAAAACGTTGTGCTAATTCTGTCATAGGCTTTACCATCGTAATGCCTACATAAAAAAGCAATTCAGGTTTTTGTGACATAGCTACTTTGTCCTCTTTTTTTTCACCACACCCACTCAAAAATATCATCATACTTACACTCAATGTTACCAACCATTGCATTATTCGTCTCCTTGGAATTGTTGATGTATTGCCATCACCGCTTCTTTATTTTTTAAAAAACACGCAACGATATCAGGGTCAAAATGTTCACCTTTTTCTTGCTCTAAAAATTCAAACGCTCTTTCCAATGACCACGGCTGTTTATACGGGCGCATAGATGTTAAGGCATCAAACACATCTGCAACAGCCACAATACGCCCCATTAAAGGTATCACATTTCCATGCAAACCATTGGGATAACCTTTGCCATTAAATTTTTCATGATGACTAAAGGCAATAACCGCCCCTGCTTTGAGGTATTCACTTTTAGAGAATTTTAAAATCTCATATCCTATCATGGTATGCTCTTTCATCAACGTAAATTCGTCATCACTCAACTTTCCTTCTTTGAGCAAAATGGCATCAGGAATCCCTACTTTCCCAATGTCATGAAAAGGAGAAGCGTAAAAAATAATCTCTTGAAACTTTTCATTTTGACCTAACTCTTTAGCAATCATTTTAGAATAGTGCCCAACGCGCGCGACATGAGCACCCGTTTCAGGATCTTTATACTCTGCCGTTTTGCCTAAAACCTGAAGCGTTTCATGTTCTCTTGAAATTAAGGACGTTGTTGCTTTTTTCACCTCTTCTTCTAAGAGCAAGGCACGGCTTTCAAGAATTTTTTGTGCTTTTTTTAACTGCAAAAGATTCGTTAATCTAGCTTTAAACATCGCTGTATGAATTGGTTTTGAAAGAAAATCTGTGACGCCCGCTTCGAGTGCTTCCATGTGTAAAGCAATATTATCGCCTACCGCTGTCACCATCACTATGGGTGTTTGTTTGTCCTTTTCTCGAAAGGACTTCACTAATTCAATGCCATTAATTTCAGGCATCATATAATCTGTTATGAGCATATCGCAAGAGTGTGTTTGCAAATACTCTAGTGCTTCTTGGGGAAGTGTAAAACTTTTGACATGTGCTCCCAATATCTGTGCATACGCTTCAATAATCAATAAATTGTTTTTATTATCATCAACAGATACAATATCCATACCAGAGATATCCATTTTATGTTCCTTTTGCCAAGTATCTATGAAATTTATTATAGATTAAATTTTATTAAAAGTATCATTTACAGTTGATTAATACTCCCTATGCTAAAATCTGCCCATTTATTATTCATTATTTTAAGGAATAGACCATGTCACCTTTTTCCCGTACACTGATTGCTTCCCTTTCTTGTTTGCTTGTGTTAACACACTTAAATGCACAAGAACCCGCCAAGCAACAACCGCCCGCTCCCTC
>JAGOZL010000145.1 GCA_018058685.1 Sulfurospirillum sp.
CAGATGAGAGCCAAAGACATAGCCCTTGCAGCTGCTAAACGTGAAGAGAGCCTTAAAATAAGCGCTTTAGAAAAAGAGATTAAAAATAAAGAGGTTGATTTACTTGCTTCTCGTGATGAAGTTGTTAGAAAAGAAGAAGCACTCAAATCGTTACATGTAAAAATGAAAAGTGCTGATGAAAATGCAACAAAAAGTACAAACAAACAAATCTTGGAGCTTAAAGACAAGCTTGCATTGATGGAAAAAAATCGTTTAAGCGAAGAAGCAAAAGTCATAGCCCTTAAAGAAGAACAAAAACGTAAAGAATTAGAGTACTTAGACCAACTCAAAGAGGCTCAAAATGCGCTTAAAGCTAAAGATGCCACTCTTGCTCAAGGTAAAGAGAGTTTAGAGAAAAAACTACTTTCCAGTGAACAAACCATCAAAACACTCACTGAAAAAATCAAGCTTTTAGAAACCGCTACGCCAAAAGCAGCTCCTGTAGTTGCTAAAGCTCCCGCTCCTAAGGGCAAAAAACTTGAGCTCATTGATAGCATCTCGTGTACGGATATGGGAACCGGTGTCAATGCCATCAGCGCTACATGTAAAAACAATGTTCAAGCCTTTTTAGCCAAATATGACAGCTCTTATTTTTACGAAGTAGCACCCATCGTCGATAATGGAGGTTTTGCATCACTCAAATTGATTAAAAGCAAAAAAGTGGGTGTAGAAGACAGTGAAATCGATAGAATCACAGGACTTGCTAACATCGGGCTTGGAAAAGCCAGAGCCAAAGCGGGTGGTGAGTTAGTTGAAAGTTATGTAGGAGAAGGTGCAAAAATCAGCTACGCGCTTTCCAATGTCGAGCAAGATAAAGCACGAGGCTTCCTCATCAAGGTTTACCAATAGATGAAACTGTTTCAAAAAGAGGTAGGTTACCGCTACAACAGCGATACATTATTGCTGTATGATTTTATCTGCAGCTTTGCACCAAAAGGAACTTTGCTTGATGTGGGCTGTGGCTGTGGAATTTTAGGATTGTTACTTAAACGCGATTTTCCCTCTTTACATGTAAGTCTTTTAGATATCCAAGCGCAAAATTGTGAAATCGCAAAAACCAATGCCTTGGAAAATCAGATAGCGCTAGAAGAAATTACTTGTAATGATTTTTTGAAAAGCATGTTTGATAAAAAGTTTGATTTTATCGTCTCAAATCCACCTTTTTACCACTCAGGCGTTGTGCAAAGCGAAGATGAACATCTCAATGTAAGCCGTCATAGCTCACACTTGCCTTTTGATGCTTTTGCTAAAAAAGTGACAAAATCACTCTCTAACAAAGGCTATTTTATCTTTTGCTATGACGCCAAGCAAATCGACACCCTAATGGTTTGTTTACACCATGAGGGACTTAAAGTAGAAGATATACGTTTTGTCCATACCAAAGAGGGCAATGAAGCCTCTTTAGTGATGATACGTGCACGTAAAAACTCAAAAACGCTCACAAAAGTACATCCTCCACTTTTTGTGATGGAAGGTCAAAGCTTTACGCCTTATGTGCAAGCGATTTTTGAGAACTCAAAAACACAGAGTTACTCATGGCAGCGTTAATTCGTGAGGAGGGCTTTGCCTATGGATTTAACGCAAAAGCGTGTGAAGCGTGTCAAGGAAACTGCTGTACAGGAGAGAGTGGGTATATTTGGGTAAGTCAAGAAGAGCGTAAAGCAATGGCAGAGTATTTAAAGATGAGCGAAGAGGAATTTATTAAGGAGTATTTACTAAAAATTCGCTATCGTTTCACTCTTAAAGAGATGCCCTATAAAAACGGTTTTAGCTGTGTCTTTTTTGATAGAGAACACAAACGCTGTGGTATCTACGCTGTGCGACCATCTCAGTGTCGTACATTTCCCTTTTGGGATTATTTTAAAGAAAACATTGACGAGGTAGTGACAGAATGTCCCGGTATTATTCGCTTTTAATCGTATTATTTGTTTTTGTTGGGTGTAGCACCAAAGAAGTCGTTTACACGCAAACCACTAAAAAAGTCTTTGAAGAAGAGGACAATCTCATTTTTCAAGCCTTGCATTATCAGCAAAAGGGTGATTATGTCAATGCTAAAAAGATTTACCATACCTTGTATGAGCAAAGCCAAAAAAAAGTCTATCTCTCTGAAGTTGCTGGTATTTCTTTTATGCTCAACGACAAAGATGCGATGCCTCTCATCATGGAAGGTCTTGCAAAGTATCCAGAAGAGCGCAATTTTCACCGTCTCCTTGTGGGTCAATACGTCAAAGAAAAGCGCTATGAAGAAGCCGAAAAAAAGATTTTAGAACTCATTGCTGAAGATAAAACCGTACAGCATTTAAGTATCGCTGGCAATTTATATTTGCAGATGAAAGCCTACGATGTTGCGTTAAAATACTTCGAAAGTGCCTATAAACAAGAGCAATCTGAAGATTTACTTATCAATATTGTTGAGCTTTTACACCGCTTTTTAGGACGTAAAGGGGATGCTCTTTCGTACCTTGAAACCTATGCTAATATCGAAGGATGTGGACAAGTTGTCTGTTTTAAACTCATTGATATTTATGGGAAAGACCGCAATGTCAATGGCTTGATTTCAACCTATAAAAAAATCTATAAAGAGCGTCAAAATGAAGAGATTGCTAAAAAAATTGTAGACTTAATGCTCTACATCAAAGATACCAAAGGAGCAATTGCTTTTTTAGAAAATACGGGACAACATCCTGATTTATTGCTTCAAATCTATGCCAATCTCAAACGCTTTTCAGAAGCGTATCTTGTAGCGCAAAGAATGTATGAGGAGAGTAAAAATCTTGATTATCTTGGGAAAATGGCGATTTATGAGTACGAAATCAACAAAACAAAACTAACCCCAGAAGCCCTTCAGTCCATCTCCAAAAAGTTTGAAGAGGTGACAAGTTTGCTTCGTGATTCGGTCTATTTGAACTATTATGGTTATTTGCTGATAGACCACGATATTGATGTGGCAAAAGGTATTAGCCTTGTTCAACGCGCACTTGAGCTTGAGCCAAACTCTCCTTACTACTTAGACTCACTGGCATGGGGTTTATACAAACAAGGAAAATGTGCCGAAGC
>JAGOZL010000060.1:0-4088 GCA_018058685.1 Sulfurospirillum sp.
ACAGGCCAAATGCCACGAGGGCGTAAAATCATCGTTAAAATCATCGCAAGTCCAAAGACCAAATAACGGGCTGTTTCAAACTCTCTAAAGACCTCAGGTAAGACAAACATGATAAACGTTCCAATTAAAACACCAGGGAGTGAGGCTGAACCACCCACTAAAACAATGGTAAAAAACATAATGGACTGCGTGACATTAAACGCTTCAGGACTGACTGCGGAATATTGAACACTAAACATACTCCCAGCCGCTCCAGCAATACCAGCCCCGATGATAAAGGCATAGAGTTTGTAATAACGCACACTAATCCCCATACTTTGTGCAGCAATCTCATCTTTGTTGATGTAAAACATCGCACGTCCAAATTTACTTCTATCCAAAGTTCTCATAATAAAAAGCGTAATGCCCAAAAGGATAAATGCCATATAGTACATGTAGGTTTGTGAAGCAAACTCAATGCCTAAAACTCGCACCACATCAATTCCAAAAATACCATTAGGGCCTCCAGTGAGCCCAAAGATATCGTTTTCTAACACTTGAATAAAAATGATGTTAAACCCAATGGTCGCCACCAAAAGATAATCTCCT
Organism: Sulfurospirillum sp.; assembly: GCA_018058685.1. Taxonomy (GTDB): domain Bacteria; phylum Campylobacterota; class Campylobacteria; order Campylobacterales; family Sulfurospirillaceae; genus Sulfurospirillum. The sequence continues at coordinate 589 of JAGOZL010000060.1, forward strand.
CGTAGGTGAATAATCGGTCCTGCCAACACAAAAGCAAAAAACATCGGCACTAAAACCGCTGGTGCCCACGTTGCGAGAATGGGAAGTCCAAATTGGACATTCAAAATCGCAGTTGTATACGCACCCAAACCAAAAAACATCGCGTGTCCCATATGAAACACACCCGCACGTCCTAAGATAATATCTTGCGAAAAAGCGACCACAGAAAAAACTAGAAAAGTCGTACCCACTGCCAACCACGCCGAATCCACAAAGAAAGGATACACCGCTGAAATCAAAAGTAGCGCTAAGGCTATCATGCTTGTTTTATTCATCATACTTTCTCCGCTACTTTTTCACCAAGGATGCCTGTTGGTCTAAAGACTAAAATGACAATTAAAAGTACAAAGGTAAATGTCTCCGCCCATTGGCTTGAGATGTAGCCTGTAATCATGGCATTAAACATACCTAGCATCAAACCACCCAACATCGCGCCAGGGATATTGCCGATACCTCCCATAATAGCAGCGACAAAGGCATTTAGTCCGTACATCCACCCCATATCAAAGGTAATGCCTCGGTAATACACACCGATAAACAATCCAGCAACTGCACCCAAAGCAGAGCCTATGATAAAAATCACCATAATAATACGATTGACATTAATTCCCATGAGTTTTGCCGCATCTTGGTCAATCGCAACGGCGCGAATGGCTGTTCCTATTTTGGTACGGTTGATAAAAAAATAAAGCCCTACCATCAAAACAGATGAAAGCCCTAAAATCATCACTTGTGTAAAGGTTATCACCACACCACCAAACGACCAAAGGGTTGATGGGAAAATATTTGAAGGAAATATTTTCATATTGGGTCCCCAGATAAGCATGACGGCATTTTGAATGACCAAACCCGCTCCCAAAGCTGAAACCACCGCACTTAAACGTGGTGCCGTTCGTAAAGGCCTATACGCTAGGCGTTCAAGAAGAACACCAACCATCGCCACAATCGCTGCGGTGAAGACAAACACCGTAATCACCGCAACAAGTGATGTAATGTTTTCTCCAAAAATCTGCGTGTACACAGTTAATCCCACAAAAGCTGACATCGCAACCAAATCACCGTGTGCAAAGTTAATCAGTCGCATCACCCCATACACCATCGTGTAACCAAGTGCTACGAGTGCGTACAAACTTCCGATGGTCAAACCATTGACCATTTGTTGTATAAAAATATCCATAAAAATTCCTTCTGAAATAGACCAAACGTCGAACACGTCTGGTCTATTTATTTTTACATGTAACTAATGTTACGCTTTGCGTAACGAATCTTCAACAATGAGTAAAACCCATAGTTGAAGGTCAGGGATAAAATCCCCGACACCTCCTTATGCTTCATAAAACACGTTTTATGAGAAATAAGGGGTAAGATATAGTTATTTTACTGGATAAACAATTTTATATTTATTGTCTGCTTGAACTTCATAGGTCATATAACCCGCACCGATTCTCTCACCATCTTCTCTAAAAGTTACAGGACCAGTAATTCCTGGGAAATCTTTCATTTTATGCATCGCATCAGAAATCGCTTTCGTATCTTCGGTTTTGAGTTGCTCCATCGTATGTAAAATGGCTCTTAGTCCATCCACGTTCATCAAAGCCCAAACAGATGATGGCATCATGTTGAATTTTGCTTTATAATCAGCTAAAAATTGCTTTGCGATATCATATGGCAAAATATCAGGCGTTGGAACGTTGATAAGATAAGCTCCTTTTGCACTTGAGCCTGCGAGTTTCATAAAGTCTGGATTGTCGTTTGAGTCACCTCCAACAAAATCAGCTTTGATACCCAGTTGTTCTTGTTGCGCACGAAGGAGCCCTCCATCGGTGTAGTAACCGCCAAAGAAGATAACATCCGGTTCCATCGACTTGATTTTTGTGAGCGTTGCGGTAAAGTTTTGTGTTCCTGCTTTGATTTTACCTTCATAAATGACATTGGCATTTTTAGCTTTGAGCGCATTCATCGTAGCCGCAGCTAAGTCCGTTGAGTAACTTGAGTAGTCTGAGAGAACAACGATTTTTTTGTATTTTTTACCATCAACAAAATACTCAGCGATAAAATCAGCTTCTGCTGAATTGGGGAATGAGTTTCTGAAAAATGTCCAGTATTTGTGCTTGGTGAGTGAATCGCTCGTTCCATCGCTGGTTTGAAGCACACCTGCTCTAAAATAGGTTGTTTGCGCCGCTTCGGTTGCTCCTGACGTGTAAGAACCAATAACCGCTTTAACACCTTCATTGACCAATTTTTTCGCACAAATCGCTGCTTGTTGTGCTGTACCTTGGTCATCACACGTTACAACTTCGATTTTTTTACCCAAAACGCCACCTTTGGCATTGTACTGATCCACGATGAGTTTTACACCGTTGTTGATACTTTGACCCTCATTCGCATACTCACCCGTAATTGGCGCTTGAACACCAATCTTAATCACATCAGCAGCCACTGAGGCTGAAACAAGGGCAGAACATACCGCTAGAGAAGCAGCAAATTTTGGAAACATCTTCATTCTTTCTCCTTATAAATTTTGAAAACTCAACCCAATGTTTTTACATGTAAAAACATTTGGATTCAATTTTCGCTTTTAGGTTCTATCACATAACATCCCGCCATCCACTCACCCACATCAGGCACATTGTGAATCGGTGTTGCAATGAAACGAGCATTCAAAGAGGGAAAATGCTCGACCACTGCATCAAAACTTGCTTTTAACTCTACAAGGCGTTTCTCTAGTTTTTTACGTGCTAACACAGAAATGTCTGCATAAAAAGCAAACACACCATAATCAAGCGTTGAATCCTCACGCTTTTTGCGATGAAGCATTTTGCACAAGCGCTCGATTTCATGCGTGTATTCAGGTTTTACATTGCGCACACCGTTGTGAAGCGAAACGATAACACGTGAGATAGAATCATTATTGTTATGGTGCGTAAAACGCTCATCTAAGGTTATACCAAATGTTCCTTGAGAAAGTGCATTTTTTTCCATATACGATTTAAATGCTTTTCTATCAGGCAGTGAGCAGCGCAAAATATCTGCTACGGTCGCATCAATAAACACTTCAGGTGGATTTTCAATGAGGCTTAGTTCTTGCGCTACATGAATAGAGATGATTTTGTGAGGGCCAGAGGAGAGCGATAGGCGGTTATTAGTCCAAAAAAGAAAATTTTTCTCAGCATTTTGAATACCTTGAAGCAGAGCTTGAAGAACACGTTCTTGAGAAGGAAACGTACTATTCATCGTAATTTTCCTCGACTTCTTGGATAATACCACTTTCCATCAAGATATCTTCAATCAGTCTGTTTTTAGAAATATTAAGAGCGTTGGAGAGTTTTGCAAGTGCCTCATCAAGTTTAGCATCTATCTTAATCGTCAGTTGTGCAATTTCACGACGTTTGGTTTGGTTTTTTTCAATCACACTTTGGATGACTTCTCTGCCAAACTTTTGCTTTGCCACACAAACTCCT
>JAGOZL010000060.1:4188-10018 GCA_018058685.1 Sulfurospirillum sp.
AAGGAATACTAAAAGTAGTACTTTTTCTTCAACAAGAAAATCTTAGTACAATTTTTCAAATTTTGTGCAAATAAATGTGATGAATTTTTACACAGTTTGTGTGAAAAGCTAAAAACACTCATCAAAATTGCCTATTTTAAGGCATTATTTAGTTTTTATCCTCTTTTTGACTCTTTTTCAAAGCGTTACAAAACGTATCATTTTAAAACGTTGTATAATGTCAAAAATAAAAATACAAAGGATGATGATGTCAAAAATTGTTTTAATCACCGGTGCAACATCTGGTTTTGGAGAAGCAACAGCGGAGCGTTTTGCACAAGAGGGATATACCCTTATCATCACAGGACGCAGAAAAGAGCGATTGGATGCCTTTAAAGCACGTTTTCCAAAAAGCGATATTCTCACACTATGCTTTGATGTCAGCGATAAAAAAGCGGTTTTTGAGGCTATCAATGCTTTGCCACCTGCGTATAGAAGTATTGATATTTTAGTCAATAATGCAGGACTTGCTCTTGGTCTTGGGCGTGCACCTGAAGCCGATTTGGATGATTGGGAGACGATGATAGATACGAATATCAAAGGGCTTTTATATGTTACAAAAGCGGTACTGCCTATCATGGTGGAGCGTAAAAGTGGGTACATCTTCAACCTTGGAAGTATTGCGGGAAACTGGCCGTATGAGGGAGGAAATGTTTATGGCGCAACCAAAGCCTTTGTGAGACAATTTTCACTCAACCTTCGCACCGACCTCAAAGGAACCAACATCCGTGTCACCAATATTGAGCCAGGATTTGCGGAAACAGAATTTTCCAATGTCCGCTTTAAAGGCGATAATGAAAAAGCTGCCGCAGTTTACAAAGGCACCAAAGCATTGGATAAAGAAGATATCGCCAACACGATTTTCACCCTCTCCCAGCTTCCACAGCACGTGAATGTCAATACCATCGAAATCATGCCGACCATGCAAACGTGCAATGGACTGTTTTTGGAGCGTTACTAAACATGCAAGCACCAAAGCCTCACGCTCTTTTACATGGTATTACGTTAGAAAAAATGATTACCGAATTACACGCGCATTATGGTTGGGAAGGTTTGGATAACGCTTTACATGTAAATTGTTTCCATGATAAACCAAGCCTAAATTCTAGCCTCAAGTTCTTTCGCAAAACCCCATGGGCACGTGAAAAGCTTGAAAAATTCTACATTGCGTACAAACAAAAGCATCTTCCATGAGCTACTCCAAAGCATTGGCACTCACCATTATCGGTGTGGTGCTGATGAGCTTTGAGTCGCTGCTCATCAAGCTCACCTCTGTTCCTGCACAAAATGTTACCTTTTACTTTGGGCTTTTTATGTTTACCTCAACGCATCTTATTTTGTGGATACAACTACGAAGCAAGCTCATCGCTCTTTACAAAACAAGCTTTCGACCTATTTTTCTAAGTGCGCTTTTCATGGGAGTGAGCAATCTTTTTTTTATTCTCGCCATTAAAAACACGAGTGTCGCCAGTGCAGTGTTTATCTTAAGCACCGCACCACTGGTGAGTGCGCTCATAGGCTTTTTTCTCTTCGGCACCAAAGCACCTAAACGTCTTTTTGTTGCAACCTTTTTTGTCTTTGTCGGGCTTACATTTATTTTGTACAACGATTTGGACGTGGGAACGATGAAGGGCAACTTCTATGCTTTTTTATGTGTTCTTTCCTTTTCATCGCTTTTTTCTGTTTTAGAGCGTTATAAAGAGGTGAGTCGCTTGGCATGTATTGGAGCGGGAGGGTTGATGGCATCGTGTTTGGCATTTGCTACGGCGAGTATTGTTGTGCCCGATGCTTATTCTTTGGGCGTTATTTTCTTTATGGGCGCTATATTAACACCCATTTCACGCCTCTTAATTGGACTCGGAACAAAAGTGCTTCCATCTACTGATGTGACACTACTAACCATCATCGAAACACTTTTAGCGCCAGTTTGGGTGTGGATTTTTTTGAACGAGGCAATGCACTCCTCCACCCTGATAGGCGGAGGAATTATCGTGATAACCTTAGTGATTTATGCCAAAAAAGCAAATACCGCGTCTAAAAGAGCTAAAAATTAGTGCTCAGACGTAGTTAATTGACCATAAAGTGCGTTCAAGTCACCTAAAACCCACGCATCGACAATCTTTTCATTTTCGATTTTGAAAAAAGAGGCTCCTGAGTAGCGAATACGATTTCCAGTAGGCTCAAATCCAAAGAGTTTTCCGCTGTGTGTTCCTGTGTAAACCAGTCTCACGGCGATTTTATCACCTTCAACCACCACATCTTCGATGACATGATACAGGTTTGGAAAGGCACTAAACAGCATTTTGGCGTAGTCGCAAAAAGCGTTAATTCCCTCCACTCTCATCCCCAAAGAGCCTCTAAAGTTAAGTGTAGAATGTAAAAATTTGTGCGCTTGGTCTAATTTTTTATCATTCCAAAGCACTTCATAGTACTCTTCGATGATTTGTCGTGGTTGCTTTGCCATCTATTTTTTTTCCTTTTCGACCCCAAGTTTATTGGCAGGTTTATGTGCAGAAGCACTTGCTCCCCCATCAAACCAACTCTCACTTGCATCGTATTCTAACTCAAATACTTTTTCAAGTCCTCTTTTTTCGAGTTCTTGATCCATGATTTGCGGCTTTAAGCCTCTGGTTTTACATATCTCAATGATATCTTCAATATCCTCTTCAGGGATACCACTGTAACGCATCTCTAAAATCGCTTCGTTAACCGTCATTTTCCATTCTCACAAGAAATATAGTGTAGGAATTATAATCATTTTTTGACAAAAAAAAGCTAAAATTCTTTTAAAAGGAGTAAACATGTTCAAAGTTCTTTTTTTACTCTTTGGTTTTGTGCTTCCTTTGCTGAGTATCGAAGCATATCAGCCTTTTATAAAACAATATCTCCATGAAAATGAACGCTACCTTGTCTCACGCACTTTTTTAAAAAACCATGAACGCTATTACCTTATCACCCATACGCAAACCTTTCAAACAACCCTCGCGCCACTTGAACATTCAAACCTTTTACCCCTCGATAACGCTTTCTACAAAACCCCTTTGGCACGAGCTTTGCACTATGCAACCTCTTTACATGTAAAAGGAGGTTTAGCACATGCGATGTCGCAAAAAGATGGAGCGATTTACCTTACGATGGATTTGTGTCCCTCACGCAAGCGCGGTTATGAGCAGGCATTTACCGAATATGTAAGCGCGTATCAAGCAAAAACACCTATCGCGATTGCGGTGAGTTCAGGGTGGATAAAAAACCATGAAGCATCTTTTGAAGCACTGAAAAATCATCCCAAACTCTCCATCACATGGGTCAATCACACGCACACCCATTTTTACGACCCTCACTTAAAAGAGAATGAAAATTTTATGCTTCACTCTAGTACGGATGTGGAAAAAGAGATTTTAGGGTTAGAACAAACTTTGATAGAACACGGTGTAACACCTTCTATCTTTTTTCGCTTTCCAGGTCTAAAAGCCAATGCTTCTTTGATGAAAGCACTCAAAGAGCGCTTTTTTCTCATCCCTTTAAGCGCGGATGCGTGGGTGGCAAAGTCTGAGCCTATCAAAGAGGGCAGTTTTATCCTTGTGCATGGGAATAAAAATGAACCCTTGGGGATAGAAATGTTAGAAAAAATGCTTCCTGAGCTGATGAAAAACTATCGTTTCTCGCCAATTCAAGAAGCGTTTTAAAGATTTTATTCGTAGTATTCGCTGTCTTTTTTATCGGTCACAAACATATGACCAGGGGCATGGGTGATGGCAAAAGGCAGTTTAAGCCCTGAAATCACATTTTGCGGTGTTACGCCACACGGCCAAAAAAGAGGAATCTCATCGGCTTTTATCTCAACCGCATCCCCATAATCAGGCTTTGCAACATCACCGATGCCTATCATCTCAGGATACCCCACATGAATGGGTGAGCCATGCATCTGTGGAAAATGGCTTGTCACTACACACGCATCGGCAACTTTTTCTTTTTTGATAGGACGCATGCTCACCACCATCTCACCTTCAAAGCCTTCAACAGGAGTGAGTTTGATATTGGTTCGATACATCGCCACATTTTTTTGTTCATCCACATGACGAAGCGGCATACCGTTTTCAATGAGCGCATTTTCAAACGAAAAGCTACACCCAATAAGGAAAAAAACCAAATCTTCATTGGCATACGCGCTAATATCTTTGACCGTTTCAACCACCACACCATCACGCAAAATATTGTACTTTGGAATTTCACGCAAGATATCCGCCCCGGGTGCTAATACCTTAGAGTGATGCCCCTCATCAATAATCTCTAAAACAGGAATCGCTTTTGAATTGGCTTTCGCAAACGCTTCAAAACGTTTAGCGTACACACGTGGTAGAGCAACCATGTTCATCTGAATGTACCCAGGGCATTCACCCGCTGTGGGTCTTTCAAATTCACCTTTGGCAATAAGAGCACGCAACGCTTTTGGTGTCATCTTCTATCCTTTTTTAGGTAGAATTGTAGCAAGTTTTTAGTACAATGACTCTCATCTAATTTTTACATGTAAAGGTTTTTATGCATCCGTTTAACACCATCGAAGAGATTGTTCTCCAACACTCAACGCGCCACATGGACATCATCCAAGCACATTTTCCCCATGAGCACACCAAACGTGCCGTGGAGGCTTTTTTACGATGCGATAAAGGGGTAGTGTTTATCTACACAGGCTTTTACGTTGCAGGCTTTGCCGAAACCGATGGTCCTTTGGGAGCCTACTTTTTAGCCAAAAGTTTTGAAAAGCTAGGCTACACACCCATCATCATCACCGATGCGTTTTGTGAGGGCTATTTTCCTGATATCCAAACACGCTACATCCCTTTTGAAGGTTTACATGTAAGCGAATACGAAGCACTTTTACAAACGCATAAACCCATCGCGCACCTTTCTATCGAGCGATGCGGTCAAAACAAAGAGGGGCTTTACCTCAACTCCAGAGGTGTGAACATCAAAGAGTTTACCGCACCTGTGGATGAGCTTTTCACACTTGGTGCAAAAAGTGCACTCAGCATCGCTATCGGTGATGGAGGCAATGAAGTGGGTATGGGCAATTTTGCAAGCGTGCTTCAAAATAAAGAGTATTTTCACGACTACTGTGTCACGACATGCGACCATGCTATCATCGCATCCGTATCGAACTGGGGAGGGTATGGCTTCATCGCTGAGCTTGAGCGGGTTTTACATGTAAATCTTCTGCCCACCTTTGAAGAAGTCGAAGCGTACCTCTCTTTCATCGTCAAAAAAGGCTCGGTAGATGGCATCAAACGAGAATCTGTCATGTCCGTTGATGGAAAAGAGTGGGAGATAGAGCCTGAAATTTTAAAAGCACTTAAAGATTACGCAACAAAAGGATAAACTATGAAAGTCATCTGTCCCTCTTGCCTTGCTACCAACAACGTCCCTAAAATGGAAATCTACAAAAAAGCCAATTGTGGCAAATGCAAAACGTCCCTACTCGACCCACATCCCATAGCACTAACCAGCGATAATCTCGAAGCCGTGCTAGAGAGTACCGATGTACCCGTCATCGTCGATTTTTGGGCGCCTTGGTGTGGACCGTGCAAGATGTTCGCTCCCGTGTTTGAACAAGCCGCACGAGCCTATCCGCTTCGTCTCCTTTTCGCCAAAGTCGATACCGAAGCCGAGCAATTTTTAGCCTCACGCTTCAAAATCCGCTCCATTCCTACTCTTATCGTCTTTAAAGAGGGAAAAGAGATTGAGCGAGTCAGTGGTGCGATGAACGCTGAAGGATTGGATGCTTTTGTGGAGA
>JAGOZL010000061.1 GCA_018058685.1 Sulfurospirillum sp.
TTCTCAACTTTCTAGAAACACTTCATTATATTTTAAATTCATTTTCTCATCACGATAACTTTCTTGATTGATATCAATCAAGACTTTTTTTCTTCTATCTTGGTACTATGCCACAAAATTTTAAATAGGAGAAATTATGTCTTTATCTATGTTTTGTGACCAATGTTCTATGAGTGCTATTAATGGCTGTGGGGCAAAAGGTCAAGAGATAGGAACCTGTGGCAAAGATGCCAATTTAGCAAAACTTCAAGATATTATGATTTATGGTCTTAAAGGTCTTAGTGCATACAGAACTCATGCCAATGAATTTGGGGCTAATACCAAAGAAGTTGATGATGTTATGGCAGAAACACTTTACTTTACACTCACAAATGTGAACTTTAATTTCGATGATCATATTGCGCAACTTATGAAAATCGGTCAAGCGGGTATTAAAATGATGGATATTTTAAGTGAAGCACACACTTCACACCTTGGAATTCCAACACCTGTCACCATTTCTCAAAACAAAGCAGAAGGCAAAGCTATTTTAGTCAGTGGCCACAACCTTGATATGTTGCTTGAGCTTTTAAAACAAACAGAGGGTAAAGGTATCAACATCTATACACATTCAGAGATGATTCCAGCACACGGATATCCAGAACTTCGTAAGTTTGCACACCTTAAAGGTAATATTGGTAAATCATGGTTTGACCAAACACATCTATTTGAAAAATGGGGCGGAACGATTATTGTGAATACAAACTGTATCATTCCTCCAAAATCAAACTCAACATATGTCGATAGACTCTATACGTATGACATCGTAGGTATCAAAGAAGGTAAAAAAATCCAAGGTAATGACTTTAACGAAGTGATTGCTCAAACTTTATCTTTACCTGATATTACAGGATTTGACAGTGAAGAGACACTCGTCACTGGTCACCACTATAAAACAATCTTAGGACTTGCTCCTCAAATCCTAGAAGCTGTAAAAGGTGGAAAAATAAGCCAGTTTTTTGTCATTGCAGGTTGTGATGCCCCTGGCAAAGGTGGCGAATATTACCGTGAACTCGCTTCTAGTTTACCAAATGACTGTGTGATTTTAACTTCAAGTTGTGGAAAATTTAGATTTAACGATATTGATTTTGGAACCGTTGCTGATACAGGTATTCCTCGTTATCTAGACCTTGGTCAATGTAACGATAGCAACGGCGCTGTTCACATCGCTCTTGCTCTTGCAAACGCATTGGGTGTCACCGTTCATGACCTACCTGTTTCGATTGTTTTGAGTTGGATGGAGCAAAAAGCCGTTCTTATTTTACTCGGACTTTTCAGCCTTGGTATTAAAAATATCTACCTTGGACCAAAACCACCACAATTTGTGACAGATGATATTTTTGACTTCTTGTCAGCAAACTTTAACTTGCATTTAACAGGTGAAGTAGCAAGTGATAGAGAAAATCTTCTTATCAATAAAAGCGCGTAAGCTAATGCCATAAAAAGAGACACCTTTTTATAGGTGTCTCTTTCTTCTACGCAGCAACCACTTGATTTTTACCTGCTTGTTTTGCAGCATACAAAGCTTTATCTACTTTATAAACTAACCCGTCTTGACTATCAACACTGCTTAACTCTCCCACACCCAAGCTAACGGTTAGTGGTTTATTTAAAAGAGCTAGAAGCTTTTTATCTTCTCTCATCGCTACACAAATACGTGTTGCAAGCTCAAGGGCTTTTTCCTTATTAACATCCACAAGTAAGACAGCAAATTCTTCACCACCCCAACGCGCAATCATATCAGAGCTTCTAAGCTCCGCTTTTAATATTTCAGCAATACGCACCAAAGTTTCATCGCCTACTAAGTGACCAAAGACATCATTGACCTCTTTAAAATCATCAATATCCATTAAAATCAAACTAAGATGATTTACCCCTTTATGATACATTTTGAAAAGCCTTTCAAAATGGTCATTAAATTTTCGACGATTCGCAAGTCCTGTGAGAGAATCTTCACTGGCAAGCTGAACAAGTTGCTTTTGATAAAGATTTATCGTATAGACAATAATCAAAATAACTAAGAGCGTTACGATAAGGGAGATAGCAAGATTTATATAAAACGTTTTACGTATCTCATTCATGTACTCTTTTTTATTGATTTCGACAAAAAGATGGAGTTTAAGTTTTTCAATGTATTTTGTATTTAAGAGGTATTCGCCCCCTTTGTCGGCATATTCAAACTGATTTTGTTCTTGATTGAAGATGCGCTCTTTAATCTCTTTTAGCCCTTCTAAATTATTAATATTGCCACGCTTATTCAAGGCTTTTGAAAAAAGAATCATTTCCCCTTTTTGATCAATAAAATAGACATCGTATTTATAACGTGTTTTAAAAGAGTTTAACATCTCTTCAATATTGAGCAATTTCACCCCTACCCCTGTAACTCCAATAATCTGATCGCGATAGTCCATCACTTTATAGTTGATAAACATCACCAAAGAATCACTAAGATTGAGATTATAATCCAGATTAATTTCATAAGGTTCTGGTTGTTTGATAAAGCGAAAAAACCATGCATCCGCACTGTTTTGTTCATTGACAACATCAATTAAACCACGCGAATGGTAATAATTTTTGGTTTTATCTGAAACCATGAAGGTTGTAAAGACATCATATTTTTGCTGTATTTCGGTTAGATAACGCACGATGCCATTGATCTCTTTTTCCCCCGATAAAATCCAATCCCGTAAAAAAGTATCATGCGACATTAAAGATGAGACTAACAAAGGCTCAATCATACGTTGCTGAATTTCTGTGTAGATATTATCCACGGAAAGAGGTAAAGAGGTATTTTTTAATTGCTCTTGTGTTGCTTCAATATTTTTAAGATAATTGATGATAGAGCCTGTGATGGAAACGCTCAAAAGAAGCCCAGCTATCACGACAACAACACTGTTTTTTAAACGCATTTTTTCTCCTTAAAGGTTTTATTATAACACAAAACCATGCTCTTAGTTTGTGCACTTAATAGCCAAATCTATATCACTGTGTGTCTTTACATGTAAAGAAAGTCTTCACGGTTCTTTTTTAATTATTTTAATTTAACGTTACGTATATATTTTGCCAAATTCGTTAACATTCTGTCATATCTTTGTGCTAGAATACAAGAAGTGATTTGTATGAACTCTTTTTGAGTGCTATTTTCAATTCTCCCAAATGTAGTGACGTTCGTTTGCTACTAAAAGTAAATAAATAATTATGGATAACCAATGGCTGAAATTCAAAGTGATAGCGCGCAAGCGCATCTTAAATTTAGTGATATTGAAAAAAAAATCGATACTTTTTTTAAAACAATTGACATTAAAAAATATCAACTTCATGAAGTATTGTATGGATTTGAAGAGAGCGAATTAGCTGAAATCATCTCTGCCTTACACAATTGTAAACTTCCAAAAGCCTATTCAAGCTACAAAGACGTACTACGTGATAAAATCTCAGAGCACTTAGAACTTGTTCCTAATGACTTGGTTGTCTTCACCGAAGGTGGCATCTATGTCAAACTCTTTTTTCAAGTGGATTCTTCACAAGAAAGTGCTGATAGAAGAGCGTGTGGGCTCTCACCTGAGACCTTGGATTCGTATAAAAAACGATTTTTCCCCAATAACGAATACAAAGAAAAGGTGCTCGAGTTTCTTCCACATGTGGTTGAAGAGAGTTTGAGTTTTAAAAAACTTCATCCTGCACGTTTCAAAAAAATCTTTATTCCTATTTTGGTCAACACCGTTGAAATTATTATCCTTGAGAGCAGTGATTTAGATGACTTGCGTACCATTCGAGGACTTACATTTTTTATTTTACGTGAAGTCTTTGATGATGTAATGCTCTATATCGCGGAAGATATTTTATTTCATTTCTCTAATGCAGATCGAAAAGCTATAGAATTTTTGAGTTTTTTTAGTGTGCATGAGAGCATTGATCCACAAGGTGTTAGGCATAAACCAAATCCTATTTTAGATGAAAGCAACCATGCATGGAATATCACCACCATTCGTTCAACCATGTTGCAACATCGCAAAGCCAAACAAGCGCTGTATGACAAAAAAAATGCGCTTATCAGCATTAAAAAGAAATTAGAAACGTTTAACATTGAACAAAAAGAACTTGATCAACAACTCCTCTTTGGAAGAGCAGCACTCAATGATTTAGAAGACAAAGTGGCAAATATCCATCGAACTATGCAAAAACTTCAAGAAACCGATGCGGCTGAAGTTAAATTTAATGAAAATGGTGAAGAAAAAATCTACCAACGTACCGTTTTGCTAGGAAGACTCTATAAAAAAGAAGATGAATTTTTAAGTGAAAAGAGCAAACTCCGCAAATCAGTTGAAGAGATTGATCTAAAACTTGCCAATAAACAAAAAGAGATTGATTTGTGGGAGAAAAAATACGCTGAGGGCAAAGAGTTTCTCTCCACCGTCGAAGCACATGGGCATCCGATGGATAAACAGTATGAGCGTATTCGAAGAGCGTTAGCCAAGACATTAGCCACGCGCTGATGTCTCACTCTTCTTCTTTATAAATCCCAAATTCTCTGAGCTGTTTTTTAAGGGTATTGCGCGAAATTTCAAGTGCATTGGAAAGCTGTGTGATATTAGGGCACACACCAAAGCTTACATGTAAAAACGTTTTTGCCCAGACTTGCTCTAAAATTTTTGCTTTTTCAATCCCCTCTTTTGCAAGATACTCTTTACACACTTCTTCTAAAAGATGTTCTATAGTATCACTTTCTAATGGCTCACTAAGTTCTAAACTCATCACATCATCACTATCAATCGTATCATTACTGGCATTTAAACACGCACTGTAAATGGTGTTACGAAGTTCACGAATATTTCCTCTCCATGAATAGCGTTGCAAAATATCCAATGCCTCTTTTGAAATAGCATTAATAGTTGTTTTAAGCTCTTTATTGGCTTTAGCGATAAAATGTTCACATAAAATAGGAATATCCTGTACGCGCTCTTTAAGAGTTGGCATCGTAATCGAGAGCATCGAGAGACGAAAGTAAAGGTCTTCCCTGAAGAGTCCTTTTTCGCTTTGCACTTTTAAATCCACATTGGTCGCGCTAATAATCCGCCCCTCAAAAGAAATTTCTTTTGTCCCGCCCACACGCCTAAATTTTTTTGTCTCTAAAAAACGTAAGAGTTTACTTTGAAGTTCACTGTCCAACTCACCTATTTCATCTAAAAATAAGGTCCCCTCACCCGCTTGTTCCGCATAGCCGATGTGCTGTTTATCGGCACTGGTAAAAGAGCCCTTTTCATGCCCAAAGAGTTGGGATTCAAAGAGTTCTTTGGGAATAGATGCGCAGTTAAGCGCCACAAAAGGATGCTCCGCGTGCGTTGAGTTGGTATGAATCAAATTGGCAATCAACTCTTTACCTGTTCCTGTTTGCCCATAGACTAAAACACACAAGTCATTATTGGCGGCAATGCCTATTTTGCGATAAATCTCTTTCATCGTCTCGTACGAGCCTACAAACTCCTCTTTGGTCTGTTTGATGCTCTGTTTCTCTTTTTTATCTTTTTGAGGAGTTTGTGCATGCTTATCGACCAATGCCATCAGTTGTGCTTCGTCAAAAGGCTTTTGTAAAATATCTTTAATGCCGATTTTTGATGCTTCGATCATATTGCTAGGGGTCGTGTATGCCGTCATTAAAATAATAGGAAGTTTTAAGCCATGCTTTTTAAAAGATTTAACCAAGTCAATCCCTGTAAAATTATCGCTTAACATCACATCCACAATTAAAAGTTCAACACCTTGTTCTTGAAACGTAACTTCTAAACCAAATTCCTCCCCGTTAAACTGTAAAGGTATATGGTTATAACGCTGTAAAATTTTCGCAACCGAATAGCGAATCTCTTGTTGATCATCTATAATAGCTATCTTCATAGTCTCTCCTCAAAAGGAATGTAGAGGCAAAATTGTGTTTGTTCTTCTTTGCTTTCAAATTCAATATAGCCACCACATAAATAGACAATTTTATAAATACTAAATAACCCGAGCCCTGACCCCTCTTTTTTTGTTGTAAAAAAAGGTTTAAATAAATTGGCTCTCGTATTTTCATCCATACACTCGCCACTATTTTTCACACATAAGACTGAAAGCCCTGCTTGCTCGCTTTTTTTCCAGCGTAATTCAATCTGACTTAGCTCAAACGCTGCATCAATGGCATTATTTAAAAGATTGATAAGAATAAGCTCTATAGCTTGCGTGTTGAGTTTAACTAAAAAATCTTCTTCAACAACACAGTTTAGTGTTACATGTTTATCACTTAAGCGAGGACTCATCAAAATTGCCGCTTCTTCGACAAACTCTTTTACATGTAAAGGTGTTTCCAAACGAAAATCGGCAGGCTTTGCTAAGGCTAAAAAGTCTGCGACTTGATGGTCTATTCGCTTTAATGCCCCATGAATAATCGGCATATCTTCAACATCGGGCTGAAATTTTGGTGAAATAAGCAATTTAAGAGGTTGTAAAAGATTTTTCACTTCATGTGCAAACGAAGAGCTAATCTCCCCTAAAATAAGCAATGAGTGTGAAATACGAGCATTTTTTTCCTCTTTTTCAATAGATTCTTTGAGTTCGTGCATCAACTCAGTCGTGGTATCGATAATACGCGTAATTTCGTCGTTCTCTTTTCCTTGATAAAGCGTGATGTCATCCCAACGTTTTTCTATCATCGCTTGGGCATTGTTAGAGAGTAAGTCCAAACGACCTAGAAGTTTACTCATAAAAATGTTAGCAATCACTAAGGAAACCAAAGCAACTACCATGAGAAGTAAAATCTGTACAAAAAAACTCTCTTTGACAAGTCCAAAAAAGGTTTGCGTGTGTACTTTTAAAATAAAAGAACCAAACTCTACACCATCTTGAACAAAAGGGACGATAATATATTCAGAAAAATCACTGAGCGTATCACCAATACGGTAGTTTTGCGTGTCAGTATGAGCAACTACGATATGATTGTTATCCACAAAACCACAGCTATCGATCATATTACCCGCACTCAAAGATTTTAAAAACTTATAAAGTTCCCAATGGTTATGCGTTAAAATAAATTCACTCACAAACGCTTTATTGGAATCAATATTGGTGCGAATCAGCTCGTCAATAATGCGATTGGTCTGATTTTTATGCATATCAATATTAATTAAAATCGAAACAGAAGAAATGCTAAGAGCAACAAAAAAGATTAAAACAGCCAGTTTTGCTTGAACAGAAAGCGCTAAAAGGTAGTTTAAAACTCTTTTCATTGTCTTTGTTCAATCACTTCAAGCATTTTAGCAACGTTGCTAAAATCTTGATCGCTAGGAAGGTCAAAACGATTTAAAGAGAGCTTTTCCAAAATTGTTTTCCCATACGGGTCAAGATGCATTTTAACAAAAGAGTCTTGTAATGCGCGAAACTGCTTTTCAGGAAGGCTACTTCGCACCACAATGGGAGAGTTTGTATACGGTCCTAAAATCTGAGCAATTTTCAACTCTTTGATACGCTCTGGATGTTTTTGCTCAAAACGTGTGTACACAATGCTATCCACACTTGCCCCATCAACAAAACCATCTAGCACCGCTTTGATAGATTCTCCATGCTCATACGTATAGATAAATGAGCGAAAAAAAGTTTTGGGATCAGCCCCGTTGGAGAGCATATAGTAACTGGGTGCAGTGTATCCTGAATTGCTTTCAGGATCGGTAAATGCAAAAATCTTACCTTTAAAATCTAAAATAGAATCATATACATTTTCTTTTTTGGTAATAATGTATGAGTAATATTTATCACTTCCATCAAAAATAGGAATCGCTAGTAACTTTCCTGTTTTTTCTTTATTCAATTTTGTATAACTAGAATTACACACATATGCCACATCTACTTTATTTTCTTTGATGAGTTGGTTCATTTCAGCATATGTTTTAGAAAAACGAATCACCACGTCAATATCATTTTGACGCTCCAAGTATTTCTCCCAATCCATAAAATTTTTCAAATCATCTTTAAAAACGGTTCCTGTTAATCCTAATACAATTTTTTCTTTAGCAGATAAGGAAACTGCACAGATAAACACCCAAAACAAGATGGTAATTTTTTGATAGATACTGGTCAAATTTTGACTACTTTTCATGCGAAGAAAGCTCCTTTTTTATTCAAAATCCCCTATTTTAGGGATTTTAAAAGTTGGAATGTAAATTGCAGTAAGAGGATTGTACTTAAAGAAAAGTTCAAAAATCTTTAAAGGAGTCCATAATGGATTTATTGTGGGATGTTCGGGTTTCACTCGACCTGTTCTTAGGTGGTTTAGGTGTAGGTGCCTTCTTAGTTGGGGCTGTTTTGTACTACATGGATGCAAAAACATATGAGGGCGTTATTAAAAAAGCGTTCATTATAGCACCCGTTTTAGTCATAGCAGGTTTATTATTGCTTTTAACAGAACTTGGACGACCGCTTAATGTCATCAAGACACTTTATGCGATCAATCCTACCTCATTTATGTCAATTGGTATCTTTTTACAAAGTGCGTTTGTGGCAGTTGCGCTACTTATCGCCTTTAGTATTCTTACCAAAGGCGCAGAAGGAATCAGTGCTAAATTTGTCTATGTAGGCGCTACATTGGCTGGTTTAGTAGGTCTTTATCATGGTCTTTTGCTTACAGGTATTAGCATCGAGCCTTGGAACAACGCCATCCCTGTTATTTTCTTTATCTCATCTATTCTTGCAGGCTCTTCATTGGTTTTTCTTCTCAATCTCTCTGAGCTTGATACCGTACTTCAAAAGTTCAAAATTCCTGTCATTATCAACATGATTTTAACACTTGAACTCGCAGCTATTTTTGCATGGGTCTATAACTTAGCCCTTACAACAGCATCTTCCAAACATGCTTATGATGTCTTAATGGGAAGCTTTGGATTAGAGTTTTGGGGATTGAGCATTGTGGTAGGCTTATTGATACCTTTGGCTCTTTTAACGATGGTTATTTTAGGAAAAACAACCCTAAAAGCAGTGGCTCTTCCAACCTTTGCAACAATGGTCATAGGAAGTTTCTTCCTCAAAAACCTTGTTGTTTATCTTGGTCAAGCGGTATAAGGAGTATATGATGAGTTTAAACAGAAGAGATTTTTTAAAAACAACAGCAGCATCTGCAGCAGCAGCAGGAACAGCATCGGTTTTTACAACGACAGAAGCAGAAGCAAAAATTGGTGAACTTTCCTATGAAGGCGAAGCAGGTAAATGGATGAGTTCAACCTGTCAAGGCTGTACCAGTTGGTGCTCTATTCAAGGACTTGTAGTAGACGGTAAAGTGATAAAAGTTAGGGGAAATCCAAACTCTCCAAGTGCTGGTCGTATCTGCCCACGCCCTCATTTAGCGATTCAACAAGTGTACGATCCAGATCGTGTGAAAACACCTTTAAAGCGCACCAATCCTAAAAAAGGAAAAGGTATTGATCCTAAATTTGTACCTATTTCATGGGATGAAGCGATTAATACCATCGCTGATCAAATCATGGGACTTATTAAAGCAGGAGAATCACATAAGTTTACACTTTTTCGTGGTCGATATACGGGTCTAAACGAAATTTTATACAATACTTTCCCAAAACTCATTGGTAGTCCAAACAATATTTCTCACTCTGCTATTTGTGCAGAAGCTGAAAAATTTGGTCGTTATTATTCAGAAGGATTTTGGGATTATGCCGACTTTGACCTAGATAATACCCGTTATATTTTAGGTTGGGGAACCGATATGGTGGCATCTAATCGTCAAACACCGTGGTTTATGA
>JAGOZL010000062.1:0-6578 GCA_018058685.1 Sulfurospirillum sp.
ATTCTCTTTTCGCTAAAATAAAGTCACTTTACATGTAAAAGGAAAAAGATGCATTCGCTCGATGAATTTCCATTTGCGAAACACCTCACGCACGAAGAACTGACCTACCTTAAACATCATGCTAAAAAGATTTCTGTGCCTAAAGATACTATTTTGTTTTACCAAGAAGATATCTGCAAAGAGATTCTTTTACTCTCAAACGGTGAAATTGAACTGTACATGTACGGTGAAAATGAAAAAAAAATTCCTCTTTATGCACTAAAAGAAGGCGAGCAGTGTGTCATCAACACTTCCAGTACCATTTCACAAACACCCGCTATTGGAACGGCACAAACACTCAGTGCCATTGAAGGTTGGCTTATCAGCGAAGAGGTGGTCAAACACCTGATGCACCAATCGCCAACGTATCTTAATTATGTTTTTTCACTTTTTACGATAAAACTTGATGCGCTTGCGACATTGATTCAAGATATAAAATTTAAAAAACTCGATAGCCGCATCTTGGAGTGGCTCCAAAACCATAAGACACCACTTATTCAAGCCACCCATGAAGAAATTGCCGAAGCACTTGGAACATCACGCGTTGTCATAAGCCGTGTGCTTAAAGATTTGGAACGTCATGGGCTTATCAAAATGCACCGCAAAGAGATAGAACTTTTGTAACCTATGTTACAGACAAAATTTATCTTATTTGACTATACTTCTACAAAACATTCAAGGAGTTTACAATGAAATGCAATGTGGGTAAAATCGATAAGATGATTCGTTTTGGTGCAGGAATTGCTATTATTTTAGCAGGGGTTGCGTATCAAAGCTGGTTTGGCGCGATTGGTGCGGTTTTGGTTTTCACAGCTGCCATTGGTTGGTGCCCTGCGTATATCCCCTTTAACATTGACACCTCTAAAAATGACTCAAACTCATGTGGTTCAGGTGGTTGCGGCTGCGGTAAATAAACTTCATTCAACGAGGTACGCCCAAGTGCCTCGTCTCTCTTTTTTTTTCTTAAACCATTTTTTGCTAAAATAACCCACTTTTAATACAAGGTGTATGATTATGGGTCAAACAATCACTGAAAAAATTTTTAGCGACCACGTTGGTCGTCCAGTCTTCGCAGGTGAAATTATCAAAAGCAAAATTGATATGGTTATCGGAAACGATATTACAACACCAATTTCGATTCGTGCGTTTGAGCAAAGCGGTGCGACAAAACTAGCCAATCCTGATGGCTTTAGTATCGTCATGGATCACTACATTCCAGCCAAAGACATTGCCAGTGCGAATCAAGCCAAAATCAGCCGTGAGTTTGCCTACAAACACGACCTCAAACACTATTTTGATGAAAAAGATATGGGAATTGAGCACGCACTCTTACCTGAAAAAGGGCTCGTCGTCCCAGGCGATGTTATCATCGGCGCAGACTCTCACACCTGTACACATGGAGCTTTAGGCGCTTTTGCAACAGGCATGGGCTCAACCGATTTGGCCTTTGCGATGATTACGGGTGAGAACTGGTTTAAAGTGCCTGAATCCATCAAAGTGGTTTTTAGCGGTAAACCTAAAAAACATGTCTATGGAAAAGATTTAATACTTGAAGTGATTCGTATCTTAGGCGTGGATGGTGCTTTGTACCGCACCTTAGAATTTACAGGCGATACCATCGCACATCTAAGCATGGATGACCGTTTTTCTTTGTGTAATATGGCAATTGAAGCAGGGGCAAAAAGTGGCATCGTCGCTGTTGATGAAATCACCAAAGCCTTTTTAAGCGATAAAAACCTTGCGCGTGAGCCAAAGTTTTTCTACTCCGATGAGGACGCAACCTACCTGCAAGTCCTTCACATCGATGTGGCTAATCTTGAACCTGTTATTGCCTATCCTTTCTTGCCATCCAATGGTAAATCTATCAAGGAAGCGGTCAAAGACGATTTAAACATCGACCAAGTCTTTATTGGCAGTTGTACCAATGGTCGGTTGGAAGATTTACGTATTGCGGCAAGCATCTTAAAAGGTCGCAAAGTCGCACGTAAAACACGCCTTATCATCACCCCAGCCACACAAAAAATCTCACTTCAAGCGCAAAAAGAGGGCTTGGTGGACATCTTTGTCGAAGCAGGAGCTGTGTTTAGTAACCCGACATGTGGTGCGTGTTTAGGAGGATACATGGGAATTTTGGGCGAAGGCGAGCGCTGTGTCTCCACGACCAATCGTAACTTTGTAGGACGTATGGGTGCTCGCACGAGCGAAATATACCTTGCCAACTCTGCCGTTGCAGCTGCGAGTGCTGTTATGGGCAAAATCACCGACCCACGAGATTTATAGATGATACACCTTCCGCTTCCTTTGGTCATTATGGCGGGAGGTAAAAGTTCACGCATGGGAAGCGATAAGGCCTTGCTTCCTTTTGGTGCTTTTGCAACCTTGACAGAGTTTCAAATGAATAGACTTCAACCGCACTTTGAAACGTTACATGTAAGTTGTAAAAGCCGTGCAAAATTCGCTTTTGAAGCCTCTTTTATTGAAGATATTTCAACGTATGAGCAGAGTTCACCGCTCATTGCGCTTTTGAGTATTTTAGAATACTTACGCACACCCGTTTGCGTTTTAAGTGTTGACACACCCTTTGTAACACCCGATATTTTTCAAAAGCTTTATCAAGCGATGCAACACGCAAATAATGATGCTGTTATTGCGCGCTCACCCTATGGCTCACACCCCTTGTGTGCTATCTATGCACCTTCTATTGCACCCAATATCAAGCAGATGCTTCAAAACAATGAACATAAAATAGGAAATCTTCTTCATGCATCCAAGACTATGTACGTTGATTTCGAAGAAGATACGCCATTTTTCAATGTAAACCATCCTGAAGAATACACCCAAGCGAAAGGACTTTTATGATAGACGCTCTTACCCTCATTGCTTCATCGAAAGCTTTAGACGAAAAACTTCTTACATGTAAACAACCTAAACTCTTTTTAGTGGATATTCAAAACTTCAAAGCTATCAATTTAGCGCATGGCGATGAAGGTGGCGACTTTGTGTTGCGTGCCCTAGCGGATGAGCTTTTAGTTTTTGCGCAAGCGAACATGATGGAAACTTTTAGGGTCAAAGATGACCAATTTGCTTTGTTGATGGATATTCCCTTTGAACTTGCAAAGATGGAACAAATCATCTTTGCACTCAGTGATGCCTTTGGTCATAAAACGTACCACTACAACGGCGTGGCGATTAGCTTTGAAACGCACATTGGGATTAGCTTTGACCATTTTCATCCTCTGGCTAAAGCGTATAAAGCTCTTCTCGTTGCAAAAGCTCAAAATCAACCCTTTGCGACCTACTCTGAATTTGCCAATACACTTATGGAAGCAAGCGAAGAAGAGGCGATTCAAACTATTACGCGTGCCATCGAAACAGGGAAAATCGTTCTTCTTTTTCAAGCCATTGTTAACCATGAAAAAACGCCTTGCTATTATGAAGCTTTGCTACGATTGGAGTGTGACCAAGAGTTACAATCACCTAAACTCTTTTTAGAAATTGCACGTGAAAAAAACCTTTACGACCTTTTGCTTCGCTCTATCACAAATCAAATTACAACACTGCTTAAACAACATCCTCAGATGAGAATTGGCATCAATTTTTCGTTAGAAGACATCCTCAACACTGAACGCCTCACCTTTTTAAAACAAGCCCTCGCAGGCTATCCAGTCATTTTTGAAATCCAAGCGGACACCCCGATGCTAGATCCAAAAATCCTCGCCATCATCGAAACATTAAAAAAAGATGGCTTTGGTGTTGCTTTGGACAATGTCTCAGAAACATCTCTTGTTGAAACACTCAAAGAAGGAAGTGTGGATTATGTCAAGATGCATGGAGATATCATACGCAACCTCCTTTTAAATGCAAATGCAAAAGAGCAATGCAACACACTTTTAAACCATTGCCATAACAAAAAGCTCAAAACAGTTGCGACGTATATTAACGCACAAAGCACCTTAGAGGCTGTTCAAGCCTTACCTTTTGATTTATTTCAAGGGTATAGCTTCGAACAACCTCATCTTCTTTAAATTACTTATCTTGAGCATAAACTAAGGATTCGGGGATTTTAGAAAATTCTAAAATCTGCGATCCTTTATGGTCTTTCAAAAAAGTTTGCGCACTCTTTAAGGTCGAAAAGGGGATAAACTCTTTTCCCATTGGACCATAGGTATCACTCCCAATAACGTAAAACGCTTTTTTACCATCAATCGCTTCTTGTGTATAATAATCACTCACCAAAATCGTATACGCTTCATCGTTGTGTTTTGTGTATTTTCCCCATTTGGCTGGATTATGGTAAAACTTGAGTAAATCCTTCACTCCATCAAAGGCATGGCTTACCTTCTTACCATTTTCTTCATAACTCATACGAGCTGCCCATCTGGGGTATTTATAGACAAACATTCCACACACTGGACATTTCTCATCTTTTTCAACGTGAATAACGGTTTTATGCTCATGTGCATGTTCTGCAAAACGTAACACTTCCCACAGATACAACGAGATGGCTTGAAGCTCTTTTTCTTCTAATTCACCGCATAGTTTTGTCTTTTTCAAAGAGACCTTAAGTTCACTAATCGTATTGAAATCATGCAAATGTATTTTCTCTTTTTCGCAGGCTTTTTGATAAATTTTTTCCCCCATAGGGTACATCCCTTTTTGCTTCTTTTTGACAAACTCATCTACATCTGTTTCTAAAGAAGCACGAGCTTTTGCAAAAGCTATCTCAAATGTGCCTAATTCTCCACCATTTTCTTTGATAAAAACTTTAGCATCCTCTTCTTTTTCAAATGCCAGTTTACTCACCATACTCATCGTACCAGGAATTTTAGAGCCAATCACATAAAATGCTTTTTTTGCATCAATGAGCTTTTCACTCTTCACATCGGTGACCACAATTTTAACAAGACGCGATTCAATCGCTTCCCAATCCACGGCAAGACAGCGAATAGAACAATACTGCTTGGCTGTCCCATCACTCAAAATCGCCCCATGTGAGGTTTTATAATACTGTGTTAAATTCATCCCACATATGGGACAATAATTTTTTTCTTCCCCTTTTTGAATGAGTTCTGGCTCACTTGTTGCTACCTTACTAAACTCACTCGCGTGTAGCCCCATACTAAACATCAACATCACGATACCGCCCATAAACCATCGTACCATTTGCCTCTCCTTTTTTTAAATCGAGTATAACAAGCCCGTGTTAAATAGGTGTTAAATCATCTCTTTGTCATAGTAAAAAAGTTATAATGAGTAAAAATTTTAGGAGCAAGGTATGATTAAACATATTGTATTTTTTAAACTAGAAGACAATTCTGAGGCAAATAAAGAGGCGGTTAAAGCGCGTATTATGGGGATGAAAGGAAAAATTGATGTGTTAAAACATATCGAAGTGGGTGTCAATTTTTCACCCGAAGAGCGTGCGTTTGACCTTGCTTTGGTCACTGATTTTGAGACCAAAGAAGACTTGCAAGCGTATGCCATTCATCCTTTACATGTAGAAGTAGTTACCTTTTTAAAATCGATCAACACCGTTACAAAAGTGGTGGATTACGTCTACTAATCTTTTCTAAAAGTGTTTTAAAAAAAGGAAATGCTGAAACAACCGAGCCAAAAACAATCAAAATACACGCTATCCAAACCGTTTGGCTCGGGTTTGAGCGCCCAAATACAACTAACAGCAGTGTTGATAATAAAGGTGTTGCATAAGAGAGTGCTCCTATGAGTTTAATATCGCCTTTTTTCATCGCATAGTCCCACACAAAAAACGCAATACCCGTTGGTCCAAGCCCCAGTCCTAGTACAGCAAGGCTCTCCATAAATGTAGGAACAATCGTCTCTTCAAACAACATATGAGCGCCCAAAGAGAGCAGTGCACTCACGCCACAAAAACCACCTACCGCAAGTGTTGGCACTTCACCAAAGTAACGGGAAAGTACCGAATAACTACTCCACACAAACGCACAAATAAGTGCATAAATATACCCTTGCGTATACTCCGATGAAAAAGAAAGACCATTGGAGCCTATCAATAAAAATGCACCAAAAAATCCCAACAGAGAACCTACGATATGAAACCATCGTAACTTTTCATTGGGCAAAAAGGCACTTAAAAGAACAATGAGTAACGGCCATAAATAATTAATCAAATTGGCTTCCAAAGAAGGAGCACTTTTAAGCGCTAAAAAGTAGAAAAAGTGGTATCCAAAAAGTCCATAAATACCTAAAAACCACACACGCAGTGGTAATCGAAGATAACGTAGTACATTTCCACCTTGCTTCAGCCATCCAATAACACCAATTAAAAAGGCAATACTAAATGCCATAAACGTGAGTTGAAAAGGAGGGATTTTTCCTGTAGAAACAGTAAAAAGAGCTAATGTTGACCATAAAATAATGGCAAATATTCCTGCGATGTTGCCTCTGCGCTGCAAGACCATCTCTCTCCTTTTTTGCTATAATACATCCTCATTTTTTATTTACATGTAAAGAGGAATTCAATGAAAAAATTATTATGGGTTGCTATTGTAGCACAATTC
>JAGOZL010000062.1:6678-9687 GCA_018058685.1 Sulfurospirillum sp.
TTCCAAAATCTCGCTCATGGAATCGCTTCTATGCCAAAGCGTATCTTCAACTAGGAGGATTCATCGTCGCACCTCGTGTTTGGTACAGACTTCCTGAAAACGCTGATACGGATGATAACCCTAACATTGATGATTACTTAGGATATGGTGACCTTGAGTTGATTTATCCGTGGGGCGCACATACCTTTAAACTGCTCGCGCGCCACAATATGCATTTTAATCAAGAGAGTCGCGGGGCTGTCCAGTTTGATTGGACATTCCCACTTTGGGATGACGGGTTATTTGGCTATATTCAACTCTACAGTGGGTATGCGGAAAGCCTTATTGATTATGATAAACGAAGTGATAGAATCGGTATAGGATTTGCGCTTTCACGCTAAAGTTCAAAAATAGAGGGGCGAGTTATCGCCCTTTTCGAGAGATACTAGTAACGAGGAGCTCTTCTTGGGCGCTCTTCACGAGGTCTAGCTTCGTTCACTTTAAGTGTTCTTCCACCAATCTCTTTTTCATTCGTAGCTTCGATAGCAGATTTTGCTTCGTTATCATTTGGCATTTCAACAAAACCAAAACCTTTTGAACGACCTGTCTCTTTGTCTGTGATGATACGTGCACTTGCTACTTCACCGTACGCTGAAAACATCTCTTTGAGTTGACTTTCAGTCATCTCATACTTCACATTACCTACGTAAATATTCATCTGCCCTACACTCCTAATTTTTCAGTCCCTATCGCTATTTTGCCCTTAACTACGCTGTTCAAAATACCCCATAGAAACTTTTGTGGTAATCCATTGTAGCATAATAATATCTTTTTCAATACAATCCTTTTATGCTTTTTTTCAAAATGAGAAGATTTGATACACAATCACTTAAGAGAAATGGTGTTATAATCATTTTAAAAACAATAGAGGCATCAATGAAACTGACCCATTTGGATGAAAAAGATCGACCTAAGATGGTCGATGTAAGCGACAAAGACGAGAGTTTCCGTGTCGCCATCGCTAGTGGCACCATCACCATGAGTGCACAGGCGTATGAGATGATTGTGAGTGAAAAAACAAAAAAAGGTCCTGTGTTACAAACCGCTGTCATTGCGGCGATTTTAGGTACAAAACGTACGAGTGATTTGATTCCGATGTGCCATCCTTTGATGCTCACCTCTGTGAATTGTGACGTAGAGGAACATCCTGAACTGCCCGGCTTCAAACTTTTTGTGACGGCAAAACTTAAAGGTCAAACAGGTGTAGAGATGGAAGCTTTGACGGGTGTTAGCATTGGGTTATTAACCATTTACGATATGGCAAAAGCCATTGATAAAAGTATGGTTATCAACAACATTCGTTTAGAATCAAAAAGTGGAGGGAAAAGTGGAGATTACACAAGAGCTTAAGCTTGATTATCCTTGCGAATGGGAATACAAACTTTTTGTTCCCAAAGAGCATGATGTGCATTGCATCATTCAAGAAATCATTGATGAGCGTTTGCATACTATTAAACCATCGCAAGCTAGCAAAAATGGCAGTTATATGAGTTATAGCGTGACACTTCTTGTTCATAATGACGATGAGCGCACAATGTTGTTTCAAGCATTTAAGTCCCATCAACATATCAAATTCGTACTTTAAAAGGCACAACCATGGAATCAACCTACACTATTTTTTTAGCAACATTGCGTGAAAATAAAGAACACCCTCAGCTTCTTAACTTTATAGCAGAGCTTAGTTTTGAGCTTTCACGTAAAAAAATTCAAAAACTCAAAGAAGAAAAAAGTATCCAAAATCGCTTAGGTGAGCTGTTTGAGCTTTATTGTAAAGCCTTGCACGATGAAGGACTTAAATCCCCTCGCGCAGTCAATCACGTCATCGATGGTCTGTTAAAAGCGGCAAGTTACGATAAAGAAGCTTTCTTATACAAAACCATTTATGAAAAAGAGCAACTTGAAAAAAGTATCTTCACACAAAAACAGCAGATTCGCTCCACCATTGCATCTTCATTTGATATCCTAGAACAGCATATTGCCAAGCTTCCAAGTGACACACAAGAAGCTGCTCTTTTAGCGCTTCATGATGCAAAACTTCGTGGCGTTGAGATGCTAGGCATTCTCAAAGAAACCGCACAAGAAGCCTTGCTAACGACGTTGGAAAAAGGGAGTGATATTGAAGATACGATTTATGAAATCACGAAAAACCTCTCGTTTCAAAGTATCAGTGAAGGCGCTTTAACGAAAGCCAGAATCCTTGATATCTCACGCACCATCATCGAATCTGCGATGGATATCGCTGATGAAGATTTGGGTAATGCCAAAGCTATCTTAGAAGGCACCATCAACGGTGTTCACGATGGGGTGACCAAAACCATCGAAAAATTTAAAAATGACCTCAAATATGCACCGACTGAAGAGATGGAAGGGCTGGCTGAGACAGATTTATCGTTGTTGCGCAAAGAGTTACTGAAAATTGATGAACAATTTATCATTCAGTTGGAAGCACTAGCAAGCCAGACAGAGGGTATTTCTAACCAAATCATTCATGAAATAACGGCTGATATGAACAGCTCTGCTGCACGTATTAGACGCGCCGCCAATGAAGCAAAAGAGGTCATTACTGAACGCATCGATCATCTCAAGGCTGAGGCAGAGAAAAAATTCGTGGTGCTTAGAAAAGATGTTGAAGAGTTTGAGAAAAAAGCAAGTTCTAAAATGGAATCCTTCAAACAGTTTGATTTTGAAAGTGAAAAAGCCAAACAGATAGCAGTTGATGCTAAAAAACTTGGTTTTCGCGCATGGGAAGTAGCAAAATCCATGATGGATGGCGCTGTTAAGGGTGCTAAAGATGCGATGAAAAAAGAGGACAAATAATCCTCGCCTAAATTTACATGTAAGGGAAAATCCTTACATGTAAATCTTACTCTGCTTGCATTTCAATGACTAAAAGATGAGCTTCTTCTAACGCTTCAAATTCTAAAGATTCACCAACCACTTCTGCCGCGTCACCTTGGCGTAAATGTTGCG
>JAGOZL010000063.1:0-2435 GCA_018058685.1 Sulfurospirillum sp.
TCATAAAGCGAGTAGTCGGTAAAACGTTGGTTGGCGAACTCTTCACGTATCTCTTTGATGGTGTTGTGGCGAAGCAAAGCTCTATCTTCCGCAAAGAGGATAAAAACAATTCTATCGCAGAGTTTTTGCGTGAGGCGAAGTAAAAGAGACTTGTCAATGTCGGGATTATTAATGATGATGTTTTCAAAAAGCTGTGTTCTAAAAATCGTAAAATCTTTGTAGAGTTCTTTAGAGATGACCGCTTCAAAGGTGCTTGATTTGTCTTTGAGTTTTTGAGGGATGTTCTCTTGGATGCTTTCATATGAGAGAAGCAGATGGAGTTTTTTAAACTCCTCGTAACTCAAAGAAAAAAGGCTAAATTTTTCATAAGCGGTTTTTTTGTCGATGTAAAAACGAAGCTCATCAAAGTTGGAGATGATGACATACTTAGAGTTTGAGTGCGAGTTGTGGTAGTTAAACGCTTGTGTTTCGATGAGGTCAAGTTGTTTGGTCTTTTGGTCTTTGAGTTCGACCACACCGATGACTTCGCCATCCACATAGATGACACCATCGGCTTTTTTAGAGTCTGTTTCGTTTTTCTTTTCACGCTCTAGGTTGAAGTTGCTAGGGTTGGTGGTTTTGAGCGTATAGCCTAAACAGTTTTCAAAGACATCTTTGAAAAAACCATCTTGGTACTCTTCTTCTTTGAAGCCTTTGATGGCATCAACTTTGGCTAAAAACTTCTGATACTCTGCCCATCTAAGAGCGACTTTGCTTTCATCTTGCGAAAATGTGTTTAATACAGACTTTTGAAAAAGTGCCAAAATGCCCACCTTTGTTTTTACATGTAAAGTGCATATTGTAACACAAGGAAAGTAAAATATTTACCCCGCCAACTCACATGCGAAGCAGTTGTTTTGGTCTTTACATGTAAAACAATATGGTGCGATTTTTCCGATGGAATCGTAGATAAATTTTTTCCACAGTTTATCGACAGGCTTTTGTTGGGCGAGTTCGGGGAAGTGGCACTTCATGTATTTGCCCATCTGCACACGGTTTTTAAAACCCATCGCTTGATACAGATGGTTCATCTGCAAAGACATCGAAGCGATGTGGGGAGCTATGACGTATTTTGAGTAGCGATTTTTAGCGTAACGTTGCAAAAAAAGCATCACTTCACGCTCTAGTTTTACTTTTTCGAGTTCTGTTATCATGCTTGTACCTTGTAGATTTTTTTGCGCTCTTTGGAAGATGCGACGTTCATGAGTTTGCGGTATTTGGTGATGGTGCGCCTGACCATCTTGATGTTGAAGCGTTTTTCGATGCGCTCTAGCAGTTCATCATCGGTCAATGGTTCAGCTTTGTCTTCGTATTCGATTTGGGTGTTGATAAAGTTTTTGATTTCGGAGCTTGAGAGCTCTTTGGTGGCGACGGCGTTGGTGAAGAAAGATTTTAAGGGGAAGATGCCTTGTTTTGACTCGATGTATTTGTTGGAGACCGCACGTGAGATGGTGGACTCCGCAAAGGAGAGTTCATCGGCAAGGGACGCCATATTGAGCGGTTTAAGCTCACCTCCTACAAAAAAGGAGAGCTGACGCTCAATGATGATAAGAACTATCTTATAAAGCGTTGTTTTACGAAGTTCGAGCAAATTGACGATGTCACGTGCTTCTTTGAGCTTCTCTTTGATGCTCTCACTTTTACTGGAAAATGGCTCATTGATGATAATATCTGGGTAATAATCATGGTTGATGCGAAGCGTGATATCTTCTCCCACATCCACGTAAAAATCAGGAATGATTTGCTTAGGGGTAGCTTGGTACTCTAAAGCAGGAGGGTTTGAAAACTTTTTCAAAATAGCTTTTGCCTCTTCAAAACGTCCGTGTTTGGAGAACTTATCGACTTTTGCCATTTGGTCTATCATCTTAAGTACGAGATTGTACAGCTCATCGTCCACATCATCGCTCATGGCATCAAGTTGAAAGACAAAAGACTCATGGCTATCGAGCGCTCCTACTCCATAAGGCTCTATCTTTGAAAAGCGCTGACGGATGCGCTCAACGTACTCTTTATAGACATTACATGTAAGTGCGATTTGGTCAATATCGCCATCAAAATAGCCATCTTCATTGATGTCACAGAGTATTTCATGGGCGACTTTTTGAGAGATGGGTGTGGGAAACAAAGGCAAAGTAATCTGCTCTATGATTTTTTCATGCAAGGATTCACTTCCAAGAACTAGCTCTTCCACGATACCGTGACTTGAACCAAGGGTTTGCTCAAAAGGGCGCTTCACTTCTAAGAAAGGATTTTCATAAGAAAGTGTTTCCAGATGAGAACTGAGTTCTTGCAATGGAAGCTGTAACAGTGGGAGCCAAAGCTTCAAAGAGAGGTTTAAACTCTGCTTTTGTTTAAATTCTAAATTAATACTTCTCATGCGTAAATTATGCCTCAAT
>JAGOZL010000063.1:2535-3948 GCA_018058685.1 Sulfurospirillum sp.
AACGCCGTTTGGCTTGTCAATCTTCATTTGGCATGAAAGACGTGTATTGGGTGTGCATGTTCCAAAACAAATCTCTTTTAACACTTTGTGTTCTTTGTCTGTTTTGCCTGAGAGATACTCCATACCTTGTACGATTTCAACCGCACAGGTACCACACTGTCCATCTCGACATCCAAAAGGAAGTGCACTACCGCTTGCTTCTACAACATCTTGAATAGTTGCACCTGGTTTGACGTTAATCGCCAAAAAGTCATTGATAATTTCTACACGTGTTGTCATACTGTATCCTTTACTTTTTAAATGGTTTTATTAAAACATCACCCTTAATCATCATCATCGAAGCAATGCGAATTTTTGGGCTTACGGTAAATTGTTGGCAGATATCTGCATCCTCTTGGCTGATAGCCCCAAGCTTCACAAGCTCATCAAGCTCTTCATCTTCCATGTAGCTTGTTGGCTCTTCATCGCTGATGTGCTCAACACTCACCAAACATTTGCTAAAATCACCGCTGTCAAATGCTATCGGTATCCCTTTTTCTTTTGCCAAACGAACAACTGGTTCGCCGATTTTGGCATCGTAGATACCATCGGTTTTCTCATCAAAATGCATAAAAATAACTTTCGCCATTGCCACTCCTTTTTAGGTTTTTAAGATTGTTTACTTTTGTAATAATTTTCTAAAAATTCTCTCTCTTCCGCTTCTAAGTCACGATACGGCTCAAGTGCTTCAAGTTCATGCTCTCTGCATCCGATGACTTCCACCACTGCCTTAGCATCTAAAAAATGAACTTCATACACCCGAATCACTTGCAGAAAATCACCCATCCCTCGGATATACCCGATAGAGCCTTTTTCGATCATCACTTCACCAATACCAAGGTACGGATAGGTTCCATCGTTTTTGATGTCTTCTAAAAGCCTCACTTTTTGCCCCATAAAAAACTTTGCCCTCTCCTCGTCTTTGCCTGAGAGTTTGGCACTAACAGTGTTATAAAGTTTTACATCCGTATCAACAAGCACAGTTTCCTCCTTGCGATGAGGCACAGGCTAAACATCCTTTAACCTTACCATCTTCTATCATGCCCCACACTTCAGCCGCACTTGGGGCATGTCCGTTTTTATAGTCACTGTACACCTTGATTAAAGCAAATTTGAAAAAGTCCATCAGGTATTTTTCATCGCCTGTAAAATGAGAAAAGCCTTTTTTAACCAGACTCCCATACTCTTTCATAATATGAAAACGCTTCACTTCTACGATATGTTTTTCATACGCCACACCAAAAAAATCAAAATAATCTTCAGCATTTTTCAGTTTGTAAAAGTTTTCAAGCGTTTGCATGGGTTACTCCTAAATCTATTTTTCACACGCCAACAAAGCAAAGCTTCTTATGGCTACGTTAGCCACTGGGGCAC
>JAGOZL010000063.1:4048-9660 GCA_018058685.1 Sulfurospirillum sp.
AAAGCTTGCCTCTTTAGAGGCAGAATTTATATCTCTTCTTTTAACTGCTCTAACCAGTTTTCAATGCGCTCTTGTGTTTTGCTAGGCTCATTGATATTATCAATGGCTAAACCACAGAGTTTTCCATCCATCTCAGCCAGTGATGCTTCATAGGTGTAGCCAACTTTGTCTACAAAGCCTACGATTTTTGCACCTGTTTTAGAGAACGTCTGATAAAACTTGCCTAAAGCACTGCAAAAGTGCTCACCATGCGTTTTAGCATCTCCTGCTCCAAAAAAAGCGATGGTTTTACCCTCAAAGCTGATTTTTTGTGAACTGATTTCAAACAGCGCATCCACCCACGAAAAATGAACATCACCTTGCCCCCATGTCGAAGTGCCTAAAAAAAGAACATCATAGTCCTCAAACTGCTCTACACTGTCAAAGTCATCTTCCATCAAAATACAATCATCATCTTCCACTTCATATGCCTCTTTCAAAGCATCGGCGATGAGTTTGGTATTGCCTCCAGCACTTGCGTAAAAAATTCCTACTTTTGACATGTTCCCTTCCTACTTTTGATATGTTTGATAGATTTCGAGGGCATTTTCAAGCATTTTTCCACCCTCACCGACCAATGCGTCATACGTTCTAAAACTGTAACGGTGAGCATCTTTGAAAAATTTGTTGGTGATAACAATCTTTTCAGCCAGTACAACAGCCCTTCCAAATCCCTCATGGCTCATCTCCATCACCACCGAACACATGACACCCGTTTTGAGTTCAAACGCCAAAGCGATGGATTGGAAAATGAGACGAATATCTTTGATTTGCATCTCATCAATGTCTGCGATGATAGGGATGTTTTTCAAATCTTCTTTACTTTTGACATACTTTTCACTCAAAAGCTCTTCATCACTCTTTTTTGCCCACGTACCAAACTGATCCATAGCTCGAAGCTGAGAGATGAGTGTTTCGATAAACAGTTTTTCAAGCTCGTTCATCGTCTACGCCCTTGCTTCTAAAATTTTTTTGATAAACGGTGGTGGATTTGTTGCCATCATCGAAGAAAGTTTCGTAAGCTCTGTTTCGATACTCACAACTTCTTTATATTTGATAGGGAAAATTTTGCTATTGACCACTTTAGCTGCCGCCGCAGGTCCAATCTCAACACAATAGAGTATATCAACGCCACTGTCTTGCAACATCTCTACCCTTCCATCCGTTCGCTCTTCACCTGTTGGAACCACTTCAAAGAGGCTAAAACCTTCACTATCCACGTCATACACAGCAAATTGCGGTGCTGAGCCAAAATGTGCGTCGATGTTTTTCAAATCGTTTGTGAAAAAAGCTACCTTGACCATCGTTTCATCCTCCTACGTTTTACTGTTGTAACTCTATTTACAAGAAGTGTTCCGTAGAAAAACTCTTTGTAAAAGTCACTGCAATGGGAATTTTTTTTAGAATTTTTGTGGTAATATGAGTTTTAAAATTTTTAAAATTAGGAGTCCTTTATGAGAGATAAGAGTATTGAATTGCTAAACTTAGCAATTGCGGATGAATTAGCAGCTGTTCACCAATATATGTTTTTTCACTTTCACTGTGATGACCAAGGCTATGACCTACTCTCAAGCCTATTTAAGCGCACAGCCATTGCAGAAATGTTACACATCGAACAACTTGCCGATAGAATTTTGTTCCTCAAAGGAACCATTAAGATGGAAGCAGCACAACCTGTTGAGCAAATCACTGATGTAAAAGCCATGCTTGAATTTTCACGAAAATCAGAAGAAGAAGCGATTGAAATCTATAATAGATTTGCGATTGAATGTGGCAATAATGCCGATAGCGTTACCAAAAAAATGTTCGAAGCTTTAGTGGTGGATGAAGAGGGACACTATAAAGAGTTTGACGATGAAATGGACAATCTTTTAAAATATGGCGAACAATATCTTGTTCTTCAATCTATGGAGAGAAGCAAGAAAAAATCCATCATGGCAATGCCACCACAACAAGCCTAAATTATCATTATGGGCATTAAGAATGCCCATAAATTCATACTTTTATCTTCTTGATTTCATGCTTCTTTTTAAAGCAACTTATTAAAAAATATTATCATACTGCTAAAGGCTTATATCATTTTATTTTATTTAAAGTAAAATAATTCTGACTAATTAAGTTTGAAGTTTTTATTCATTAGAATGCTTTCCAAGATTTTCGTGGAAAATAACCAAACTTAAAGGAAACTGTTATGAAAAAAACCTTAGCGTTTTTAGCCAGTGTTGCACTTTTTTTTAGTGCCTGCCAAGATAAAGAAGTCAAAAAAGTAGAATCCTCTGCTTCCGTAAACGGTGTCTCTTTAAATGCTCCTCTCAAAATTGACAAAGCAGACAAATCCATCACTATTTTAGCAATGGTCAATGGAAAATACCTCACTGAAAACACCCGTCATGCTATCGTTTTCAAAGATGGAAAATACGGCGACAAACCTGTCTTTACAGCACTTGCAAATCAACATGAATTTTACAAAGCAATGATTGAATTAGGCGCTGTTGCAGGTAACAATATGACAAAAGAAAATGCTATGACCACAAAAGTAGAAGGACAAAAAGTTTCATTAAGTGTCACATGGAATGGTGCAGGAAAAAGTTATGACATCAATGAAGTCATCACGGATAGTAACAAACTTCCTATCGACATGCGCTTTGGCGGTAATGAAAAAAATTCACTCGAATTTAATACAGGATGTATTGCGTGTTTAGACAGCTGTCCTGTTGGTATCATCTCCAATCATACTTACACGATGGGTGCTGTTGAAAAGCGTAACGAAGTAAAATTCAATGGAAATGCTGCTATCTTGCCAAAAGATGGTACATTGATCGCGATAACATTTAAAATTTAATGAAAAAGCTTTTTTTGGCTTTTTTTTATGCCTTTTGTGGATTGCTTTTGGGTTTATGTGTGAGTCTTCTCATCTCCACAAATGTCTGGCTTGAAATGCGTATCCACGAAAGAACGGTTATTGCTGTGTGTGTAGGGCTTGGCGTTATTCTTTCCTTTTGGAAAAATAACGCTTCGGCTTCATTGTTTTTTTTCTCTCAAAGCACACTTTTACTGTTTGCATTGTGGCTTTCAAAAACAGATTTAATCTATTACAGCATACGAAATTGCTACTTAGATGGACTTTCTATCCCCTTGATAAAAACCTTCTTTTTAAGTGCATTAAGCATTGTTAATCTTATGCTTTTTATGCATCTTTTTGGTCTAAAACTCACCTATTTTTCAAAATAGCTTTATAAGGAAACGGATACTCTTATGAAAAAATCTCAACTCATTTTACTGCTCATAACACTGATATGTGTTGTAGCTTATGTTTTATCGCCTACGGTACAAATGCATTTTACACGTGCTATACATATTCTAAGCTCTTTAAATCTTGAAGCGGTTATCGCGTATTTAAGAGAGTTTGGCATCTATGCCGCACTTGTCTCTTTTTTACTGATGCTCTTGCAATCCATCATTGCACCTATTCCTGCTTTCTTGATTACCCTCTCCAACGCTGCAATTTTCGGTTGGGCATGGGGCGCTCTTTTATCGTGGAGTAGTGCTATGGTAGGAGCGGCTTTGTGTTTTTTCATCGCACATATTTTAGGTCAAGATGTGGTTGAAAAAATCACCTCTAAAAAAGCACTTGAAGCAACCGATGCTTTTTTTGCACGTTATGGTAAACATACGATTATCGTTTGTCGTTTGCTTCCTTTTATTTCGTTTGATATCATCAGTTATGCAGCAGGGCTTACATCCATGCGTTTTTGGAGCTTTTTTATCGCTACAGGTATTGGTCAACTTCCAGCCACCTTAGTTTATAGCTATTTTGGACAAAATCTCACAGGGGGTGGAAAAATGATTTTTCTAACGCTTGTGATGGTTTTTGCACTGAGCATCGTTATTTTCATCGCCAAGAAGATTTATGAGTCAAAAAAAGCTAAAGGAAATACCTATGAAATTTAGCGAGAGAATTGAAAACGAAGCATTCAAAAAAACATCGACCATGACAACGATGCAAGTCAATTTAGGAAAAATCTGCAACCTTGCGTGTGAGCATTGTCACGTTGAAGCCAGCCCTAAACGAACAGAGTCTATGAGCCAAGAAACTATGGAGCATATTTTAAAAGCGCTGGAAAAGCACTCTTTTTCTCTCTTAGATATCACAGGCGGTGCACCTGAGATGCATGAACAGTTTGTATGGTTCATTCAAGAAGCGAAAAAGTATGTGCCTAAGATTATCGTGCGAACCAATTTGGTGATTTTAGAAGAGCAAGGTTTTGCTCACTTGATACCATTCTATGCTCAAAATGCCATTCATTTGATTGCATCTCTTCCGTGCTATACTCAACAAAATGTTGATAAAATGCGTGGAAATGGTGTCTTTGAAAGCTCTATTCGTGTGATCAAACAGCTTAATGCTTTGGGATATGGAAAAGAGGAGCATCTTTGCTTGGATTTTATTTATAATCCAGGAGGTGCTTTTTTACCAGGAGAGCAAGCGTCACTAGAGCGGGATTATAAAGCCATGTTAGCTGAAAATTTTGGCATTGTGTTTAACCACCTTTTCACCATGACCAATAGCCCCATTGGAAGGTTTTTACACACACTGAAACACACAGGTCAACATACACACTATATGAATCTTTTAGAAGAACATTTTAATGCACAAACGCTAGAACATATGATGTGTCGAAGCCAAATCTCTGTTAGCTACGATGGTTATCTCTATGATTGTGACTTTAACCAGATGCTAAATATCAAAGCAAATGGTGCAAGTACGATTGCTCAACTGGCTAATGGTGATTCTATAGAGCGATATGTTCGCTTTGATGAACATTGTTATGCTTGTACAGCAGGTGCTGGTTCAAGTTGCTGTGGCATCACTGCGTAAATACACACTTCATCCCTACGCTTCGTAGGGATATCCACTAATGTGACCTTCCTTTTTCAAGCATCAAATAACGCTCAATTTTTAGTGGGTCTAAGATGCAAAGCATCTCTGCTTTTTCTTGCCCAACATCGGATTTAACGATTGCTTTGGTTAAGGTGTGTTGCCCCATCATCGCTTGAGAGGTTTCGTCAATACAACGCACGGGGATTTCAGGGCTGTCTTGCACCATATCTATCACCAAACCAAAAGGTTTATCATCACTTCCTTTTAAAACAATAATACGGTGAACTTCTTTCGTGTATGTGACGTCATGGTGAAAATACTTCGCTAACGATGCGACAGGGATGGTTTTGTTTTGCCATGTTATCATGCCAACATAAATCTCATCACACCCAATCACTTGCGTCACATCTTGCCCTTCAAGCGCTGTATAGATTTGCTGACTTTCAATAGCAAATAAAGAGCCATCCATCCAAAAAGTAGAGAGTTCTACACTCTTTTCTGCTGTTCCAATTTTTGGATAAAGGTAGTGTTTTTTGCCATTCTTCTTTGTATCATGGCTACATGCATCTTTACTGGCTATCTTAATACACACTATCGCCATAACGTCATTTCGGTAACCATCGCTACATTTGTATTCACGGTAACCTTTTGAATGGGCTTTGCCTACAATGTAATAATCATCGCCAATCAA
>JAGOZL010000064.1 GCA_018058685.1 Sulfurospirillum sp.
CACCGGCTCGTGTGTAATAAATCTGATTATTTTGACCTCGAACACCAAACCATCCTTCACCACTGATAGCAAGATCAAAAGGGTTGTCTGTATTTTCTAAAATTCCTTGTTGCATATTAAGCCCTGTAGTTTGGCTTTGGCTTCCGAGCCCTTTATCATTTGATGTAGGGTCAAAGTAGCTTCCTGTAAGGGTTGCAGAAAAAAGGGATGAAAACTCAGGTGTGCTTCCACGAAATCCCATTGTGCTAATATTTGAGATATTATTTGCCCAAACATCAAGCCCAAATTGATGGCTTTTTACACCTGATATTCCGTTGTAAAATGAAGAGTTCATGCGATGTTCCTAGAAAAATTCGACAATGTATTCCATTGGTACATAGGAAGAGCCAAGTTTGATTAAAGGAGTTCCATCTTCGTAGCGAACAGACTCAACAGGATAGATACCAAATTGAGTACTTTGTGCACCGTTTTCACTGTCAATATAATCAGCTTTAATACTGTAATACCCAGCGGCTACAGCTTCATTATCGTTATTTGTTCCATCCCATTCAAAGGCTAAAACACCACTTTTCCCAGCTTGATCGTTTAATGACACAGTTTTAATCACTTTATCATCTTTATCGGTAATGGTGAGTGTGCCTGTTTTAATTTCTTCTTGGAAGTAGACTTCAAATTTTGCTGTTTTGCCTTTTTCTAAACTAATCGCATTTGAGCCTAAACTTGCCATTTTTCCAATAACCGATACTGCCGCAAAATCTCTGCTTGCACCTAATTGTGCTGCTAATTCTTCAAGAGCTTTATTGGTGTTAGAGGCAGATTCAAGCGTTGCAAGCTGAGATGTTTGTGTTAGGATTTTGTCACTATCCATTGGATCTGTTGGGTCTTGATGTTCAAGCTCAACCAGCAAAAGTTTTAAAAACGAATCTTTATCTAAAATTGCTCCTGGATTGCTAGTAGTAGTTGCCCCTGCGGTACTTGTTGCTGATGAACCTGAAATAAGATTTTCATATCCTGTTGCCATAATGTATCCTTTTATACGTATCGTGGAACGACGAGTTCGACTGTCGTTGCTATTTCAGCTAAGTTTTCTTCGCTTAATTCATCAAAAAAACCTGTGGGAGCATTTTTTTGATGGTGTTGTTGTCCTTGTTCTTGTCCTCTTTGGTCGCTAAAATTCATCTCTAAATTATGAAAACCCATGTTGATGAGTGCATTTTTAAATTCAGCTTGGTTTTGTGTAAAAAGCGTCATGGTTGATGTCGTGGAAGTGATATTTACATGTAAATTATTTCCTCGTGTTAAGAGGGTAACATCGACTTCGCCTAAGCTTTTTGGAAATAAAGAGAGTTCTACTTTCATAATAGGAGGTTTATACGCTTCTATTTTTTCTTTCAAATCATTTGCAAACTGTCCAAGACTCTCTTTGGGGAGCACGGTGGTTTGTTTAGAGACTATCTCTTGTTTAGGGTTTGTTTTGGTTTCGGTCATCATTGGGGTGTTCTCTATACTTTCGGTTATAACGCTCTCTTCCGCTGTGCTTGTGATACTTATTTGTGTCTCTTGTTCAGAAGCAATAGGTTTTTGAGTATTGGGTTTGTCCGTTTTTATGGTTTGTAAAATAGCCTCAGTCAATCCTTTATGTGCATTAGCTGTTTCTAATTTAGGCTCATTTGTTCGTGTAATAGGAGCTGATTTAGTCAATGCTTCCTCTTCTTCGCCATCCGCAAGTGCGGCGACTAAAGGGGTTGATTCGGTTTTGTTTTTTTTATCGGCCTTTAGCTCTTCATTAACCGGTGTAATGGCTTTTTGAGTCACGGTTTCTGTTGTTGTTGGTGTTGTTTTCTTAAGCTCTTTATTTTGTGTATCTATATGAGG
Organism: Sulfurospirillum sp.; assembly: GCA_018058685.1. Taxonomy (GTDB): domain Bacteria; phylum Campylobacterota; class Campylobacteria; order Campylobacterales; family Sulfurospirillaceae; genus Sulfurospirillum. Next base: position 1,876 of record JAGOZL010000064.1, read on the forward strand.
TGTCTCTTTTGATGATGCTTTTTCCGTGGCTAATGTTGAGGCTTCATCCGCTTTGATAGATTTTATCTCTTTAGGTTCTTTTGACATAAGCTCTTTTAGCGCCGAGGGTTGCTCGATGACATCACTCTTTTTCACATTTTTTTCTAAAGGGTTAAGTGAAGAGGAAGAAAGTGTTGTTTGGGCATCATCTCCGCTTTTCTGATTTTCAACTTCGTTGCTGAGTTGTTCAAAAAAAGTACTTTTAGCTAAGGTTGGAAACTCTTTTTGTAGGCTTTCTAAACTCTCTTTTGAAAAGCTAATTTTTTCCAAGCCTAAATCATATTTTTTCGATAAGGTGAGTAAATCACCGATATTTTTAACCTCACCAAACTCTTTAAGTGCGGTAGCATTGTTGATAATTTTTTCCAAGCCAGATGAAGATTTTAGGGTTGGAAGTAGCGGAAGGGGTGAGTTTGTTTTAAGCGCTTCAACAACTTTAAGAAGGTCTTCTAAAAGATGTTCATCAACACTTTTAGCTTTTTCTTCGGTTGATTTAGTATTTTTTGTCTCTTCTTTAAGCGTTGTGATGGTGCTTTGTTTCGTTTCACTTTTGACGCTTTCTTTGCTTTGTGAAAGTTGTGCAAGCATCATGGAAAAAAAGTTTTTAGACTCACCTTTGGAAGAGCCACTTTTTTTAGATTCACTTCCCGTAGCGTTAAGGCTAAGAGGGCTTTGTGCTTTGACAAATGAGGTAACATCTTGCATAGGATATGCCTTAAATTTTTGATGAGAGATAGTTCTACACTTCTAAAAAGCAATTTACATTCCATATCTTTACATGTAAAAGAGATTAGGTGAGCTCTTTATGACTTTTTGTCGTATACTCAAGTGTGCATAAGGGAACTTACATGTAAAAATTTAAAGCGTATAAAGACTTATGAAAAGGTTTGTTACCAACTGTTTACATGTAAAGAGTTTACATTTAGCAACAAAATGGTATAATCCGCGTTATTTACTTCAAAAATATAAAACCCAACACTTTTTATTTTAGATGTATAAAAGCCAAAATCAGAGGAGATTTTTTTGCAAGAGTTTAGAAATATTGCCGTAATTGCACACGTTGACCACGGTAAAACCACATTAGTTGATGAGTTATTGAAACAATCAGGAACGTATACCGCACACCAAAAAGTAGAAGAAAGAGCGATGGATAGCAATGATTTGGAGAAAGAACGTGGGATTACCATTCTTTCTAAAAATACCGCTATTCGTTACAAAGATACGAAAATTAACATTATCGACACTCCAGGCCACGCCGATTTTGGTGGCGAGGTTGAGCGTGTTTTAAAAATGGTTGATGGTGTTTTATTGTTGGTTGATGCGCAAGAAGGTGTTATGCCACAAACCAAGTTTGTTGTGAAAAAAGCACTTAGCCTTGGTCTTTGCCCTATCGTTGTTGTGAATAAAATTGACAAACCAGCAGCAGACGCGGAGCGTGTGGTGGATGAAGTCTTTGATCTCCTTGTTGCCCTTGGCGCAAATGACCACCAATTAGAATTTCCTATCATTTATGCCGCAGCACGTGATGGATATGCCAAATATGAAATGAGTGATGAAAATAAGAATTTTGAACCATTGTTTGAAACGATTATCAAGCATGTTCCACACCCTTCTGGTTCAGCGCAGAACCCACTTCAGCTTCAAGTGTTTACCCTTGATTATGACAATTATGTTGGTAAAATCGGTATTGCTCGTATTTTCAATGGAACGGTTAAGAAAAATGAAACGGTTATGTTGGCAAAAGCCGATGGCGAGCAATTGCGTGGTCGTGTTTCAAAGTTGATTGGTTTTCATGGGTTAGAGCGTATTGATATCAACGAAGCGTACAGCGGCGATATCGTTGCAGTGGCTGGATTTGAAACCTTAGACGTAGGAGACAGTTTGGTTGACCCCAATAACCCAATGCCACTCGACCCACTCCACATTGAAGAGCCAACCCTCTCGGTTGTGTTTGCGGTCAATGACTCTCCTTTTGCAGGCTTAGATGGCAAGTATGTCACCTCTAATAAAATCGCTGAACGTTTGGAAGCAGAGATGAAAACCAACATCGCGATGAAGTATGAGAGTGAGGGTGAAGGTAAATTTAAAGTCTCAGGTCGTGGTGAATTGCAGATTACGATTTTGGCAGAAAACATGAGACGTGAAGGATTTGAGTTTGCTTTGGGTCGTCCTGAAGTCATCATCAAAGAAGAAAATGGCGTGAAAATGGAGCCGTATGAGCACCTTGTTATCGACGTGCCTGATGAATTTACAGGTGCTGTTATCGAAAAACTAGGTCGTAAAAAAGCCGAAATGAAAGCGATGAACCCAACGGGTGATGGACAAACAAGAATCGAGTTTGAAATCCCAGCGCGTGGTTTGATTGGTTTTCGTGGACAATTTTTGACCGATACCAAAGGTGAGGGTGTGATGAACCACTCCTTTTTAGATTTTAGACCTTTGAGTGGTGAAGTAGAGCACCGTAAAAATGGCGCCTTGGTTTCTATGGAAACAGGAACAGCTATGGGTTACTCACTCTTCAGTTTACAAGAGCGAGGAACATTATTTATCGATGTACAAGTCAAAGTCTATTGTGGGATGATTATCGGTGAGCATTCACGTCCGAATGACTTGGATGTCAATCCTATCAAAGGCAAACCTCAAAGTAACGTAAGAAGTTCAGGTGCGGATGAAGCAATCAAGCTAGTTCCTCCTCGAAAAATGAACTTAGAATTAGCGCTTGAGTGGATTGAAAACGATGAATTGGTCGAAGTTACCCCTACGAATATTCGTATTCGTAAAAAGTATCTTGACCCAACGCAACGTAAGCGAATGAGTCGTTAAATGATTTTACATGTAAAAGAAGAGGGGCATTTAGTCTCTCTTCTTTTTTCACTGTAGAAGGAGTAGATAGTATGAAATTATTAACCGTATCGCTTTGGACGATTGTTGCTATTGCTGTTGTCATTATTATCTCTTTAAAAGTGGTCGTCCTTGATAACAGTAAATCATTAGGTGGAACCTTTAGTCTAGGAACGGCAAAAATTAGCACCAAAAGTACTGACCCTAACGAGTTAAGCTTGGATTCGATGATTATGAATATTCGTGCTGATGACTATAAAATACTCAAAGCAGATTTTGGTATTAAGCTGACCACGAAAAATGGGCATAAAGTACTCAAAGAAAATATGCAGCATGTTCGAAGTACTATCTTGCAGCATATTACCTCTATGGATGCCAATCAAATTCATACCGAAAGAGGAAAAGAGATTTTGAAAAGAGATTTGATAGAGCTTTTGGAATCAAAATTTGGCTTTGAAATTGAGAGCTTATACTTTAGAAACTTTATTCTCGTACCTCAAGATAACGCAGGGATATAAACGAACAAAACGCGATAACACTAGCATATAAATAAAGGTAGGGTCCGTAAAAATACCCTGCCACAAATGCCCCCACAAAACCTCCTAATCCAAAAGAAATCCCATAATAAAACTGCGCTGCAAGCTTTTTATGCGTATAAAATGTGTATAAAAGGCTGAGTGCTGCCGTATGGTGCAGAGCAAAGCTAAAGGCATGGAGTGATTGTGAAGCATAGGAGATGAGCAAAGATGAGGGAAAAGCAAAAAGTAAAAACCAACGAAAAGCGGTGAGAATGACGCCTAGTTTGACGAGGCTAAGTAAGCTAAAACGGCGCAAAAATGAAGCTTGAAAATAGAACAAGACAATCTCACAAATAACTCCAAATGCCCATAAATAACTGGTTGTTTCTAAACTAATACCGTGTTCTGTCTCATAAATAGTAAAAAAGTTGTAAAAGGCTCCAAAACTCACCTGCATCAAGAAAAGACTCAGCCATAAAAACTTTACATGTAAAAATGAAAACACTTGCGTTTGCTCTTCTTTGGCTTTGGAGAAATGAGGATTATTTTGGGTGAGCGTATACGCAAAAAAGGCGGTCAGCACAATGGCGGCAAGTAAGTAGTGCAAGCCATTGGTATACTCTTCTAAATGACGCGCTAAAACAACGCCTATAAGCATAAAGCCAATCGAGCCAAACAAGCGTGATTTACCAAAACGCTCTTTACCTAAATGCTCCATCGCATAGGTTTCGATATAAGGCAGTATCATTCCCAAACACGCACCTAGAAGCATATTGGGGAGCATAAAAAAGTAAAAAGAGTGAATGGTAGGATAAAAGAGTCCGATGGAGATAATGGCACCACATAAGGCGGTATAAAAGACTCTAGGGGTGAGTTCAAAATGTTTTAAAAAAAAGAAAGGAACAACAAAGCGCATCAAAGGGGCAAGGGCAAAAACAGCTCCGATTTGAGGTGCGCTGTAGCCTATCATTTGCAAAATCTTGGGCATAAAAATAACATAAACACCCGTAACAACGAAATAAAAAAAGAAAAATCCTGAGATTTTAAAAAAAATCACAGGTTTACTTTGTGACAGGAGCACTGTGGCTTAGGAGATCGTAGATACCTAAACGGTCTTTACGCACAAAGGGAAGAAAGAGACAGAAGATACTTGCACACGTTAGTAACCAAAGTAAAAAGCGAACACTTAACGTGATAAAAGAGGCTTTTTGCTGCGTGCGTTTGTCAATAAGGATAATATCATACGCCTTATACCCAGGTGTTTGACCACTGCTAGCAAAAAAGAGGGTGGTGATGATAAAATAGGGCACTAAAACCAAAAGCCAGCCTTGTGTCATATGCGCTGCAAAGCCTTGGCGTGAGCCAAAAACAAGGTAGAAAACAACGTAGAGAATGGGCATCAAAAGCATAAACGAATCGACGATAAATGCTTTTAAACGTTTACCAATAGGTGCAATGGTAAAAGAGGGCAAAGAAGATGTTTTCTCTTTGGGAGTTTTTTTCTTAGCCTCTCTCCATCGCATAGGGATTTAGTTTCCTCTACTACCAGGTTTATACGCGACACTTCCTTGTGCACATAACGGACATGTACTTGGCTCATAAATTTCAAATTCAAAATCAGCCAATGCAAAAAAAGGAACGTCATCGGGGAGTTTACATGTAGGTTTCCCAGCAAGGTCACTGCCCGTACGCTTACAAAAACCACGATTGGCTAACGCAGCATATCCTACGATAACACCGCCCATACTTTGAGCAACACGAGCCGCCTCCAAAGCAGAGCCTCCTGTGGTAATGATGTCTTCACACATCAAAATCCTCTCACCCTCTTTCACTTCAAAACCTCGACGAATGGTCATCTCTCCACCAACACGTTCTGCAAAAATGAAACGTTTACCAAGGGCACGTGCAAGCTCATAGCCTGCCAAAACACCGCCAAGAGCAGGTGAACAGACGGTATCGATGTGTATGCCACTTTGTTCAATCATTTCCGCTAAAGCAATGGCAAGTTTTTCAGCTACTTTTGGGTCTTCAAGTACTTTGGCACTTTGAAGGTAAAACTGTGAGTGGTTACCACTGCTAAGGAGAAAATGACCTTCTAAAAGGGCATTGGCATCTTTGTATATTTGTGCTACGTCCATTCAAAACCCTTTAAATTTTAAGTAATTCAGCTTCTTTTTCTTTAACCAAGTCATCGACTTTAGTCACCGTCAAATCTGTGATTTTTTGTACTTCATCTTGACCTTTTTTGGATTGGTCTTCCGTGATGAGTTTGTCTTTTTCAAGTTTTTTGACTTTATCGTTAGAATCTTTTCGTACATTTCGAATCGCAATTTTTGCTTTATCACCCATGGCTTTAGCTTGTTTTGCGCCTTCTTTTCGCTGTTCTGTTGTCATCGGAGGAAAGAAGAGTTTAACGCTTTCGCCATCATTGTTTGGATTGACACCAATATTGGCTTGCATGATTGCTTTTTCGATTTCACGAAGCATTTTTTTCTCCCAAGGAGAAATGGTAATGGTTGTTGCATCGGTTGCTAAAACGGTCGCAACTTGCGCTAATCCTGTAGGTGTTCCGTAATAATCTACATGGATATTATCCAAAATAGAGACCGAAACTTTACCGCTACGAATGGTCATAAAATCACGTTTTAATGCCGCAATACATTTGTCCATATGCTCTTTTTGTTCAGCATAAATTTTACCTAGTTCCATATGTTTACCTTTGTGTGTAATTTAGTCAATGTTTATCAATAACCAATAATTTTGTAGAAATAGCATTGCCAACCGAAACCATGACGCGTGTTCGCTCTTGCGTGAGTTTTTTGTTGATTTCTTTTTTCAATTCCCCATTTTCAAGTATTACGTCTTGATAGCCATGCCCACTGATGTAAAGTCCGCCTTTTGAAGCTTGGGTTTTTGTTTTTACATGTAATGATTTTATCAAGCCATCTTTTAAAAGAAGGTTAGGCTCAAGCCATTGTGCATCAAGGGCTTTGTATTTTAAAAAACTTTTCAAATCACTTTTGCCAACCAAAGCATTTCTGTCTAAATCAAGGGGGTCGCTAAAAGAAGCAACGGCTCCCATGGTTTGATTGAGAATGGCTTCAAAACCAAAGGATTGTGCTACGGTTTTTACACGAGGATTAAACTCACCAAAAGGGTAGGAAAAGTAACGGGGTTTGAATCCCAAACGTTTCTCAAAAAGTGCTAATCCCTCTTCAAAATCAGCTTTTAATGCTTCATCGCTTAAGTGTGTCATATGCGGATGATTCATCGAGTGAAACTCTAAAGAGCCATATTTTTGTATCTCTTTAAGCTCTTCCCAGCTCATAAAATCACCATAGTTTTTCTCTGTTGCACCCACATAAACAAACATGGAAAACGGGTAACCATACTCTTTAAATAAAGCCAACCCATGGTTGTAAAAACTCTTATAATTATCATCGATGGTAAGAACAACCCAGTTATCAGGAATGGGCTCTTTTTTATGAAGGGCAGAGATGAGTTTTTCTAAAGGGATAACTTCGTAACCATTGTGCTTAAAGTACTCAAAATTCGCTCGAAGCTCCAAAAGAGTTGTATTGGTACTTGGATGACGCTCGTCGTTAAAGCGGTGATAGATAAAGATATGGGCATCTGCCCATATCATGCTTGTTAAAAAAAGCGTTAGCCAAAATGACTTCATGAAAAATTATTGTGCTTTAGGAGCTGCTGGAGCCTCAGGTGCAGTTGTCATAGGAGTTGGTGTGCTAGGAATCACACTTTTTTCAATTTTAATATCTTCAGCGATAGAAACTTTTTTGGTTTGATTGTAAAAGTAACCAAGGGCTAGGGTGTTGAGAAGAAAAACCACACCGATGACAAAGGTAAATTTAGCCATAAAACCCGCAGGACCTTTTGCGCCAAACAAAGATTCATTGCTTCCACTATACGCACCAAGTCCGATAGATGAGCTTTTTTGAAGTAAGACGGCAACGGTTAAAATAGCGGCTAAAATAAATTGCAAAATCAATAAAAACGAGGTCATAAGAAATTTCCTTTTGGTGTAAAAATCAAAGTGTAACTGCGGATTATATCTAAAATGGGTTAAAAAAGCGTTAAAGACATTGTAAAGAGGATTGATTTTAAATGAAGGCGTGTCTATGGGCATAGTGCTTTTCTTTGCTTGCTTTAAATATAACCAATTTATTGCTATAATTTAGACTATAATAAATGCTACCAAAAGAGTAAAACGATAGGGGGCTTTATAGTGGATGATACGCTAGAAGAATCGCTTTCTGATATGAACAATGATGTTTCCGAATCAGCCCTTGAACTGGTCTCTTTGATGCAAACGTTTATGGATGACTATTTTAGTGACGAGTACGAAGTCTTACGCTTTAATATTAA
>JAGOZL010000001.1 GCA_018058685.1 Sulfurospirillum sp.
ATCCCAAATGTGTCCCAGGTGGCAGCAGTGGTGGAAGTGCGGCGGCGGTTGCGGCTGGTATTGCGATTGCAGCCCTTGGAAGCGATACGGGAGGAAGTATCCGTCAGCCAGCGGCATTTTGTGGCTGTGTAGGACTCAAACCCACCTATGGGAAAGTCAGTCGTTATGGCTTGGGTGCGTACTCAAGTTCGCTTGACCAAATTGGTCCCATTACTCAAAATGTGGAAGATGCGGCGATTTTGTATGACATTATCGCAGGGCATGAGCCCAAAGATTCGACCAGTGCGAATGTTGCGCATCAAAGTGTGGCAGACAAGTTAGACCCAAATCGTAAAATGACCATTGCGGTGATTGAAAATTATCTCAATGAAGCTAGCGATGAGGTAAGAGCGAAGATGATGGAAGGTATTCGCGCACTTGAGGGTGCAGGGCATAAAATTATTTATCGTAACTTCATCAATTCAAAGTATGATATCGCAACCTACTATGTTATTGCAACGGCAGAAGCGAGTGCGAACTTGAGTCGCTACGATGGTGTTCGTTATGGTAACCGCCAAAGCAATGAAAACCTCAAAGAGATGTTCATTCAAAGTAGGAGCCTAGGTTTTGGTGAAGAGGTAAAACGTAGAATTTTGCTGGGGACTTTTGTTTTAAGCAGCGGTTATTACGATGCGTATTACATCAAAGCGCAAAAGGCACGTCATTTTATCAAAGCACAATATGAAGCAGTCTTTAACGAAGCGGATTTGATTTTTACACCCGTTACACCAACGACCGCGTTTGAATTTGGGGCAAAAGCAGATCCTCTGGAGATGTATTTAAGTGATATTTATACGATTTCTTTGAATCTTGCAGGACTTCCGGGTATCTCTGTTCCTTTGGGGATGGACAGCAAAGGGCTTCCTGTAGGAGGACAACTCATAGGTAAAGCATACGGTGAGCAAACACTCTTAGATGGCGCACTCAGTTTAGAGCGTGCATTACGTTAATGAAATTCTGCCAACACTGTTGGCTAGCTTTAGTGCCCTAGTGGCTAACGTAGTCAAAAGAGTTTTGCTTTTTTGACGTGTAAAATATATAAGGAAATAGATTATGAAAATACGAAAAAGAGCATTAACCTTCGAAGACGTTTTACTCGTCCCTAAATATTCAGAGATTTTGCCTAAAGAAGTGGATATTAAAACCAAGTTAACTAAGAATATCACGCTCAATATTCCTCTTGTCTCTGCGGCAATGGATACGGTGACTGAGCACCGTGCAGCGATTATGATGGCAAGACTTGGGGGCATTGGTATTATTCATAAAAATATGGACATTGAGTCACAAGTACGTGAAATTCGTCGTGTTAAAAAAAGTGAGAGCGGCATTATCATCGATCCTGTCTCTATTTTAGCGGATGCAACACTAAAAGAAGCCCTTGTTATTATGTCCGAGTACCGCATTTCAGGTGTTCCTGTTATTGATCATGACAACAAGCTCATCGGTATTTTAACCAACCGTGATTTGCGATTTGAAAATGATTACTCTAAAAAAGTCGAAGAACTAATGACAAAAATGCCTTTGATTACCGTCAAAAAAGGCACGACACTCGATGATGCGGAAGCGATTTTTAGAACCAATAAAGTTGAGAAATTGCCTGTGGTAGATGAAAATAATCGCCTTGCAGGGCTTATTACGATTAAAGATTTGAAAAAACGCCAAGAGTATCCTAATGCTAATAAAGACAGTTTTGGACGTTTACGTGTGGGTGCGGCAATTGGTGTGGGTCAGTTAGATCGTGCTCGTGCGTTAGTTGCGGCTGGTGTGGATGTGTTAGTGCTTGATTCGGCGCATGGCCATTCTAAAGGTATTATTGACACCGTAAAAATGATTAAAAAAGAGCTTGAAATTGATATTATCGCTGGGAATATCGCGACGTCTGAAGCAGCTTTAGCACTTGTAGAAGCAGGTGTTGATGGAATCAAAGTGGGCATAGGGCCAGGTAGTATTTGTACGACACGTATCGTCTCAGGTGTGGGTGTTCCTCAGATTTCTGCCATCGAAGAGTGTTCAGATGTGGGCAGACAATACGGTGTACCTGTGATTGCCGATGGTGGGATTAAATACTCAGGTGATTTTGCCAAAGCTTTAGCTGTAGGTGCTCAAAGTGTTATGGTCGGAAGTTTACTTGCAGGAACCGATGAGAGTCCGGGTGAAGTGATTACCTATCAAGGGCGTCAATACAAAACGTATCGTGGTATGGGAAGTATTGGGGCGATGACAAAGGGAAGTAGTGACCGTTATTTCCAAGAAGGAACGGCATCTGATAAACTCGTACCTGAGGGCATTGAAGGGCGTGTTCCACACTCTGGTTCTATCAAAGATGTTATTTTCCAACTTATCGGTGGACTTCGTTCTTCCATGGGATACGTGGGAGCACGCGATATTTTAGATTATCAAGAAAGAGCTGAGTTTGTTGAAATCACCAGTGCTGGGCTTAAAGAGAGCCATGTGCATGATGTCATTATCACACACGAAGCACCGAATTATAGAGTGAATTAACGATAAGCGTAGCGCTTTACATGTAAAAGAGATATTCTGCCTCGAAAGAGGCAAGCTTCAGTGCCACAGCGGTAAGTGTAGGTTTTTGGGCTTTGCCTAAAAACCGTGGTAAAAAGTAATAAGGATAGTTGTGAAAATTCAAACGACCGTTGCCCATTTTGATGAACCGCTTTATTTAGAGAGTGGTCGTATCTTAGAATCGTATGATTTGAAGTATGAAACCTATGGCGAATTAAATGCGGCAAAAGACAATACCATTGTGGTGTTTCACGCTCTTACTGGAAGCCATCATGCAGCAGGTCGATATGAGGGTGATACCAAAGTAGGGTGGTGGGACCCGCTCATTGGGGATGGCAAAATTGTTGATACTACCAAATACTTTGTCATTTGTGTCAATGTTTTGGGGAGTTGTTTTGGCTCAACGTCTCCTATGAGTATCAATCCAAAAACTAAAGAAGCGCCACGCCTTAAATTTCCTGTTTTAACCATCAGCGATATGGTTCGCTCTCAAATGAATCTGTTTAAGCGTTTAGGTATTGAGCAAGCACACGCCATTATTGGTGGGTCCATGGGCGGTATGCAAGCCCTTTGTATGGCAGTTGAGTTTCCTTCGTTTGTGAAACGCGCTATTTTGCTCGCCACAACTTATGCCACAGGGCCATGGGCGATATCGTTTAATAAGCTTGCGATGGAAGGTATCAAAAACGACCCCCGTTTTCATGAGGGAAATTATGACCCAAAAGATTTTGAAGAAGAGGGACTACTTAGTTTTGCGATTGGTCGCATGGCAGGGCATATCAGCTTTTTAAGTCCGCATTCGATGAATAAGAAATTTGGACGAAATTATGTTGAAACAGACGGTTTATACGAACTGTTTGGACGTTTTCAGGTTGAAAAATATATGGAATACAACGGACATAGTTTTGCAAAAAGGTTTGATCCTTTGAGTTATCTGTACATCATAAAAGCGATGAATATTTTTGATGCCACACGCAATTATGACTCGTTAGAAGACTCTTTGAAATTTATCAAAGCCAAACTCACTCTTATCTCGTTTCAAGGAGATTGCCTCTTTATGCCTGAAGAGATGGAAACCATCAAAAACACAATGGAAAATATGGGAAGAGGCGATAGAGTTGATTATGCGTGCATCGACAGCCACTACGGGCATGATGCCTTTTTGGTGGAGTATGACAAGTTTGATTTTTACATTAAAAAAGCTTTAGAAGCAAAGGTCTAAACCATGAAAAAAGACGAAGAGAGTTTTGAACAAAAGTTAGAAAATGCCAAAATTATTTTAGAGAATCTCTCGAATCCTGAACTTTCTTTGAGCGATGGGATGAAAAAATACCAAGAAGGTATTAACATTTTAAAAGAAGCCACAAAGATGATTGAGGAAGCAAAGTTAGAGTACACCAAACTTCAAATGAGTGAGGATTCTAAATGAAAATAGCCGCCCTTCAACTCAGCACTTTGCCGATGAGCGAAGCGAAGCTGGATTATTATTTTCGTATTTGTAAGCAAAATGAGGTCGAAGTAGTGTTGCTCAGCGAATACGCACTCAACAGCTTTTTCAAAGAGCTAGAAACCATGCCCCCTTCAATGATTAAAGAGCAATCCAACCATAAAATTGAAGCCTTAAAAAAACTGTGTGCGACCTACAATTTACATGTCATCGCTCCGATTGTCAATGTCAAGGGAGAGTTTTGTTATAAATGCAATGCGCATTTTTCTCCAAAATCGGTTCATTTTTTTGAGCAACAGTTTTTAATTAATTACAAACATTGGAATGAAGAGAAATTTTTTGCTAATGCCATTGCTAAATATACGCTTCCAACGTTTATGCATAATGGTTTTCGTTTTGGCATCGTCAGTGGCTATGAATTGCATTTTGATGCTGTATGGACAGAGGTGATGAAGAAAAATGTGGATATTGTTTTAACTGCGACCTCTTCAACATTTGACTCAACCAAACGTTGGGAAGAGCTTCTTAAAATGCGCGCCATGCTTAACAATACTTATATTTTACGTGCCAATCGTGTGGGAAGTTTTAAAGAAGAGCAAACATGGCAGTTTTATGGTCAAAGCCTTTTGGTATCGCCTTTTGGCGACATTGAACTAAGTCTTGGTGATAAAGAGGAAATTTTAATCGCAACGATTGATAAAGAGCCATTAGCGGAAGCAAGGAAGCTTTGGGGCTGGAAAAAACAAATTTCAAAGCGAGAGAGCTTATGACGCAGTACTTTCACCGCCAAATTCAGCTCTGGGGTGAAGAGGTACAAGCCTCTTTGCAAAGCAAAAAAATTGTCATCATTGGATGTGGAGGGCTGGGCAGTTCTTTAGCGTATGCGCTTGGAAGTTCGGGTATTGGTGAGATTCACTTGGTTGATTTTGATACGGTAAGCGTTCATAACATTCACCGTCAAATCGCCTTTAAGCTTGGCGATGAAGGAAAATTTAAAGCGGATGTGGTCAAAGAAAGTATTGAAAGTCGTTGCCCTTTTGTGAAGGTTCATACACATATTGGGCGTTTGGAAGACTTTACATGTAAAGAAATTGAAGTAGACTTAATTGTCGACGGAACCGACAATTTACCTACACGAGCGATGATTGACACCTACGCCAAAAGCGTGAACACACCGTGGATTTATGGCTCTGTAGAAGCCTTTAACGGACAAGTCTGTTTTTTTGAAAAAAGCGGTTTTAGTGCGTTTAAAGTAACCGATAAAAAGCCTTCGGGTATCGCTGCTCCTATTGTTATGCACATCGCTTCATTGCAGGCCAATTTAGCATTGCGTTATCTTGCAGGTCTTGGTGTGAAAAAAGATATGCTGTACTATCTCTTCATTAACGAAGAGGGTGAGCTGATAACTCAAAAATTGGCAATGCCAATCATATAATTTAACCCTTTAAAAGGAAATGTCATTGCATTTTGAACCCTATCCGTTTGAAAAATTAAACACACTTTTAAGTGGAATAACACCTAGTCCGAACTATGAGCCTTCCGTTTTAACCATTGGTGAACCACAGTTTGAAACGCCTGATTTTATCCAAGATGCGTTAAAAACGAATGCGCATACTTTGAACAAATACCCAAAATCAAGCGGCGAAGCTTACGTCATGCAAGCACAGCGTGATTTTGTCAAACGTCGTTTTGGTGTAGAGCTTAAGAGCGATGAGCTCTTAAGTACCTTTGGAACACGCGAGGTGTTGTTTAACTTTCCTCAGTTTTTATTGCACGATAAGATTGAGCCTATTATGGCGTATACCAACCCTTTTTATCAGATTTATGAAGGGGCAGCACTTGCGAGTCGTGCTAAAGTGGTGCATCTGAATCTCACCCAAGAGAACAATTTTAAGCCCGATTTGCATTTAAGTGCGTTGCATACAGCGGATTTGGTGATTTTAAATTTTCCTAACAATCCAACGACTTCAACACTCAGCCTTGAGGAGCTTGGTGAATGGGTCAAGCTAGCTCTTAAATATGATTTTGTATTGATGAATGATGAATGTTACAGCGAAATTTATACACACACACCTCCCCCTTCGCTTTTGGAAGCCTCTTTACATGTAAACAATGAGCGCTTTAAAAATGTGTTGGTCATCAACTCTATCTCCAAGCGAAGCTCCGCTCCTGGACTTCGTTCAGGGTTTATCGCAGGGGATGCGACTATTTTAAAACCTTATTCGCAGTATCGTACCTATGTGGGGGCAGGCATTCCTTTGCCTTTGCAGATAGCTTCGGCGTTAGCATGGAGTGATGATGCCCATGTGGCGTTGGCACGAGAGGAATACAAAGCCAATTTAGCATTGGCTGAGCAGATTTTAGGGGTTAAAACAACAGGAGCGACATTTTACGTGTGGTTAGAAGTGGGTAACGCAGAAGCGTTTACCCAAGCCTTGTATGCGCAAAAAAACATCAAAGTCCTTCCTGGAAAATATTTAGCCAGAGGTGGCATTGCTGATAATTATGTGCGTATTGCGCTCGTTGAAAATCGAGTGAAAACAGAGAAAATTTTAAAAGAAATTCAAGCATTTAAAGAGGTGTGGGCGTGAAGAAAGTACATTTTATAGGTATTGGCGGTATAGGACTTTCAGCATTGGCACGCTATTTGAAACAAGAGGGCTACATTATCAGTGGTTCTGATATAAAATCTACAAAAATTACAACAGCCCTTGAAAATGAGGGCATGAGCGTTACCATTCCGCATAATGCATCGTGTGTAAATGACCAAGATATGGTGGTTATCTCAGCGGTCATCAAAGAAGATAACGTTGAGGTTATCGAAGCACGTAAAAAAGGCATTCCTGTTCTCTCGCGTCGAGAGGCGTTGTTGTTTATCTTAAAAGATAGACGTGTTTTTTCGGTATGTGGCGCACATGGGAAAAGTACCACAAGTGCTATGATGGCTTCCATGGTGGAAGGCTCTGTGATTATCGGAGCGGAAAGCAAGCAGTTTAACACCAATATGTTTTATGCCAAAAGCAACAATGTCATCTTTGAAGCCGATGAGAGCGATGAGAGTTTTTTAAATTCGAACCCTTACATCGCGGTTGTAACCAATGCAGAGCCAGAGCATATGGAGTATTATAATTACGATTATGACCGTTTTTATGGTGCATATCGACACTTTTTGGAAAGTGCAAAAATTCGTGTGATTAACGCTGAGGATGAGTTCTTAAGTACACTTAGCGAACTTGATGCGATTCGTCTTTATCCAAGTGTTGATATCAAAGAGATTCAAAGCATCATTCGTGACGGCGAACCGTATACATCGTTTGTGCTTAAAGATTTAGGGCGTTTTGAAGTGTGGGGTATGGGTGAGCATATTGCGCTTGATGCATCTTTGGCGATACTCGCAAGCATTCATGAGATGGGTGTGGATGTAGCTCGTGAAAAGCTCAAAGGCTACAAGGGCATTAAAAAACGCTTTGATATTTTGCATAAGAGTGATGATTTTATTTTGATTGACGATTATGGTCATCATCCTACTGAGATTAAGGCGACGCTTAAATCAGCCCTTCATTACGCTAGGATGATGGGACAGCTCCATGTAAGCGCGATTTGGCAACCGCATAAATACTCTCGTACGATAGATAATTTGGAGAGTTTTGTCGAATGTTTTGCAGGGGTTGATAAGCTTATCATACTCCCTGTGTGGCGTGCGGGTGAAAAAGAGGTGTTTATCGACTTTGAAAAAGAGTTCGCTCGCTATGCACCTTTGTTGGCAGATAAACTCAAACGTGTGGGAACTTGTGTTGAAGTTATCAAGGATGAACAATGTGTACTTAAGCTTGATAAAGGTTTGGTGATTGGCTTTGGCGCTGGGGATATTACCTATCAGTTAAGGGGTGTTTTATGATTCAATTTTTAATTCTCATCACATTTTTAGCCATTTTTGGAACCGTTTTTTATGCTAAAAGTGAGACACTTTCTAAGAAGTCTAAGATTATTTTATTTGTTAGCGTTGGTATTTTAATAGCTTTTGGGTGGTTGTATGAGCTGAACAGTTCTCAAAAAAGCCAAAATAACCGTGAAGTTTTGAGTGCGTTTAAACAAGGCAAAATCATTACATGTAACGACATTGACGTGAGCAACAAAGAGTTTATTTATGTGAGTGGAACACTCAGTTTTATGCCAAATGACACCAATCAAAACCATAAAGGTTTGGTGATAGATATCGTTACATGTAAATTAAAATAATGGAAAAACTTTTTTCAAAACTGGACTTGGGGGATTATGTCAAAGGGTTTCAAAACTTTTTGGCACGTCCAAAACCTCTTTTCTTAGAAGGCGATGTTCAGGTTCATTACCGACTCATTTGCGAATTAGAACGTTACGAGGGTATTAAAGCTCCTCCTCAAGTGGTAGCCCTTGAGACACCTTTAGCCCATCTCTCCAAAATGGGAACACTGAGGCTTAGTGAAATTTTTGCCTTTGTTCAAATCGTGAATTATAGTCTTTATTTAAAGTCAATCTTGCGTGAAGATGGCTTAAGAGAGTGGGTGGAAAAAATCATCATTCCACCTGAAATCAGCGATATTTGTGCCTATTTTGATGAAAAAGGCGAACTCAAATCCAGCGTAGATGAGCAATTTGCTTTTATTGCTCAGAACCTAAAAAGTGTCAAAGAGGAGATGAACAGCTCTTTGCGGCGTATTATTTCTACGGAGAAAATTGCTCTTTATTTGGTCGATAAACAAATCCACTACATCAACAACCAAGAAGCACTTTTAGTACGCGGTGGATTTAACCATGTGCTCAAAGGCTCTGTCATTGGACGAAGTAGTGGTGGATTTTTTTACGTCGTGCCTGAGTCCTTAGCGAAATTGGTTTCACGCGAGAGTGAACTGATTGATAAAAAAGAAGAGCTGATTTATAAGTATGCTAAAAAAATATCTTCTATCTTTACCAAACATGTTAAGTTTTTAGGCTACATCAATAAAGAGTTTGACCGTTTTGATGCCTATTATGCCAGGGTGGCGTATGCGAAGTCTAAAGGGATGGCCTTTGTACTTCCAACAAGGGGCACGCAGATAAAACTCTCCGACTTTGCTCATCCTGCACTCACACATCCCAAACCCATCGCCATTGATTTTTCTAAACAGGTGTTGATGATAACAGGAGTGAATGCGGGTGGAAAGACGATGTTGTTAAAATCCATCCTAAGTGCCGCCCTTTTGGCAAAGTATTTACTGCCCATGAACATTGACCCAACGCGTTCGACTATCGGCTCATTTAAAGAGCTGTTTGCTATTTTGGATGATCCTCAAAATGTTAAAAATGATATCTCGACTTTTGCAGGCAGGATGAGCGAATTTAGTAAACTCTTCGCTAAAAAAAATGCTTTAGTAGGTGTCGATGAGATAGAACTAGGAACCGACGCTGATGAAGCGGCAAATCTCTTTAAAGTAATGATTGAAAGACTCTTAGACAAAGAGATGAAAATCGTCATTACGACACACCATAAACGATTGGCTTCCATGCTTGCTACCCATCCGCAAGTGGAACTCTTAGCTGCTATCTATGATGAAAAAAGTGAACGACCGACGTATGGTTTTTTAAAAGGGACGATTGGAAAAAGCTATGCGTTTGAGACGGCACTTCGTTATGGCATTCCTCAGGGTGTTATCTCAGAAGCGCGGACGTTGTATGGCGAAGATAAAGAAAAGCTCAATGATTTGATTCAAAAAAACATTGATTTAGAACTACAAATGCGCCAAACTAATGAAGCGTTGAATGAAAAACTGCATGAAGTAGAAAAACTGAAAGAGTCTTTGAAAGGAGAGAAAGAGCGCGTTGCCGTAGAGTTTGAAAGTGCTTATTCTAAACTTTCCAAAGAGTTTAATGAAGCGATTGGTGAGGCAAAAAAAGCCATTAAATCAACCGATCCAAAAGAGTCACATCGACTGCTTAATACCGCCAATGCACTCAGACGCGAGAGTCAAAAAGTCATTCCACCACCTATCAAAGAGCCTTTACATGTAAACGATACTATCAAATACGGAAGCTCCAAAGGAGTGATTAAAAGTATTAAAAAAGAAGAAGCGATGATAGAATGCGATGGCATTACGCTTCGTGTACCGCTTTCAAAGCTCAAACGCTCAGGCAATCCTCCACCGCCCAAGAAAAAATCTGTCGCAATTTTCAAAGAGACACCTAATGGCTCTGTTATTTTAGATTTGCATGGGCTAAGAGCCGATGAAGCGATCGAAAAATTGGATAAATTTTTATCTGACGCACTTATTAATGGTTTTGATGAGGTACTCGTGTATCATGGTATTGGCACGGGAAAACTAGCATATGCTGTACGCACTTTTTTGAGTACCTATCCCTCTTTAGTATCGTACGGAGATGCCCCGATAAACATGGGTGGATTTGGTGCGACGCTTATTAAACTCTAACGCCAAATAAGTTATAATAAATCCATTGAAGATAAAGGCAAAACAGTGAAAGAGAAACGAGACAAAATATCCCCCGCGGTACTATACTCTCCTTTTATGCTGATGCTTTTATTATTGCTCATTGTCTCTGGTACGAACTTCGCTTATAATATTGTTGAGTTGAATGCCAATATGGAGTTTCAAACTGCACTGATCAAACAACTTTTAGAACATGGGATGAGTCAAGAACTTGTCGATAAGATGTTGAATGCTCAAAATCAACATCTTATTGAGAATGCGCAAAAAAGAATGTTTTACGGTGTCGGTGTTGTGGCTTTTTCTATTTTTTTAGCAGCGGTTTTTATTTACGTTATTTTTCGAAACATTATCAAAAAAACACTCTCCTATCAAGATGATTTATTCAGTGAAAAAGAAAAAGTTGAAACCATGATGGAAGAGTTACAATATGTCAATGAACAACTCTCCTCCCAACTTCACATAGACTCTTTAACACAATTGGGCAATCGTTTGGCGTTAGAAAAAGCAATTGAGAAGATGAAAGAACCTAAACTTATTTTACTCGATATTGATGGTTTTAAAGATATTAACGAATATTATGGCTCTGGTGTTGGGGATTATGTTTTACAAGAAGTTGCTTCGTATTTGCGTGGATTTTCACAAAAACATGCTATCGCGCTTTTTAGAACGGGGGCTGATGAATTTGCTCTTTTAGAAGAGGTCGAACTTGATATTGAACGTTATGAAGATTTAGCTATTGAGTTAGTTGAACTCTTTAAAGGGCGTTTGATTGATGTACCTTCTTTAAAAGAGCCGATTGAAATGAATATTGCCATCGGTTTTTCTCTTGAGAATGAGGATGTGTTTGAGAAAGCATCTTCGGCACTCAGTGAAGCAAAGAAAAGAGAAATTGACTATTTGTGTTATTTTAGAAAAATCGAGCAAACCACCCGTTACGCAGAGCAAATCAAATGGTCTGCTTTTGTAAAAGAGGCTTTAGCCAATGATGCTGTCATCCCCTACTACCAACCCATCTTTGATAGACATGGGCACATCGTCAAATACGAGTGTTTGGTACGTCTTTTAAATGATAAAGAAGAGGCTATTCCTCCAGGGCTCTTTTTAAATATCGCTAAAAAAGTCAAACGCTATGCGGATATTGAAAAAGTTCTCATTGATAAAAGTTTTAATGAAATTGCAGGTACTGATAAAATCATCTCGTTAAATTTGCTCGCACGTGATATGAGTGATAGCAATATCAGTAATTTTGTAGTTGAGCGTTTACGTCACTATGATATCGCCAAACAGGTGGTTTTTGAGATATTAGAAGATGAGAGTATTGAAAGCTTAGAGCGTGTTGCAATTTTCATCGACCGTGTAAAGCGGATGGGTTGCAAAATTGCGATTGATGATTTTGGAACGGGCTATAGTAATTTTTCATATCTTCTAAAGCTTAAACCAGATTACATCAAAGTGGATGGATCTTTAATCAAGGCTTTGGATAAAGATACAAACTCTATGGCAATTGTCAGTGCGATTATCACGTTTGCTAAAAAACTTGGTATCAAAACCATCGCAGAATACGTGCACAACGAACGCGTGTATGAGCTGTGTTTAGAACTTGGGATTGATGAATTTCAAGGATTTTATCTAGGTGAGCCAAGTGCTCGGTTGAAAGAGAAAGCATGAGTACACAAGAGCTGTTTTTAAAGTTATTAAGTTTTCGCTCCATTACGCCCGATGATGATGGTGCATTTGCGTTTATTAAAGGGTATTTGAGCGATTTTGAAGTCATAGAAGTGAATAAAGAAGGGGTTAAAAATCTCTTTTTGTACAAACGTTTTGGAGAGGGAAACCATCTGTGTTTTGCTGGGCATATTGATGTTGTGCCTCCTGGAGAAGGTTGGGAGAGTGACCCTTTTGTACCACGTATAAAAGAGGGCGTGGTTTATGCTCGTGGTACACAAGATATGAAAAGCGGTGTGTGTGCTTTTTTAAAAGCTTGCAAAGAAACGACACATTACAATGGAACTCTCTCTATTTTGCTAACCAGCGATGAAGAAGGAGAGGCAAAGTATGGTACGGTGGAGATGCTTCAACATCTAAAAGCGATTAATTTTCTGCCCGATTGCGCAATTGTCGCAGAGCCAACTTCTGAGCAAGTCTTTGGAGATGCCATAAAAGTAGGGCGTAGAGGCTCTATCAATGGTGTGATTGAAATTTTTGGAAAGCAAGGACACGCTGCGTATCCAAGTAAAGCGATTAACCCTGTTCATCAAATTGCTCCCTTACTCTCAGCACTTGCTGGAAAACGCTTAGATGAAGGAGATGCTTCGTTTGAACCCTCGCAAATGGTTATCACGGATATTAGAGGTGGCATGGAAGTGACCAATGTCACTCCTGGAAAACTCAAAATCATGTTTAATGTCCGCAACTCCACCCTAACAAGCGTAGAAGATATCCGTAGCTATGTGGAGCAGACACTCATGGGTTTAGAGTATGCACTCACCTTTTCACAAAGTGCAAAGCCTTTTGTGACCAATGCTGAAGCTTCGATTGTTAAAGCAGTTGAAAAATCACTTTTACATGTAAAAGGTATCCATCCAAAACGCTCCACCGCAGGAGGGACAAGTGATGCGCGTTTCTTTGGAGAATTTGGTATCGAAACCATTGAGTGTGGTGTGCCAAATGACACCATTCATGCGCCAAATGAGTGTTGTAAAATGGCGGATGTGGAAGATTTGTCTTTGGTATTTCGTGAAGTCATCAAACAACTCTCAGGTTTTTAATAGCTCGCTTTTTTATCGTATAAAAAATATCTCAAACTCTATTTTAAAGGAAACGTCATGGAAATTATTGCAACAACAAACGCGCCTCAAGCCATTGGACCTTATTCACAAGCTATTGTGAGTGGAAATTTAATTTTTACCTCTGGACAAATTGCACTTCAAAGCGATGGAAGCTTTTTAGAAGGAGATGTCACAGTTCAGACACGCCAAGTTTTACGTAACTTAAGCGCTGTACTCGAAGCGGGTGGAAGTAAACTCTCCAATGTTATAAAAACGACGATTTTTTTAGCAGACATGGAAGACTTTCAGAAAGTGAACAGTGTGTATGGAGAGTTTTTTAATGAGCATAAACCCGCACGCAGTACCGTAGCCGTCAAAGCTTTGCCACGCAATGCCTTGGTTGAAATCGAAGCGATTGCTTTAAGGTAAATATTTTTTTACTAATATAAAGTAAAAGTGAATTAAAGTTATTTATAGGATTAAATATACTACAATTTGTCTCCCTAAATCTCAATGCAGGAAGTTCTTGATTATGATGAAAAAACACTATGACGTTTTAGTCGTTGGTGGCGGTATTTCAGGTGCAGCTTTATTTTATGAGCTTGCTAAATATACAGATATAAAAAATATTGCGTTGGTTGAAAAGTATGAGAAACTCTCAAAACTCAACTCTGCTGGAACCTCCAATTCACAGACCATACACTGTGGGGATATTGAGACAAATTATACGCTTGAAAAAGCGACAAAAGTGAAAGAAACAGCCAATATGGTTGTCAAATACTGCGTTAACCATGGTTTGAATGAGAAGATTTTATTTGCGCATCAAAAAATGGCGATAGGTGTGGGTGACACAGAAGTAGCTTACATGCTTAAGCGTCATAATGACTTCAAAGAACTCTACCCTTATATGGAAGTCTTTGATAAAGAAAAATTAGCACAGATTGAGCCAAAGCTTATTTTTGATGCGGATGGTAAAGAAAGACCTGAAAACGTAGTGGGTGTAGGCGTAGAAGGTGGTGAGTACAGCACGGTTGATTTTGGTGCGATGAGCGAGCATTTGGTGAGTGAAGCGCAAAAAATCGAAGGGAAAACAACCGATGTTTATTTTAACGCTCAAGTGACAAGCATTACAAAGCTTGGTGATGTTCATGTTGTGATGACGAAAGACCATACCTTTACAGCTGATTTTGTAGTGGTAAATGCAGGTGCTCATTCACTTTATCTTGCGCATCAAATGGGTTATGGACTTGACTTTGGTTGTTTACCTGTTGCTGGTAGTTTCTACCTTTCAAAGAAAAAAATGCTCAATGGTAAAGTGTATATGGTGCAAAACCCAAAACTTCCTTTTGCCGCATTGCATGGTGACCCTGATATTTTAGCAGGAGGCTGTACGCGTTTTGGTCCAACCGCACTCGTATTGCCAAAATTGGAGCGCTATGTTAATGGAACGTACCTTGATTTTTGGAAAACACTGCAGTTTGATGGCAAAGTAGCAAAAGTCTTTTATGACCTTTTAAAAGACAGCGATATCCGCAACTATATCTTTAGAAACTTCTTCTTTGAAGTGCCAAAATATGGTAAAGAACTTTTCATTAAAGATGCACGAAAAATCGTCCCTTCTTTACAACTCGAAGATATTGAGTATGCTAAAGGATTTGGTGGTGTTCGTCCACAAGTGATTAACAAAAAAGAGCAAAAACTTATGCTGGGTGAAGCCAGTGTGAATCCAGGTACGGGTATTGTCTTTAATATGACACCAAGTCCGGGTGCAACAAGTTGTTTAGGAAACGCAAGACGTGATGTGCGTTTGGTCTGTGAGTATTTAGGCAAAACGTTTGATGAAGCACTCTTTAAACAAGAGTTGATTGACTAATACTGTTGAAACCACTTGATTTATACGCAAAAATAGAGCCTCTTATTGGGTTTGATGCCCCGTATGAGAGGCTCTATGAGCGCTACATAAAAGAACTTAAATCCTTACATGTAAATACTATTTTAGATATCGGTTGCGGTAATGGAAAACTCCTTCACAAACTTTGCCATGAAGGTTTTGAAGCACAAGGCATTGAGCGAAGTGCGCATATGGTTGAGCGAGCACGTCAGTTAGGTGTTCACGCTTCCATGCAAGAACTTGAAAGTTTTGAAGCAGAAAGTTTTGATGCCCTCATCGCAGTGGCTGATGTAATGAATTATATGAATCCAGAAGAGCTGATTGTCTTTTTTCAAGAGGTTGCACGTGTTCTTAAAAAAGGTGGATTTTTCCTTGGCGATATCAATACGCTTTACGGATTTGAAGCAGTCGCTGATGGTGTGATGGTGAAAGAAGAGGGTGAATACTTCTTAAGTGTGGATGCCTCGTTTGAAAAACCTATCTTAAAAACAATACTAACGCTTTTTACATGTAAAGAAGAACGCTACACAAAAGAGCAAGGAGTGATTTTTCAATACTTTCACCCCACTGCATTTTTCAAAAAACTAAAGAATTTAAAATTTTATACAAGCTATCCTATCATGCTTTTTGCTTTGGATGAAGCGGATAAAACGCTAATGGTGCTACAAAAAACTTAAAAATTTTGCAAAACAGAGCTTAAGGCTGTATTGTTTTTTTCAAGCTTAGCTTCGGCTTGAGTCTTTTCTAAAAGCTCTTTTTTATAATCGGCTAATAAATCTTCAAGGGTTTGAAGTGCAGTTGTAC
This sequence comes from Sulfurospirillum sp., assembly GCA_018058685.1. Lineage (GTDB taxonomy): Bacteria > Campylobacterota > Campylobacteria > Campylobacterales > Sulfurospirillaceae > Sulfurospirillum. The sequence continues at coordinate 15,928 of JAGOZL010000001.1, forward strand.
GCTCTTGCGCTGAAAGAGGAGGTTGCGTTTTATCACTCAATCCCAACGCTTCCATCAGCTCTTCTTTTTTCTTTTCTATCAATTCTTCTATTTTTTCAAGATTGAACGATTGTAAAAAACCAAGAGCACCTATAGAGCTTAGCTCTCGTTTAAACTCCTCAACAGCCGCATCACTTTGGACTTCTTTTTCAACATTTTGAGACTTTAGGTTGTCCATCAATTGACGTTGAAGTTCGCTTTCAAACTCTGTAGTGGAAGAAGCTTCTTTTGTCTTTACGCTCAAAGAGTTGAGCATGGTTTGATTGAGAATGGTATCGGTGTTAATCGTCATGATATCCTCCTATGTGGTTAAAAAGCACAAGCAAAAATAGTTCCTCTTACGCTATAATTTAACTCTTTTAATATATGATGAAGTAAAGGAAGAGTGATGCTAATCATTGAAGAGGCTGTTTTGGAAGAGAGCGATCGATTATGTGAATTGCTTACTCTCTTATTTGCGCAAGAGCATGAATTTTATCCTGATACATCAAAACAAAGTAGAGGGCTTCAAATGATTTTAAATGACCCTTCCATTGGAAGAATCTTTGTTCTCAAAAAAGAGGGATACATCATTGGGATGGTGAGTTTATTATTTACAGTGAGTACGGCATTGGGTGAAAAAGTGGCATGGCTTGAAGATATGGTCATTGATAAGCCGTTTCAGGGGCAAGGTTATGGAAAGATACTTTTAGAAGAAGTACTTAAAAAAGCAAAAGATTTTACATGTAAACGTGTTTCACTCAAAACTGATGCCGATAATGAACGTGCGCAAAAGATGTATCAAGCACTTGGATTTGAATACTCTACAATGAAAGTAATGCTCTATTTTACTTCGTAACAAACATATAAAACGGTTTATTTTGCAGTTGCATCTCAATCCAAATACCGTTACCCTCGGAGGCATCTTTAAGGGCTAATTGTAAGGAAAGATAGGTTTTTGGAAGTTCGAAAAGCACTTTGATTTTTTTTGATGAAAAAGTAGTTTTTGCTCCACCTGTGATGATATTACACAGCTCTGCAATCCCATCAATGAGTGCTGAGGTATCATCACTATCGATGCTTTCTCCTAGCATCGCTTCTAAAGCAGTTTGGGCTAAAGAGCGAGGGAAAACTAAGAAAAAATTTCCACTAATATCGCCTTTAAATTTCATTGAAGCAATGAGGATATTGCTATCGAGTTGTCTATCAAACTCACGAACAGCATGCTTGATTTTTTGCGCTTCAAGCCCCGTGATGGTGACAAGAGAATCCACAGCCGTATCAATGAAAACAGGTAAATTTAAAATCAATTCTTTAGAGAGTGCGAGGCTAGGTTGTGTTGCCAATGAGCTTTTAGCAAGGTTAAGAGAATTTTGGGTAATCGTCATATCATACACTTTAGCGGATGCTTTTGCTTTAAATTCATCGATGGTTTTGGTGTGCGTTACAGAGTAGCCAAGTTTAAGTAATTCGGCTGAAAGTTTATCGGCATTGGCTTCATCTTCATCAAAGAGTAAGACGCTGAGTTGTTTTCGAAAAAAGCGTGGGTTTAAAAAAAGAGTTGCTGCATTGATATTTTGGAAAAGCTTTACTTGCGTGGGAGCACTGATTTTTTTTAAGTAAGAAAATGTCTCTCTTCTGTAATCGCCCAAGGCAACAGGGATTTTTAGTTTTAGACTAAGCTTGTCCATCTGTTTGACAAGATGTTCTAAATGAGGGTTGTTTTGAATACGGAGAGAATCTTTTAATGAGATAAAAATACCTTTGCACTCTTTTTCTTGCAGTATAGGGTTAAGGTTTACAAGGGTGTTATAGACAACATTATTACGGTTTTCCTCAATAACATCGTCATAATTAAAAAGAAGTAAGGAGTTTTGAAAACTGTGTGTCATGTTCTTTATCGCAATTGAAATGATTTAAATGTGAAAGATGATATCATAGTAAGCTTTTAAATTGGTTGAATAAATGTGACTAAAAAACATGAGGATGTTGTTATTTTAATGAAGATGATAACGAATGCAATAGACGATGCTTTAATTGCTTACACCCATCAATGCATTTGTGAGGAATTAAATAAAAATATTGAAGATGTCATTTTTTTTTCAAGTTACAGTATCGATATATCAGTTTTTCGCAAAGCCACACAAAAACTGAAAAAAAAGCTTCGAGAGAAACAGAGTTTAGAGCTTTTTTTATGGGAAGAAGAGGCAAAAAAAGTCATAGTAGCATATGATTTAAAGGTTCAAGCAAACGATCCTTATCTTTTACGTGGATTGTTAAAAGCGCAAATTGATATCAACGAAGCGATGTTGTCACACTTTACTACACAGCATAAGAAAGCACATGATTTTGACTATCTTGAAGGACGAGCACAGCAGATTCACTCGCTCTTGTGTGAGTAAAAGTTCACCACTATCTTTATATAGGGTTGTGATATAATTTCGTAACTTTATTATTTTAAAATAACACTGTAATGTACTCTAAGGAAAAAAGATGGATAAGAAAACAAAAATATTAGCAACAGTAGGGCCTGCAAGCGATAGCGTAGAAATTTTAGAAGGATTGATTAAAGCAGGTGTCAATGTCTTTCGTCTCAATTTCAGCCATGGTAGCCATGAATATCATGCGAGCACTTTAGCAAAAATCAGAGAAGCTGAAGCCAATGTGCAAAAAAAAGTAGGTGTTTTACAAGATATTTGTGGACCTAAAATTCGTGTTGGTAAACTTGAAGAGGACTTTTTGTTAGAAAGTGGTGATAAGCTTTACTTTACCAAAGAGCAAATTGTCGGTAAAAAGCTCGAAAATGGTAAATATGAGCTTTGTATCAATCAGCCTCAAATTTTAGACATGCTGAAAGTAGATGAGTATATCTATCTCTACGATGGAAACATCAGAGCGCGTGTGATTGAAATTGGCAACAATGTTGTAACGGTTGTCGAAAACAGTGGAAAACTCTCTTCTAATAAAGGAGTTAACTTCCCCAATACGGTGATTAACATCGAAGTCATTACCCCAAAAGATGAAGCGGATTTACTGTGGGGTGCGCAACATGGCGTTGATTTTGTCGCAGTATCTTTTGTTCAAAGTGCCAAAGATGTTTTACATGTAAGAAAAATTTTGAATGAACATAAATCCCGTGCACACATTTTTGCAAAGATTGAAAAGTTTGATGCGGTCGAAAAAATTGATGAAATTTTAGAAGTAAGCGATGGAATCATGGTTGCACGAGGCGATCTTGGTATCGAAGTGCCGTACTATAAAGTACCTAGTATTCAAAAGAAAATTATCGCCAAAGCCAATGCTGCTTCAAAACCGGTTATTACAGCGACACAAATGCTTCTTTCTATGGCAGAAAAAGAGATGGCAACCAGAGCTGAGATTAGCGACGTTGCCAATGCAGTTCTTGATGGAACTGATGCCGTGATGCTCTCAGAGGAGAGTGCCATTGGTAAAAATCCTATCAATGTTGTTGAAGTTATGGCAAATACCATTAAAGAAACGGAAGCCATTTATCCGTACAGTAAATTTGAAGTTTATCCCTTCTTGGATGAGACGGATATTATCTCTTCTTCTACCGCACGTTTGGCTGAGCGCTTAGGTGTAGAAGCGATGATTTCGCTCACAAGTTCAGGTAAGTCAGCTAAGAAACTAGCACGTTATCGCATTCGTGCCGATATTTATGCGGTAACACACGATGAGCGAACCGCGCGTTCTTTAACGATAGCGTGGGGAATCAAGCCTATTATGAATATCGAAGCGAGTAACCTCAATATGATGTTGGGACAAACCTTGCAAAAAGGAATTGAAAAAGGGTTGATTGATAAAGATAAAACCTATATTGTCACAGCAGGCTATCCTGCAGGGGTTGAAGGAAGTACAAACTTTATTCGTATTCTTAAAAAAGAGCAGATTGAATATTACACGGATATGGTACTTTAAATTTATCTTAGCTTAAAGAAAGTTTAGATACAATCCATTCCTTAAATTAAATCTCTCCCAGAAGGACATACGAATGTATGCAATTATTAAAAATGGCGGGAAGCAGTATAAAGTTCAAGTAGGCGACTATGTAAATGTCGATAGACTTGACGCTCAGCCAAAAGAGAAAATAGAAGTGACGGAAGTTTTAGCTGTTAATGATGGCGAACTTAAAGTGGGAACACCTTTCGTCAATGGTGCTGTCGTAGAACTCGAAGTAGTTGTCGAAGGTAAAGATAAGAAAGTGATTACTTTCAAAAAACGTAGACGTAAAGACTCTAAAGTCAAGCGTGGTTTTAGAAGACAATACACTAGAGTAAAAGTTGTAAGCATTAAAGCTTAACCCACAAACGTTACAAGATAAGAATTAGGAGTAACCAATGGCTCACAAGAAAGGTCAAGGAAGTACCCAGAATAATAGAGACTCAGCTGGACGTAGACTGGGTGTTAAAAAATTTGGTGGTGAATTTGTACGTGCTGGAAATATTATTATTCGTCAGCGTGGAACACAAGTACATGTAGGAAATAACGTAGGAATCGGTGTAGATCATACAATTTATGCATTAGTTGATGGTTTTGTTCAATTTCAACGTAAAGATAAAACACGAAACAAAGTTTCTGTAATCCCCGCAAGCGTGTAATTTCTAGGTGGAGTTTTTCTCCACCTCTTTTTTTCTTCTCAAAAATTAACACCATACCTCTGATGATTATACCTTTACATGTAATGATTAGAAGTATAAATACTCACTTTTTCAAAAGGTTTTTACGATGTTTATCGACAATGTAGCACTCACTCTAAGCTCTGGCAAAGGAGGACAAGGTTGTGTCTCTTTTAGGCGTGAAAAACACGTTATCCAAGGTGGTCCTGATGGCGGAGACGGCGGCAGAGGCGGTAATGTCTATTTTGAAGTAGATTCCAATACCCATACCCTTTCTCATTTTCGTAATAACCAACACCTTAAAGCCAGAAATGGTGAACAAGGTATGGGGCGAAAGATGTATGGCAAATCAGGCGAGCATTTAGTGGTCATCGTTCCTCCTGGAACACAAGTCATTGATGCTGAAAGTGGTGAAGTTTTAATGGATCTTTTAGAAGAGGGTGAAAAAAAACTCTTTTTAGAAGGCGGTATGGGAGGACTTGGAAACGTTCACTTTAAAAGTTCCACCAACCAACGCCCTGAATATGCACAACCGGGCCGTGGTGGAGAAACAAGAGCTGTACGCTTAGAGTTAAAACTCATTGCAGATGTTGGATTGGTTGGTTTCCCCAATGTGGGCAAATCAACACTAATTTCTGTTGTTTCTAACGCTCAACCTGAAATTGCCAATTATGAATTTACAACGCTTACACCAAAATTAGGCGTGGTTGTAACGGATGATTACCGCTCTTATGTGATGGCAGATATCCCTGGAATTATTGAAGGAGCCAGCGAAGGAAGAGGTTTAGGAATTGACTTTTTACGCCACATTGAACGTACACAGTTTTTACTTTTTATGGTGGATTTAGCGAATTATCGTGATTTGCAAACTCAGTATGAAACATTAAAAGCAGAGCTTAAAAAATTCTCAGAAGAACTCTCCGGTCGAAATTATGCCATTGCACTAACGCGTTGTGACACGCTAGAGCCAAGTGAAATTAACGAAAAAGTCGATGCATTTCTAAAACTTTTGGATTTAGAACCAAATACATTCACATCCAAGTACAAAACCCGTGAAGATATTCACTCGTTTGGTCAAGATGTCCATGAAAGAAATCCTGAGTTACCGTTTTTTGTGTTACCTATCTCTTCTGTTTCTAAAATCAATATTGATGCTATCAAGTACGCGTTATCTGATATTGTGACAAAGGTCCGTGATGAAAAGAGTCGTCGTTAAGGTTGGTACTCACGTCTTAAGTGAACAAAACCGATTATGTAAAGAAAGAATTTTAAATTTAGTTGAATTTTTAGTCGCACTGATGGAAAAGTATGAAGTGATTCTCGTCTCTTCAGGTGCAGTAGCCGCTGGTTACACGACGCTAAAATTGGATAAAAAACTGCTTCATAACCGTCAAGCCATCGCTGCTGTGGGGCAGCCTCAACTTATGGCAACATACAATAAAAAGCTTGAAAAATTTGGTAAAAGTGGCGCACAATTACTTTTAACAGCGGATGACTTTGACTCACGCAAGCGATGTTATCACGCCAAATGCACCATTGATACTTTACTTCATAATGGTATTTTGCCTATTATCAATGAAAATGATGCTACAGCCACAGAAGAGCTTGTTTTTGGAGACAACGACCAACTCTCTTCGCGCGTTGCGTATTATTTTGGAGCGGACTTACTTATTTTACTTTCCGACATTGATGGTTATTACGATAAAGACCCCCATAAGCACACAGATGCAACCATGCGAAAGATTGTTCATGAAATTGAAGCCAGTGAACTTGAAATGGAAAAATCAGCCAATTTTGCCTTTGCAACGGGTGGCATTGTAACTAAACTCAAAGCCGCAGACTTTTTGTTAGAGCGTAAAAAATCGATGTTTATTGCCAGTGGATTTGATTTAAGTGATGTCAAAAGCTATATGTTAGATGGCATTCACAAAGGTGGAACTCTTTTTACATGTAAGGATTAGAATGCGTGTTATTTTTATGGGAACTCCTTCATATGCCACAACAATTTTAAAAGCGTTGGTTCAAGATAGCAGTATAAAAGTTCCTCTTCTTATTACCCAAGAAGATAAACCGGTAGGACGTAAACAGACATTAACACCTCCTGATACAAAAGCATGGGTGATGCAAGAAGGATTGGGAATAGAAGTCTATCAACCCAAATCATTGCGCACTGAAGAAGCTTATGCAAAAATAATTTCGTATCAACCTGATGTTATTGTCGTGGCTGCTTACGGTAAACTTTTGCCAAAATCGATTTTAGAAATAGCTCCTTGTATTAATTTACATGCTTCTTTGCTTCCAAAATATCGAGGTGCAAGTCCCATTCAATCTACGCTTTTAGAAGGCGAAGCTTATGCGGGTGTGACATCTATGCTGATGGAAGAAGGGCTTGATACGGGAGCGATGCTAGGTTTTTCCTATCATTGTATTGGCGAAGTCGAGACATCCAAAGAGCTTTTTGACATACTCGCTCATCATGCTGCGCGCTTAACGCTTGTAACATTAGAACATTTTAACTCTCTATCACCTATAAAACAACAAGAGATGCATGCAACACATTGTAAGAAAATTAAAAAAGAAGATGGCGAAGTCTCTTTTGAAAACGATGCACGCTATCTTATGCAAAAATTTCGAGCACTAACTCCTTGGCCAGGTGTTTTTTTGGACTCTGGACTAAAGTTGATTGAAATAAGCATTGTAGATGAAAATACGCTCCATGATGAAACAGGTCTTATCACTTCTATTTCAAAAGAAGGTATTGTTGTTACATGTAAAAGAGGCTCTTTAGTGCTAAAGCAGGTGCAACCATCATCAAAAAATGCAATGAAAGCAAGTGATTATATCCGTGGTAAAAGGCTTGAATGTGGTGATAGACTGGCGTGAAGAAATTCCTTCAACACACCAATATGTCATTGAAGGATTAAAGAGCGGTACACTTTGTGCACCTTATGCCATCGGTGCAGATATCCAAACACAAGGGATTGGAAGCCGAGGAAATTGTTGGATTGGGGAAAAAGGCAACTTGTTTTTCTCTGTTTGTGTAGAAGAGAAACACTTACCCTCTGATTTACCATTAGCCTCTATTTCTATCTATTTTTCAGCTTTGACCAAGCAGATTTTAGAAGAGAAAGGCTCGAAAGTATGGCTTAAATGGCCTAATGATTTTTACCTCGAAGAGAAGAAAGTTGGAGGTATGATTACGACAAAAATTGGGTCTCACATCGTAGGCTCGATTGGGCTTAATCTTGTTTGCGCACCCTTGGAATTTGGCGTTTTAGATATTCACATTACACCTAAAGCTATTGCGTTACTTTTAGTTGAAGCTATTGAAAAGAAAATGACGTGGAAGAAAGTTTTTAGTAAATATAAGATAGAATTTTATAAAAACGAAGCTTTTACATTTCATTTGGATGGAAAAGTGGTCTCCTTGCGTGATGCAGTACTAAACGATGATGGATCAATTGTGTTAGAAAACAAAAAGGTGTATAGTCTACGATGAGCGAAATTATAGCAATAGCAAATCAAAAAGGCGGTGTTGGTAAAACAACCACTGCTATTAATTTGGCTGCTTCTTTAGCAGTGGCAGAGAAGAAGGTATTGTTGATCGACATTGATCCTCAAGCAAATGCAACGACAGGGCTTGGATTTCATAGAAGTGACTATGAATATAATATTTACCATGTACTTATCGGACGAAAACGCCTTTCCCAAGTGATTTTAGAGACATCTCTTCCTACGTTACATGTAGCACCATCGAATATTGGTCTTGTAGGTGTGGAAAAAGAGTTTTATGACAATAACACTAAAGGACGAGAGCTCATTTTGAAGACAAAAATTGAAGAGATTAAAGATCAGTATGATTATATCATCATCGATTCTCCTCCCGCACTTGGAAGTATTACCATCAACGCTTTAAGTGCTGCAAACTCTGTTATCATTCCTATTCAGTGCGAATTTTTTGCGTTAGAAGGATTAGCACAACTTTTGAACACTGTGAAACTTATCAAAAAAACGATTAATCCAACGCTTGAAATTAAAGGTTTCTTGCCAACAATGTATAGTACACAAAACAATCTCTCCAAGCAAGTCTTTGCGGATTTGAAAGAGCATTTTAAAAACAAACTGTTTGTCGATAAAGAGAGCGCTTCGTATGTGGTTATTCCTCGTAATATTAAGCTTGCAGAGTCTCCAAGTTTTGGTAAACCTATTATTTTGTACGATGTCGAGTCTCCTGGATCAAAAGCGTATCAAAATCTTGCTAATTCTATTTTGGTGAGCTAAGTGATGAGCAGTAAAAAGGTATTAGGAAGAGGGCTTAGTGCTATTATTGAAGATGTGGAAGAAGCCTATAAACAAGATATTGAACAAGCAAAAGATTTAGTTCGTGAAATTGATATAGAACGCATTACCCCCAACCCTTATCAGCCACGCGTTCATTTTAATGAGATTGCGCTTCGCGAATTAAGTGAATCAATTAAGCGTCACGGATTACTTCAACCTATCATTGTTGTTGCAAAAGATGATGGGTACATGCTTCTTGCAGGTGAGCGTCGTTTACGTGCAAGCAAACTTGCAGGTTTTGCAAAAATCAAAGCAATTGTTGCAGATATTGAGTCTAAAAACTTACGAGAACTTGCTCTTATTGAAAATATTCAAAGAGAAGACCTCAATCCTATTGAGCTTGCTGTCGCCTATAAAGAGCTTATTGAAGAGTATAAAATCACCCAAGAAGGTCTTTCTGAAATTATTCACAAAAGCCGTACACAAATCACCAATACCATGAGACTTTTAAGTCTAAGTGAACAAACTAAAAAATATCTCTCAGATGGCATTCTCTCCCAAGGTCATGGAAAAGTACTTGTAGGACTTGAACCTAAAGAAGAAGAGATGGTTGTCAATACAATTTTGGGTCAGAAGTTAAGTGTGCGTGAGACAGAGTTGCTCGTTAAGAAAATGAAAAATAGTGATGAAAATAACGGTAAAAAATTAACGACCGATAAAGAGAGTCTTACCCAAAATATGATAGGACTTCAAAGTAAGCTTAATGCTCTTGGATTGGAAGTTAAAGCTAAGAGCCATGCGATTACCATTCATTTTAAAAACAGTGAAGCCATTGATACATTTTTAGAGCAATTGGAAAAAATCGGTTAATTTTCTTTTTCATTTAATAAACTCTTTTCCTTAATTATGTTAAAATTCGCACGTTTTTAAACTTAGATAAATTTTCGTTTGTAATAAAATTTTAAAAATTGAGTATTATCTCGACCAAAGGAGTAAAAACTATGTTGGATATCATACCAGCACTTCTGCTAGTGACTGGAACTGTTTTCTTGGTTTTGTTGATTATTTTAAACAAAGCCCTTTATCAACCGTTAATAGCATTTATTGACAATAGGAATAATGCTATCAATCGTGATTTAGAGAATGCAGGAAAAAATGCTAGCGATGTTGCGGCTTACTATAAAGAAGTAGAAGCTATTATCGCTGAGGGAAAGTTAGAAGCTTCGCGTATTAAAGAAGTAGCTATTAATGAGGCGAAAGAGAAAGCATTGCAAAAAATTGAGCAAAAGAGAGCTGAATTAGATAATCAAAGCGAAATCTTTTTGAAAAAATTAGAATCTGACAGAGTGGACTTTAAAAATCACTTGTTAGCGCAAATGCCTTTGTTTAAAGAAGGCGTTGCAACTAAACTAAGTCATATTTAAGGAAAAAAGCATGAATAATATAAGATATCTTTTATTGTTAGCTGCTCCTGCAATTCTTTTAGCAAGTGGTGGTTCTGGTGGACCAACAGATATTATACCAAGAGCTATTAACTTTACGATTTTTGCTGCAATTTTATATTACTTTGTAGCAGGCGCTGCAAAACAATTTTATTTTGGTCGTAAAGATGCAATTGCTCAAAAATTAGATTCAATTCAAATGAAATTAAGAGAGTCTAATAGTAAAAAAGAAGAAGCATTGCAAAAAGTCGAAGAAGCGAAAGTCACTGTGCGTGCTTTAATTGAAACAGCAAAAAAAGAAGCTGTGATGATGAGTGAAAAAATTGCAGTAGATGCAAATACTGAAATCGAAAATCTTGAAAAAGCCATGCATGATAAAGTGAAAATTGAAGAACGTCAAATGCAACGTGCTATTGTCAATGAAATTTTAGATGAACTCTTTAAAGAGGGTTCTGTAGCACTAGATGAAAATGAAATGATTAATATCATTAATAAGAAGGTGGCATAATGAGTACAGCAATTGCAAAAAAATATGTCAATGCTCTTATGGAAAGTTGTAATGAAAAGGAACTTTCACACATTCATGGTGCATTAGCTCAAGTAGCCGAGGCATTTAAGATAACCAAATTTAATAATATTGTTCTTTCTCCCGATGTTTCTCAGGCGGATAAAGAAAATTTAGTGCTTTCTTTGATTGATATCAATGAATCAAAATTTTCAAACTTTATTAAACTGATTGTATTAAATGATCGTTTAGGATTGATTCCTTTGATTGCAAAAGAACTTAATTATCAAATCTCTTTGAAAAAGAATGTATTTGAAGGTGAAGTTTTGAGTAATTTCAAAATAACACCAGCTCAAATAGCAACGCTAGAAGAGAATTTTGGTAAAAAGTTTAATGCAAAAGTCAAGTTACATCCATCGCAAAATAGTTATCCAGGAATTAAAATAGCTTTGGATGACTTGGGTGTAGAGGTGAGTTTCTCATTAGAGCGTTTGAAAGCTCAAATGAGTGAACATATTTTAAAAGCAATATAAAATAAATAAAAGAATGTTAAGGAGTTGTTTGTGGGAGCAAAAATGAAAGCTGATGAAATCAGTTCAATCATTAAAGAGCGTATCGAGAACTTTGAACTAAACGTAGACATTGAAGAGACAGGTAAAGTTATTTCTGTTGCTGATGGTGTTGCTAACGTTTATGGCTTGAAGAATGTTATGGCTGGTGAAATGGTTGAGTTCGAAAATGGTGAAAGAGGTATGGCACTTAACTTGGAAGAGGCAAGTGTTGGTATCGTTGTTCTTGGTAGCAGTAATGCTATTAAAGAGGGCTCATCTGTAAAGCGTTTAGCCAAACTTTTACGTGTACCTGTTGGTGAAGCACTTGTTGGACGTGTTGTTAACTCATTAGGTGATCCAATTGATGCAAAAGGTCCAATTAACGCAACTGAGACACGTTTCGTTGAAGAAAAAGCACATGGTATCATGGCTCGTAAATCAGTTCATGAACCACTTCAAACCGGTATTAAAGCGATTGATGCCCTCGTACCCATTGGTAGAGGACAAAGAGAGCTTATTATTGGTGATAGACAAACCGGTAAAACAACGATTGCGATTGATACCATTATTAACCAAAAAGGTCAAAACGTTACATGTATTTATGTAGCTATTGGTCAAAAACAATCAACGGTTGCTCAAGTTGTAAAAAAACTTGAAGAACACGGTGCGATGGACTATACCATTATTGTAAACGCTGGGGCGAGTGATTCTGCTGCAATGCAATTTCTAGCTCCTTATGCGGGTGTTTCTATGGGTGAATATTTTAGAGACAGTGGTAAACACGCATTGATCGTTTATGATGATCTTTCAAAACATGCGGTTGCTTACCGTGAGATGTCATTGATTTTACGTCGTCCTCCGGGTCGTGAAGCGTACCCAGGTGACGTTTTTTATCTCCACTCCAGACTTCTTGAGCGTGCAGCGAAAGTTAATGATGAGTTAGGTGCAGGTTCACTTACAGCACTTCCAATTATCGAAACACAAGCGGGTGACGTTTCAGCATATATTCCAACAAACGTTATTTCAATTACAGATGGTCAAATTTTCTTGGAATCTGACCTCTTTAACTCAGGTATCCGTCCAGCGATTAACGTTGGTCTCTCCGTTTCACGTGTTGGTGGCGCTGCTCAGATTAAAGCAACCAAACAAGTAGCAGGTACTATGAGACTTGATCTTGCTCAGTACCGTGAACTTCAAGCATTTGCGCAGTTTGCAAGTGATCTTGATGAATCAAGCCGTAAACAACTTGAGCGTGGACAAAGAATGGTTGAATTATTGAAACAACCTCCGTATGCTCCAATTCCTGTTGAAAAACAAATTTTGATTATTTTTGCAGGTGCCAAAGGTTACCTAGATAGTATTGATGTTAAATCAGTAGGCCGTTTTGAATCTGAACTCAAATCATTTATTGAAGCGAGATATCCAGAGATTATTGAACAGCTTCAAGCTAAAAAAGCAATCGATAAAGAACTTGAAGAACTATTACATAAGGCAATTGGCGAGTTTAAAGCAACCTTTGCAGTTAAGTAAGGATAAGCCATGGCAAACCTTAAAGAGATAAAACGAAAAATCAAGAGTGTTCAAAATACTCAAAAAACAACGCGTGCTATGAAGCTTGTTTCAACGGCTAAGTTGAAGCGAGCGGAAATGGCAGCAAAGCAATCACGTGTGTACGCTGTTAAAATTAATGAAGTACTCTCTGAAATTGCTTATAAAATCAATCAGTATAAAAATGGTTCAATTGAGAGTCGCTTTTTTACTAATAATGATGCACCAAAAACAATCGATGTTGTTTTTGTTACCGCAGATAAAGGTTTATGCGGAGGCTTTAATATTCAAACGATTAAAGCGGTACGTAATTTATTGAAAGATGCTGAAAAACAAAACATCAAAGTGAGACTACGTGCAGTTGGTCGTAAAGGTATGGCGTTTTTCAATTTCCAAGGTGTTGAACTTCTAACATCTTATGCAGGTGTGAGTTCGAATCCGAGCTATGAAAAAGCACAAGAGATTATTAAAGCAGCGATTGATGATTTTATCGAAGGAAAGACAGATAAGGTTATTTTAATTCACAACGGTTACAAAAATATGATTTCGCAAGAACTTAAGATTTCAGATATTGTACCTGTTCAACCACCCCTTCAGACACTTGAAACAAGTTCTTTAATGGAACTTGAACCAGAAGAAGGTGGAGAAGAAATATTAGATGCCTTGTTACAAAAGTATTTTGAATACAATATGTATTATGCACTTATTGATTCATTGGCAGCTGAGCATAGTGCACGTATGCAAGCAATGGAAAATGCAACCAATAACGCTAAAGAGCGTGTTGGTATTTTAACCTTAGCCTATAATAAAGCTAGACAAGAGTCTATTACTACTGAGCTCATCGAGATTATCAGTGGTGTAGAGTCTATGAAATAACTGTTTTGCAAAAAAGAAAAGGAGAATATTCGATGAATGGATTAATCAGCCAAATTATGGGTCCTGTTGTTGACGTCGATTTTAATGGCTACCTTCCCCAAATTAATGAAGCTATTGAAGTAAATTATACCGTTGAAGGTAAAGCACAACGATTGATTTTAGAAGTAGCTGCACATCTTGGTGATAACCGTGTTAGAACGATTGCGATGGATATGAGTGAAGGTTTAACAAGAGGTATTGAAGTTAAAGCTTTAGGAAACCCTATTCAAGTTCCTGTAGGCGAAGAAGTTTTGGGACGTATTTTTAACGTCATTGGTGATGTTATTGACCAAGGTGAGCCAGTTTCTGGTAAAACAAAATGGTCAATCCATAGAGAACCACCAAAATTTGAAGAGCAAAGTACAAAATCTGAGATTTTTGAGACAGGTATTAAAGTTGTTGATCTACTTGCCCCTTATGCAAAAGGTGGTAAAGTTGGACTCTTTGGTGGTGCTGGTGTTGGTAAAACCGTTATCATTATGGAACTCATTCACAACGTTGCGTTCAAACACAGCGGTTACTCTGTATTTGCAGGAGTTGGTGAGCGAACACGTGAGGGAAATGATCTTTACCATGAGATGAAAGATTCTAACGTCTTGGATAAAGTTGCTTTATGTTATGGTCAAATGAGTGAACCACCAGGAGCGAGAAATAGAATTGCACTTACGGGTCTTACAATGGCTGAGTATTTCCGTGATGAAATGGGTCTGGATGTATTGATGTTTATCGATAACATTTTCCGTTTTTCACAATCTGGTGCTGAGATGTCTGCACTTCTTGGACGTATCCCTTCAGCGGTTGGTTATCAACCAACATTAGCTAGTGAAATGGGTAAGTTCCAAGAGAGAATTACATCAACAAAAAAAGGTTCAATTACTTCTGTTCAAGCGGTTTACGTACCAGCGGACGACTTAACTGACCCAGCCCCTGCAACTGTATTTGCTCACTTAGATGCAACGACTGTACTTAACCGTGCAATTGCAGAAAAAGGTATTTACCCAGCGGTTGATCCACTTGATTCTAGCTCACGTATGCTTAATCCAGAAATTTTAGGCAACGAGCATTATAACGTATCTCGCGGTGTACAAGCAGTACTTCAAAAATACAAAGACCTACAAGATATTATTGCCATTCTTGGTATGGACGAGCTTAGTGAAGAAGACAAAGTTACGGTTGATCGTGCTCGTAAAATTGAGAGATTTTTATCTCAGCCATTCTTCGTTGCTGAAGTCTTTACAGGAAGTCCTGGTAAGTATGTTACGCTTGAAGAATCAATCGCAGGCTTTAAAGGTATTTTAGAAGGTAAGTATGATGATTTACCAGAAGCTGCTTTTTATATGGTAGGAAGTATCGAAGAAGTTATTGAGAAAGCTGCAAAGTTAAAAAGTTAATATAAGCCACAAGGTAAAACGATGAATACATTAAAATTGGAAATTGTTACTCCTGAGGGTCAGATTTTTTCCAACAATGTTAAGAGTGTTACATTGCCTGGTAGTGAAGGTGAATTTGGTGTTTTACCAAATCACGCTTCACTTGTAACTCTTTTAAATGCGGGAATTATTGATATTGAACTTGGAGATGGTAATCATGACGTTGTCGCTATCAATTGGGGACATGTCAAAGTAGATGAAAATTCTGTCACAGTACTCGCTGATGGTGCTGTCTCAATTGGCGGTAGCAGTGAGAGTGAAATTGCAAAGTCATTAGATGCGGCAAAAGAACTTTTAAAAAGTATTGGAGATTCTGATATTGCTATTGCTATTGCAACATCACGAATTGAAGCTATTACAAAAACACGAAAGCTTTAGTAAACTATGTCTGGAATCGATATTGCATTAAATTTTGCCTCACGTAGTGGTTTTTTTACATGGGTTATTATGATTTGGCTTTCCATCTATTTTATCATTACATTTGGTATTTTATTTGGAAGATATATGTATTTAAACCATTGGCTTTCTATTGAGAAAAGTTCGCTAGAATCTATGCTAATGGGAGCTCGTAATGTAAGAGATGACTCTATTTTACGTAGATGTTCTGGGGCGTCAATACATTCAGAAAAACTATTAAATGTATGCAAAAATGTTGCTGAAAAAAATGCTACGAGTGGTTTTTGGATGCTTTCAATTATTGCTTCTACGGCTCCTTTCATTGGACTTTTTGGAACAGTCGTTTCTATTTTAGAAACATTTAGTGGATTAGGGCAATCAGGAAGTGCTTCTTTAGGTGTTATTGCCCCAGCCATCAGTGAAGCGCTTGTGGCAACGGCTGCTGGTATTTTTGTTGCAATTCCTGCGTATAGTGCTAACTTGTTTTTACGAAGAAAAGCGTATGAAGTGATTGTTTATGTACAAAGAGAAGTCGATATTTTACTCTCCAATAATGAAAATAAAAAAGAGAGCTAAATGACCAGTCAATTAGATGAAGTTCCAGAACTAAATATTACGCCACTTGTTGATATTATGTTGGTGTTGCTTGCCATTTTAATGGTAACGACACCAGCGCTTGTGTATGAAGAAGTCATTAAACTGCCTGATGGAAGTAAGTCTTCAGTGGTTAATAAGCTTCCAGAATTAGAAGTACGCGTTACTAAAGATCGTAAAGTCTATCTTAAAAATGATAGTTTTTTACTTTCAGAATTTCCTGACAACTTTACGATGCAAAAAAGTAAATATCCACTTAAAAGTATTGTCTATATCAAAGCTGACGAAGGACTATCCTATAAAGATGTCATGTTCGTACTCAAAACGATTAAACAGGCAGGATTTACGAACATATCGTTAGAAACCAATGGATAGTTAACGTGTCGAATGTAAATAAATACGCCTCTTTAGGATGGATACTATCTATCTTACTCTATGTTGTCTTGTTGATTTTTTTTATTTATCTGGTCATTCATCAAAAAAAAACCAATGAAAACTATACTTCAAAAAAAGATGAACTTTTACATGTAAGCTTGGTTGAGCGCAAAAAAAATGATTCTGATAAGATGAAAGAAGAGCGTAAAAAAGTAGAAGTTGAAAAACCTGTTGAACAACCAAAACCTGCTGAAAAACCAAGTGAAGAGAAAAAAACAGCCTCTTCTCCCAAAGAAGCAGTGAAAAGTACTTCGTTAAGAGGTTTGTTTGAAGATATCAATACATCAAAACTTCCTCCAGATGCAAAAGAACAAAAAAAAGACCAAACACCAAGAACGCGTGTGAAACCAAATCAAGAAGAAACTAAGCAAAAGAGCGAAGATGTCGCATCAAAAATTGCAAACTCACTCAATTTCGCTGAACAAAAACATTTGATTGATACAAAACGGGATGGTAAATTTGATCCTTTTATCGGAAAAGTACAAGAAATACTTGAGGAAAATTGGCAAAAGACTGTTGATACGGAAAGCGGTAATGTAGCAAAAGTGCTTATAAAAGTAAGTGATAAAGGAGCTTTTAGTTATAAAATAGTTTCTTTGTCTTATAATAATGACTTCAATACCAAGCTCAAAGAGTTCCTAAAAACGATGGAGGGAGAAGAGTTCCCAAAATACGACAAAGGGCCACTTTTTGAGATGCAGGTTGATTTTAAAGATATTATGGAGTAAATATGTTTTTTAAACACGTGTTTCTTTTTTTATGTGCATGTATTATGAGTTTTGCAGCTGATGCAACCGTTGAGATTGTTAAAAAAATAGACGTTTTACCAAAAATTGCTATCCAAGATGCAAGTCCAAAAAACGTTGATTTAGAGTTTAGAAAAAGTCTTTTTAAACTTATTGCAGGTGATTTACGTGTGAGTAGTCATTTTCGTGTTGAAGATGAGTACCTTCAAAGCAGCTATGAAGGTGGTCCTATTGAAAATTTTCTCTCCGATAAAAAAGTAGATTTAATTTTACGCTTTAGTGCGACACAAGATTTGAATAGTGCTTCTGCTAATGTAAAACTAATCAACGCTCGAACGGGGACAACAACTTCTGAACGCTCTTACGTTTTGAACGATAAAAAAAGGTATCCTTTTTTAGCACATAAAATAGTCTCAGAAGCGAATGACCAAATTGGCGCTCCTTCAATTAAGTGGATGGAACAATCTGTTTTATTCGCGCGCTACACAGAAGCGAAAAAAAGTGAAATTGTTCTTTCAGATTATACACTGACCTATCAGAAAGTTATGGTAACGGGAGGACTTAATATTTTCCCAAAATGGGGGAATGAAGAGCAAAATATTTTTTATTATACTTCGTACAATGGAGCTGAACCTGCTGTTTATAAATATGATTTGAAAGATGGTAGTCGAAGAAGTATTATATCGAGCTCTGGTATGGTTGTTTGTTCAGATGTATCCAAAGATGGTAAAAAATTACTTTTAACTATGGCACCTAAAGATCAAACTGATATTTATTTGTATGATTTGCAAACAAAGAAAATTCAAAAAATTACTGAGTATTCAGGAATTGACGTGAATGGAAATTTTATAGATAATGACCAGAGAATAGTCTTTGTTTCAGATAGACTAGGGTATGCTAATGTTTTTGCACAAGGTATTAATGATAAAAATGTAGAGCAAATGGTATATCACGGTAAAAACAACAATTCAGCATCAGCATATGATAATTATATTGTTTATTCAAGCAGAGAAGATAAAAGTGAGTTTGGACGAAATACGTTTAATCTTTATCTGATTTCTACAAAAACAGATTATATTAGGCAATTAACAGCAACAGGCGAGAACCTTTATCCTCGTTTTGCAAAAGATCCTGATACAATTATGTTTATTAAACAGTATCAAAATCAAAGTGCTTTAGGTATTGTGCGCCTAAATGCTAACAAAACGTATCATTTTCCGTTAAAAACTGGTAAATTACAATCAATTGATTGGTAAATTTTAAAAAAAATGTGGTATAATTCCGAAGTTTTAAAAGTGAAACTTAAAAAAGGATCTAATAATGGGTAAATTAGCTTTAACAAGCTTAGCGGTAGCAGTTTTGGTTTTGACTGGTTGTAGTCAAAAAAGTCCTGAAGTTGATATGACTAAAGGTACAGCAGGCGATACAAAAGGCGCAACAAATGATGGCATGAGCGCATTACAAAAATTAATCGCTTCTTTAGAAGCTAATTCTAAAGTAATCTATTTTGATTTTGATAAATACAATATCAGAAAAGATCAACAAGCTAACATCGATGCAAACGCTGCGTTGTTTAATTCTTCTGAAGCAAAAAGCTTTTCAATTAAAGTTGAAGGTAATTGTGACGAATTCGGTACAGATGAATACAACTATGCACTTGGTCTTAAAAGAGCAAAAAGTGTTAAAGATGGCTTAGTCGCAAAAGGTATGAACGCTGATAGAGTTACAGTAGTAAGCTATGGCGAGAGCAATCCTTCATGTACAGATCACAACAAAGCATGTTGGGATAAAAACAGAAGAGCAGAGTTCAAAGTACTTCCATAATTGTTATTTATGAAACAAATAGCTTCTCTTTCATTGATGGCGTTACTACTTCCTGTAGTAGCGCTATCTAATGAACCTTCAGCCTTTTCAGCGGGCGATATTAATAGCCCAAGTCCTTATGGCCTAACATCCAGTGAGAAAAAAATTCTTCAAAGTACTCAAAAAGTAGCAAATCTTAACGAAAGTGTTGGTAGTGTTAAAGCAGAGCTTGGTACAGTTACTGAGCAGCTAGAAGGAATGCGTTCTGTCATTGAAGGTTATAATAATAAGATTGCTAAAACAGATGAACGTATGCGTCAGCTTGAAGAAGAAAATCTTAAATTAAAAGAATATGTGGAAGAGAGTCGAAAAATTCAACTTGACAATCAAGAAAAAGTCAAAGTTGTGCTTGGCGAATTAGGCTCTTTAATTGATTCTATTAACAAAAATTATGTACCTAAAGAAAAATTTGATCAATTGGTCAATGAAGTTAAAGGCAAAGGAAAAACAACACCTGCCGCACCAGTTGCAGCTGAGACTTCTAAGGCTGACACAAAAGTAAAAGCACCTACACCTAAAGAATTAGCATCGAAAGATAGTGCAACGCTTATTAAAGAAGCAGATGAATTGTTTGATAAAAAGTCTTTTAATGAAGCAAAAGTACTTTATTCGGAACTTTTGAACCGCAACTATAAGCCTGCAAAAGTTAATTTTAATTTGGGTGAAATATCATACACTCAGAAATCTTATGCAAGTGCTATTGAGCATTATAAAACGAGTATTTCACTCTTTGATAAGGCTACTTATACTCCTACACTTCTTTATCATACGGCTTCTTCTTTTGAAAAATTAGGTAAAACTAAAGAAGCACAAAGTTTTTATAAGGCTCTTAAAGAGAGTTATCCTGATTCTCCTGAAGCCAAAAAAATTAAATAATAAACACTTCTTTGCATAAAAAATAGACTTACACTTCTCGCCTAAGGGCACATACAAAAAACTTATGTTAAAATCCTATCGTTTAAAAATTAAGGGAGATGAGATGAGTATTAATGAAAATCAAGTTGTCTCTATCCATTATGAACTCAAAGATGTTGATAATGGTGAGATATTAGATACAAACTTAAGTGCAGCACCACTCTCTTTTATCGTGGGAAAAGGTCAAATTATTCCTGGATTAGAAGAGAAAATTAAAGAACTTTCTGTTGGTTCAAGTGCTGATATCACCGTTGCTGCTGTGGATGCTTATGGTGTTTATGATAATAACGCTGTTCAAGTATTGCCAAAAGAACAATTTGCAGGTTTAGAGCTTAACGTTGGCATGACACTTTATGGTCAAGGTGAACATGGTGAAACAGTGCAGGTGATTGTTAAAAGTTTCAATGATGAAACTGTCGAAATTGACTTTAACCATCCTTTAGCAGGTAAAGATCTTTTATTTGCTGTGAGTGTTGTTGAAGTTCGTGATGCAACGGCTGATGAGATATTAAACGGCTACGTTGGTGGCTCATCACATGGTGGTTGTGGTTGCGGAACAGGTGGCAGTTGCCACACTACAAATGATGACGAAGAAGACGGATGTTGTGGTGGTCATGATCATGGCCATAATCATGGGGA
This sequence comes from Sulfurospirillum sp., assembly GCA_018058685.1. Lineage (GTDB taxonomy): Bacteria > Campylobacterota > Campylobacteria > Campylobacterales > Sulfurospirillaceae > Sulfurospirillum. Next base: position 36,843 of record JAGOZL010000001.1, read on the forward strand.
AGATGGCTGTTGCGGTGGCGAGCATCACTCTCATGGTGGCGGATGTTGTGGATCACACTAATTATATAGCAAAATCAAGAGCCTCAATTGAGGCTCTTAAGTCGGCAAATCTTCTCAAAAGCGTCACCATTAATGCGCTTATCTTAGGTGAGCATGGCGTTGGTAAAGAGACTTTAGCGCGTCATATTATTGCTGCTCCTGTGGTTGATGCAAGTTCTTTTAATGAGCTCTTAGCTTTGATTGAAACAAATAGCAGCTTGATTGTAAAAAACTTCCATAAAATTACAAACTATAAAAAACTTAAAATTGCACTAGACTCTCATAAAACACGTATTATTGCAACATCAAGTCTCCCGATAGGTGAGTCTTTAACGGATGAATTTTTTAGCCTTAAAATTACAATTCCTCCTTTAAGGGAGCGTATGGAAGATGTTTTTCCTCTTATGGAAAAATTTGCTTTTGAAGCGCACATGATGTTTGATGGTGGTATGGGAGATGAAGTTTCTTTAAAAGAGATTGTTCCTGATTTAAGTAAAAACTGTTATTCACTGCGCCGTTCAGTCTATAATGCTTATTTGATGAGCTCTTTTGGTGAAGAAGAAATTCTTTCTATGATGGAACGCTTTTTAGCAGAGCGTATTGGCGGACGGAATGATTATCGTGATTTACTCTATCTTTTTGACGTTCCTATGATACGAAGTGGCTATGCTAAGTTTGGCTCTCAACTCTCGATTAGTGAAAAATTTGGACTCAATCGTAATACACTGCGTAAAAAAATCAATGACTACAAAGATCGATTGCGCATCGAGTAGTCTCTTCGTGTTTAGAAATTATCTATTATTTTTAAAGGTTACAGTATGAACAAAACAGTATTTATCTTTCCTGGACAGGGAAGTCAAAAAATAGGTATGGGAAAAGATTTCTACGACAATAGCACATTGGCTAAAGAAATGGTTGAAAAAGCAAGTGAGCGTTTAGGCTTTGATGTAAAAGGTTTATTGTTTGAAGAGAATGATAAATTAGAACAAACAGAATTTGCACAACCTGCCATTTTGTTAGTCAGTCTTATGGCTTACCACCTTTTTACACAAGCGCATAAAGTTGTTCCTCAATCTTTCTTAGGTCACTCATTGGGTGAATTTTCAGCACTCAGTGCGGTCGGTGCTATAGACTATTGTGATGCGCTTGAATTAGTTCATCAGCGAGGGCTTCTTATGAAACAAGCATGTGAAGGACAAAATGCTGGTATGATGGCACTTCTTGGATTGGATGATGTGGCAGTAGAAGCACTTACATGTAAAGCAAGAGAAGAAGGCAAAAAAGTATGGGCAGCAAATTATAATGGGGATGGACAAATCGTGATAGCTGGAGATCGCGATGATTTAGCTTCCCTTGAAATGGTTTTTAAAGAAGCAGGTGCTAAAAAAAGCGTTCTTTTGGCGATGTCCGTAGCAAGCCATTGTCCGCTTTTAGCCAGTGCGCAAGCTTCATTAGGTGGCTTTTTAGATCAATGGTTGAAAAATAATTTTAGTGCACCTTTGATTTCTAATGTAACAGCAAGCAGTTATCAAAGTGCAGAAGATGCAAAAAAACTTCTTTGTGAACAGTTAGTCTCTCCTGTAAAATACAAACACTCCATTTTACATGTAGAAGAGACAACAGATATGTTTATAGAGTTTGGTGGCAATGTCTTAAAAGGACTCAACAAGCGCATTACATCAAAACCAACGCACAGTATTACCGATATGAAAAGCCTTGAAGAAGCGCTTTCACTTTTGAATCATTAAAGGAATAAAATGAAAATAGCTATTATGGGTGCGATGCAAGAAGAAATTGCACCACTGCTGACCTATTTTAAAGAGTATGAAACGGTTGAATTTGCAAAAAATAATTACTACCTAACAACGTATAAAGGCTTAGAATTAGTGATTGCTTATAGCAAAATTGGCAAAGTGAATGCCAGTTTAACCGCTTCAACATTGATTGAAAAATTTGGTGCACAAAAGCTTCTTTTTTCAGGTGTCGCAGGAGCCATTAACCCAAGTCTTAAAATTGGTGATTTAGTTGTTGCCACAAAGTTAGCACAACACGATTTAGATATCAGTGCTTTTGGACATCCGTATGGGTATGTTCCAGGAGGCTCTGTCTATACTGAAACAGATAAAGCTTTAACAGAAGTGGCGAAACGTGTAGCACACGCGCAAGGAAAAGCTATTTTGGAGGGCATTATTGCCACAGGTGATCAATTTATTTGCGATGAAGCAAAAAAAACATGGATTGGGACAACATTTAATGCAGATGCTTTAGAAATGGAAGGTGCTTCTGTTGCTGTTGTGTGCGATGCTCTTCATACACCGTTTTGTATTTTGCGTGCTATCAGTGACGCGGCAGATATGGATGCAGGGTTTAGTTTTGATACCTTTTTAGAAACAGCGGCAAAAGAGAGTGCTGCTTTAATGATTGGTATTATGGACGCATTGGCCAATGATTAATATTAGTAAACGCCTATTACGAACGGTTGGTCAAACAAACGCTCAGTACACCTTGATTGGGGAAGGTGATAAGATTCTTTTAGGCTTAAGTGGAGGGAAAGACTCCCTTAGCCTAGCACACGTTTTAAAGCATATGCAACGCGTAGCTCCTTTTAAATTTGAATTTAAAGCGGTGACCATAGCGTATGGGATGGGGGAAGCACTTGAAGCGTTGCATCAGCACTGTGTTGAGCATGAAATAGAACATGAAATTGTTGATACAAAAATCTTTGAATTAGCCCAAGAAAAAATTCGTGCCAATTCCTCTTTTTGTAGCTTTTTTTCGCGTATGCGAAGAGGTGCACTTTACACGTATGCGTTAGAACATGGCTATCAAAAATTAGCGTTGGCTCATCACTTAGATGATGCTGTGGAGAGTTTTTTTATGAACTTTTCTCATAACGGTTCACTACGTTCTATGCCTCCGATTTACAAAACAGAAAAAGGATTACATGTTATCCGTCCTTTGATTCATGTACGCGAAAGGCAACTTCGAGAGTGTGCGAAAGAGGCAAATATGCCTATCATCGGAGATGAAGCTTGTCCTGCGATGCGATTTGATGTCAAAATGCCCGTTGCACGTGCGCAAACCAAAGAGATGCTTGCGCGTATGGAAGCAGAAAACCATGAGCTTTTTATCTCACTTAAACGTGCTTTTGAAAATATTCACACCTCAAGTTTTTCACAAAAAGAGTTTTTAGCCTATTAAGAAGTATGGATAGCAGAAGATACATAAATACCCATAAATTTCTAATTAGTAATACTTTAGCTTCTTTTCATTGTGAAGAAGTTAGAATACATAAAATCTCATTGGAAAAGGAGGACACTGTGCAAAGCGTGTGGAAAAGATATCTTTATATTGTAGGAACATTATTGATCCTTGATTCATCTGTTTTAGCCTCATCGGATGGAAGAGGACAACGAATGTTTGATCAAAATATCAAAAAAGCTTGTGGGCTCAATGGTATTATGGTTGCACGAAGTAAGACACAATCTGAATGGACAAGTATCTATGAAGAAAATCGTTTGAATGCGACGATGCTCTCTTTATGCCCTGAAGCAAAACCTTTTAAAGAAATCTATTTGCAAGATGTTTATGCTTATATGAAAACATATGCAAAAGACAGTGGTGTTGTTTTAGGAGCTTGTTAAAAGGATAAGGCAACAGGGTGTTGCATCGAATTTTTTATTCTTGAAAAAGAGCAATCATACATTGCTCTTTTCTCTTTAAAATCCTTCTAAAACAATTTTCCAAAGCCTATCAATTGCATCATCTTCAAGTGCTATGGTACTGTGTGTTTGGAAAAGTGTTTTTACATGTAACGTATTCATCGCTTGATTCCATGCACAATGTTGATGTGCAGGAAGAAACCCTCGAATAAGCGTTATATCCTCTTCCACAAGCCCTTCACAGTTAAAGCAGATAAAATCATCGTGCAATCGCCCTTCGTAGTTTAAAAGCTTGACATAGGCTTCAATAGCAATACGCTTAGGGTTTTGTTGATGCCAAATTTGCGAGCATGATTCGAGTAAGTCAAAATAAAACACATCAATAGTTGCGATATCTTTAAGATGTTGATAGAAAAGTTTCACGAAAGATTGCCAAATGAGCATACGCTCTCTGCTTGAATTCCATGTTTGACCAAGATGCATGACCGAGCGTAGCTGAGGAAGAGAAGACTTTAAGGAGTGGAGTGTTTCAAAGTCGATTTTATACCCTAAATGAATCGTAGAATGACGTGCACCGTAAAATCGATAAGCTGTTTTAATCATCTCTTGCGTGAGAATCGTTACGATTAAATCTTCGTCTTTGACACGAGTAATGTTGATAATAAATCCTTGCATGAGAGTATTGTAGCATCTCAAAATTTTCTTATTATAAAAGAAATAAATTAATAGTGATATTTTATGATATAAGTTTTATTTTATTTTAATAATTAATATGATAAGTAAAGTGTTTTAAAGCCCATAAAATAGGAATTAATTGAAAAATAAGTAAAATTTGTGTAATATCCGTCGCTTTTAGCTTAAAATTTGTCAGATTTTGGCGAATAATTCCACACAAGGCTTGTGAGATGGATCTTATCAGAGGATTTAAAGATAACTGCGGTTTTGGTTTAATCGCTAATGTCAAAAATATTCCAACCCATAACACTGTTGAAGATGCGATTTGCGCTTTAGAGCGTATGATGCACCGAGGTGCTATTGCGGCAGATGGTAAAAGTGGTGATGGTAGTGGATTACTTTTTTCCATGCCAACAGAATTTATGAAACAAGAAGCGCACAAATTAGGTGTTGACCTTCCTAAACAGTTTGCGGTTGCTATGATTTTTATGCATAACGATGAACAAAAAAAAGTTTTTGAAGACACCTGTGAGCAAAATGACCTTAAAGTCCTTTTGTACCGTGAAGTACCTGTTAAGATTAAAGCGCTCGGAAAGCTAGCTCTTGAAACATTGCCTAAAATCGTCCAAGCTTTTGTTACGCCTTCTTCTTTAATTGCAACGAAGCGTTTTGAAGCATTATTGTATTTGACACGTAAATTGGTTGAGCGAAAATTAGCGCATGAGAGTGAGTTTTACATCGCATCGTTTTCCAGTAAAGTGGTCTCGTACAAAGGGTTGGTGATGCCAACGTATATTAAAACATTTTTTCCCGATTTAAGTGATGCAGCGTTTAAAGCAACCTTTGCACTCTTTCATCAACGTTTTTCAACCAATACCCTCCCAAAATGGAAACTAGCGCAACCTTTCCGTACTTTGGCACACAATGGTGAAATCAACTCCATTTCAGCCAATCGTTTTTTCACACAAGTAAAAAGTGAATGTATGAAAAGTGCACTTTTTTCACAAGAAGAACTGAATAAATTATTTCCACTTACCACGGATGATGTGAGCGATAGTGCAAGTCTGGACAATATGTTTGAATTTATGCTCATCAATGGTTTTGACTTTTTCAAAGCGGTACGATCTCTCATCCCAGCACCTTGGCAAAATGCGCCTCATATGGATTCTGAACTTCGAGCTTTTTATGAGTACTCCAGTATCAATTTTGAGCCATGGGATGGACCTGCCGCGATTTCATTAACCGATGGTCGCCATATTGCCTGTGTTTTAGATAGAAATGGTCTTCGCCCTGCTAAATATATTATCACAAAAGATGACCGCATTATTATTTCTTCTGAATATGGCGTTTTGGACATAGATGAAGATACGATTATTGAGCGTGGAAGATTGCAAAGTGGTCAAATGATAGGGATTGACCTAAAATTTGGCAAAATTATGAAAAATGAAGATATTAATGATTATCTCAAAAGCTCCAACACCTATACAGAGTGGCTTAATAAAGGGCTTGTCTACTTGCAAGAGTTTGTGGATATTCCTTTTTCAAAAACAGAAGATTATGTCAGAGAAAATTTAGAGCTTGAGCAGCGTTTCTTTAACATCACGCAAGAAGTCAATAATATGGTCATTGAGCCAATGATGAAAGATGGCAAAGAGGGCGTTGGTTCGATGGGCGATGATACTCCCATAGCTGCCTTTAGTCAAGTGCAACGTAACTTTAGTGACTATTTTAAACAAAAATTTGCACAAGTGACCAACCCTCCGATTGACCCGATTCGTGAAAAAGTGGTCATGAGTTTAACGACAGGTTTTGGTGAGATTCGCAATATCCTTGAAGAAACACCTGAACATGCGGTGTATATCAAGACGATTTCACCTGTGTTGATGCAAGAAAAATATGAAGTTTTGGCTTCTTTTGGTGATCCAAGTAAGCCTCGTTATAAGCCTGAATATAAAAACAGATATTTTTCAACTCTTTTTGAAGATAACCTCAAAGGCAGTCTTGAAGATTTAGCGTACGATATCGTTCAAGCAGTGAAGAATGAAGGTGTGCGTGTTATTTTCTTAGATGACAGAGGTATGAATGAGAAGCTAAAACCGATGCCGATGCCAATGGTCATAGGTCGAGTGAATCAAGTGTTGCTTGATGAAGGTGTACGTTCACTTGCTTCGATTGTCGCGATTTCGGGTGAAATTGTTGATTCACATTCGAGTGCGTGTATGATAGGTTTTGGTGCGAGTGCTATTTATCCTTACTTACTTTATGCAACAGCACTCGATGCATGTAAAAAAAGCAACCTAGGTGCTTATGAAATCAAAACACGTCTTAAAAATATCAACCATGCACTTGGACAAGGCTTGATGAAAGTCATGTCAAAGATGGGGATTGCGACGATTGCATCGTATCAAAACTCAGCACTGTTTGATGTTATTGGACTTTCTAGCGATATCGTCAATGAGTGTTTTAATGGTGCTATTTCACTGATTCCAGGGCTTAAGTATGAAGATATCGAGGCACGTTTGAACAGTAATCATGCCTTAGCGTATGAACTAAAGCTCACAACAAAACTCTTTCCTTTGGAAATCGGAGGGTTTTATAAATACATTGACGGGAAAGAGTATCACGATTATCATCCTTATGCCATTCATGCCATTCATAAAGCAACGGTAACGGGTGAGAAAAAAGATTTTCATGAGTTTACCAAACTTGTCAATAATCGTGGTTTTAAAATGGTGCGTGACTTCTTCGAACTTAAATCCGATCGTGAGCCAATAGCGCTTGAAAAAGTAGAGAGTAAAGAGGCTATCTTTAAACGTTTTGCAACGGCAGCGATGAGTTTGGGCTCTATCTCACCCGAAGCGCATGAAGCGTTAGCAGAGGCGATGAATACTATCGGTGGTATGAGTAACTCAGGTGAAGGTGGGGAAGCGCCTGAGCGTTTAAAAAGTATCAAAAATTCAAAAATCAAACAAATCGCATCAGGTCGTTTTGGTGTTACCCCTGAATACTTAAGAAGTGCGACCGAGATTCAAATTAAAGTCGCACAAGGTGCAAAACCAGGTGAAGGTGGACAACTCCCCGGACATAAAGTCACACCACTCATTGCAAGTTTGCGCTATACGATTCCTGGTGTGACGCTCATCTCTCCTCCTCCTCATCATGATATCTACTCGATTGAGGATTTGGCGCAACTTATTTTTGATATGAAGCAGATTAATCCTGATGCCGTCATAACTGTTAAACTTGTTTCAACGGCAGGTGTCGGAACCATTGCGGCAGGTGTGGCAAAAGCGTATGCGGATAAGATTATTATCTCAGGAGGCGATGGTGGTACGGGTGCTGCACCTTTGACATCCATCAAGTTCGCAGGAAATCCTTGGGAGATTGGGTTGAGTGAAGCGCATAATGCATTAAAAGCCAACCACCTACGTGATAGCGTGCATCTTCAAACCGATGGTGGTTTAAAAACAGGTTTAGATGTCGTTAAAGCTGCTTTATTAGGAGCGGAAAGCTATGCCTTTGGAACGCTTTCTTTAACTATCATTGGATGTAAAGTCCTTCGCGTATGCCATCTGAACCGATGTTCGGTGGGTGTTGCCACACAAGATGAGAAGCTTCGAGAGCATTTTGTTGGAACGGTTGATAAACTTGTTAATTTCTTCACCCTTTTAGCGGAAGATGTGAGAGAAATTCTTGCGCACCTTGGTTATACGCATATGGAAGAGATTATTGGACGAAGTGACCTTTTACATGTAATTGATGACAGCTTTGCGAAGAAGTTTGATTTCTCTTCCGTGCTTATGCGATTGGAGGGTCCAAATACACACAATGGTAAATCAAATGATCCGTTTGACAAAAATGAATTTGAAAAAGAGATTTTGAAAGAAATTTACAAAGTGATTGAAAATCCACAAGAAAAAGTGGTCTTGCATAAAAAAATCGCAAACACTAACCGAAGCTTTGGAACGCTCATCAGTGGAGAAATTGCGAAGTTTTATGGCAATAAAGGCTTAAAAGACGACAGCATCAGTTTTAGACTCAATGGTGTAGCAGGTCAATCTTTGGGAGCATTTTTAGCCAATGGTATTTCGATTAACCTAAAAGGTACGGCGAATGATTATGTTGGCAAGGGAATGAATGGCGGCAAGATTGTCATCGCTCCGAAATTCCAAGGCAGAGGCTATTCATGTGCAGGTAATACATGTTTGTATGGCGCAACGGGCGGAAAACTTTTTGTTGCAGGTAATGTGGGTGAGCGTTTTTGTGTACGAAACTCTGGTGCAACAGCTGTTGTTGAAGGAACAGGAGATCATGCGTGTGAGTACATGACGGGTGGACTGGTTGCTATTTTAGGAAATACAGGGGTCAATTTTGGTGCGGGTATGACGGGAGGTATTGCGTTTGTTTATGACGAATCACGTGATTTTATCGATAAACTCAACCAAGAACTGGTTATTGCAGAGCGTATTGACACCGATGATATGGACGAAGCGCGCCATTTCTTGAAGCGACTTTTACGAACGCATATTAATGAAACAGCGAGTTTTAGAGCAACACAAATTTTAGAGAACTTCCGCCATGCGGTAAGAGATTTTTGGATGGTGCGACCAAAAGATATGACCAAGGTTCCACTCAATCCTGAGCAAGGAGACTAAGATGCAAAATTTTGTCAATGAAGAAAGATACGAGCCACGAAAACGCTCCAGTGGAGATAGGGTTAAAGATTTTAAAGAGATTTATGAAATTTTTTCTCGTGAGGATGCGAGTATTCAAGCCGATCGTTGTATTCAGTGTGGCGATCCCTTTTGCCATAGCAAATGTCCTTTGCATAACTACATCCCTTTTTGGCTCAAATCGACCAGTGCGATGAACCGAGAGCTCTCTTTTAAGCTCTCCAACGAAACCAATCCGTTTCCAGAGATTACAGGACGTATCTGTCCTCAGGATAGATTGTGCGAGGGTGATTGTACGCTTAACGATGGTCATGGTGCGATTACCATTGGTGCGATTGAGACCTTTATCTCTGAAGAGGGATTTAAAAAAGGGTTAAAGCCAACATTTCCTGGCATTACAACCAAGAAAAAAGTGGCGATTATCGGAGCAGGACCTGCGGGGATGGCGTGTGCGACTTATTTGCTTCGTGCGGGTATCGCGGTAAGTTTGTATGACAGACAAAATAAAGCGGGTGGACTTTTAACCTATGGAATCCCCGGTTTCAAGCTCGATAAAGATGTTGTGGCTCGAAGAATGTTATGGCTTCAAGAAGCAGGAGCCTCTTTACATGTAAATACACAAGTAGGAAAAGATATCTCTTTTGATGAAATTGCACATAACCATGACGCCATCTTTTTAGGCATCGGTGCTGAGAGTGCACGAAAAGCTAATATTGCCAATGAAAATGCCTCAGGTGTCTTTAGTGCGATTGATTTTCTACGTGCCATTCAGAAAAAACTCTTTAATGAAGCGTACGATAAGAAGTATGAAGTCAAAGGTAAACACGTTGTGGTTGTCGGTGGTGGCGATACGGCGATGGATTGTTTGAGAAGCTCTATTCGTGAGGGTGCAAAAAGTGTGACTTGTCTTTACCGACGTGATAAATACAATATGCCAGGAAGCAAAAAAGAGTTTAAAAATGCCATCGAAGAGGGTGCTGAGTTTGTCTTTAACGTGACACCAAAAGAGATTTTGGTGAACTCTGAGGGACATGTGATTGGCATCGATATGCACAAAACGATGTTAGGCTCAAAAGATGCCTCATGTCGTCAATGCGTCGAAATCGTCAAAGGCGGAGACTTTAGAGTGGATGCTGATGTGATTATCTTTGCTTTGGGTTTTTCACCGACAGTTCCTAGCTTTTTAGCAGAAAATGGTATCGAAGTGAATAAATCAGGCTGTATTGTTGTCGGTAAAGATTACCAAACCAGTAAGCTAGGTGTTTATGCGGGTGGAGATTGTAAGCGAGGTTCCGATTTGGTTGTCACAGCGGCTAAAGAGGGAAAAGAAGCCGCACATCATATCATCAAAAAATTGCTTGGATAGAGCACTTTGTGGCATTCATTGAAGCCGTTTTAAATGCAAATCGAGAAATATTTGACGCTTTACATGTAAAAGGGTTGGTAGAGAAAGACTACCAACCCTTTGAAGTGGGTGCAGGTGGCGATATCAGCTCAGGTATTGATTTATTGGCTGAAAAGATTTTTGTAAAGTATCTAAACTCTTTTGGCACTATCTTCTCTGAAGAAAGTGGTGTATTTCCTAGCAGTCAAAACACAATAGAAATTATCATCGACCCCATCGATGGAAGTGATAATCTCCTTTCCCATCTTCCTTATTTTGGAACCTCTGTTGCGTATAAACAAGAGGGAAAATGCACGCAAGCCATCATCACCAATCTTTCCAATGGTGACGTTTTTATTAAAAACTCTGAAGGTTTACGTAAAGGAAAACTTTATCGTGATACGTTTGAGCACGTTACATGTAATGCTTTTTCAAAAGTAGGTATTTTTGAACGCTCTTATTGTTCCCAAAAAGTCCTTCCAAAACTCCACTCATTAGGGTTAAAATACCGCTCACCCGGAGCCTTTGCACTTTCGTTAGCCTATGCGCATGAAGTCTCTTTTGTACTGTATGAAGGGGTGATGCGCTCCTATGATGTTGAAGCAGGACTCTTTATGTGTGAGGACTTATACACCTATTTTAAGGACGATATTTTCCTCGTAAGTAAAGATAAGGAAATTTTCGATAAAATCTCCCAATTATTTATAAGCAATTAGCTTAAAAAGAGGATAACCCTACAATGCGATTTGCAGAAATTTTTAGCAAAATTCGAAAAACACAATCAGCCCCAAGTGAAGCTCCAAGCCATTGGGTGAAGTGTAGTGAGTGTCAATCATTGATGTATTACAAAGAGATTGAACAGCGTTTCAATGTCTGCCCAAAATGTGGTTTCCATATGCGCATTTCGGCAAAACAGCGCATCGAGCAACTCTGTGATGAGGGAAGTTTTGTTGAGTTTGATGCGAACTTGGCTCCTGTGGACCCTTTAAAATTTGTGGATAAAAAATCGTATAAAAAACGTATTGAAGAAGCCGAAGAAAAAACAGGCAAAACCTCTTCTGTAGTGTGCGGAGCATGTACGATTGAAGGCATTGCAACACAGCTCGTTGTTTTTGATTTTGCGTTTATGGGTGGAAGTTTAGGCTCTGTTGAGGGTGAGAAAATCGTTCGAGCGATTAATCGTGCTATCGCTAATAAAGAAGGTTTAATCATCGTCAGTGCCAGTGGGGGTGCTCGTATGCAAGAGAGTACATTTTCATTGCTACAAATGTCTAAAACGTCAGCAGCCCTCGCAAAACTCTCCGAAGCAAAACTCCCTTATATTTCTATCTTAACCGACCCAACGATGGGTGGGGTGAGTGCATCATTTGCATTTCTTGGCGATATTATTATGGCAGAACCAGGTGCATTAGTTGGTTTTGCGGGTCAGAGGGTTATTAAGCAGACGATTGGGGCTGATTTACCTGAAGGGTTTCAGCGTGCAGAGTTTTTATTGAGCCACGGTTTGATTGATATGATTGTCACCCGTACCGAGATGAAAAAAGTCGTCGCCGATTTACTCAAACTTTTGGGTGAGCATTGTGGTAAAGGCGAATTTGAGTTACGGTTTAAATAATGCATATTAAGGTCTTTACCATCGAAAAAAGTAGCGATAAAGCCCTCGATGGTATTGCCCAAGAATTTACAAAGATGATTTCACGATTTGCAAAAGTCGAAGAGATTAAGATATTTAACAAACAAATTGCCCTGTCTCAAAGCCTTGGAGAAAAAGAAGCACGTGCTTCTTACACCAAAGCGTATGAACCCTTTTTAAAAGGGTACAATGTTGCGTTGGATGTTGAGGGATTACATGTAAACTCTCATGAATTTAGTAGCCTTTTTGAGCACGATGTTAGTGTTAACTTTTTTATCGGAGGCGCTTTTGGATTTGAACGTGCTTTTTTGCAACAAACTCAAAAGATTATAAGTTTAAGTAGATTAACATATGCGCACAAAATTGCGAAAGTGGTTTTGTTTGAACAGATTTATCGTGGGTTATGTATAAAAAACAACCATCCGTATCATAAGTAGTTGATTATAATAAGGCCAATTTTTTTTAAAGGAAAACGGGAATGAGAGAGCATGAATTGAAGCACTTTGAGGACATCCTTAAAGAAAGAAAAGTGCAAATCAAGAAAAATATCGAAGATTCGATGCGAGAGATAGAAGATTTAAAAGACAATGAAGTAGGCGATGAAGCAGACCATGCTTCTGTGAGTACAGATCGTATGATAGAGCAAGCCATTAGTGCGCAACAGATGCGAGAGCTAGGTGAGATTGAATTTGCCCTCAACAAGATTCGTAATAACAGTTATGGTATTTGTGAAATGTGCGAAGAAGATATAGGCTTTCAACGCTTAAAAGTCAAACCTCATGCGCGTTATTGCATCGTGTGTCGTGAAATTATCGAAAAATCTGCCAAAAACAAATAGGAAAAAAGTATGGGAATCAAACGTTATATCCTTTTGACACTTATTTATATGATAGCCGTAGGACTGTATGTCTATAGTTTTAATGGAGAGCTCTATACGCTTGAACTTTTTGGTCTATCGTTGAATATGCCAATCGCGGTATGGGTTATTGTCCCTGTTATCCTTTTGTTTGTAGCGACCATCATACACCTTGTGTTTTATAACTTCAAAGACTTTTTGCACCAACGAGCATTGAAAAAAGACTTTGAGACCTTTAAAGAGGTTGCAAAGCTCCGTATTTTGAGTGAAAAAGGAAATGGTTCGTTTAAAACGGAAGGTTTTAAAGCTGTAGGCGACATGCTAAGCGTTATGAAATTTGATGCGAATGCGGATGTCACACTTTTTGATACAGAGCTCGCAAAAGCACATGAAGTTGCTCGAAGTATTCATTCAGGCAATTATGAAGATTTGAAAAAATATAAATTAGCAAAAGAGAACCCTTTGGTGATTCAAAACAGCATCAATCGTCTCAGCAGTGAGCCAAAATATGCTTTTGAAGTGTTGAAAACATGCAAAGATAAAAACAGTGAATTGTGCATCAAAGCGTACGATGCTTTGTTAAATATTGCCAGTTTCAATGAAATTAAGCGCTATGATTTTGCTCCCGATAAACGAACATTCCGTCGTATGATGGAGCGTTATTTGGATGCAGATGACAGCTTTGAGATGGATATTAAATCGATTGAAGATATGCTTGAGCAGTTTAACGCGGATCGTGCGGATTATTTAGAGCTGGCACGTGAAATCAAAATCAAACTAAGCCCTGATGCCTTAATTGCATTGTTTGAAAAGCTTTACAATACTAAAGGCACCGTTGCTGCAGATGCTTATTTGTATGTGCTTTACGATTTACAGATGATTGATAAAATTCGTGAGATTTTAGATAATTCTGATAGCGATGAGTTTGTGAAGTTTAAAACGGTTATTTTCTTACGAGACCATGGAAAAAGCATCGATATCGATAAATTTTTGCGCGTATGAGTGAAGAGATAGACTTTAGCAAGAGCATCTTAGCTCTTGCACCCCTTGCTGGTTTTACCGATCTTCCCTTCCGTAACGTTGTCAAACAATTTGGAGCTGACCTCACATTTTCAGAGATGATTAGTGCCAATGCACTAAAATATCGCTGTGCTAAGACCTTTCGTATGCTTGAAAAATCCCCTTTAGAGACTCCTTACATCGTACAAATTGCTGGGTCTGACTTGAATAATATCAAAGAAGCGATTTTAATCCTTAATGACATTGAAGGGATTGATGGGATTGATTTGAATTGCGGGTGTCCTGTACCTAAAATTATCTCCCAAGAAGCAGGTTCTTCACTGTTACTTGATCTTCCTAAAATGCAAAAAATCATAGAGACCATTAAGACACACTCAACGAAGCGGTACACCAGTGCGAAAGTACGTTTAGGGTTTAACACAAAAATTCCTGAAGAGATTGCTAAAGCGTGTGAGAGTGCAGGGGTGGATTTTTTAAGTGTACATGGACGAACACGCTCAGGTGGATACACTGCTGAGGTGGATTATGCAGCAATTGCTAGAGCGAAGCAAGCAGTTAGCATTCCTGTTTTTGCCAATGGTGATATCACCAATTATGAAAAAGCGTTACATGTAAAAGAGCTCACGGGATGCAACCACCTTATGATTGGACGAGGTGCCGTTGGAAATCCTTGGATTTTTTATCAAATCAAGCACGAACTTTTTAAGGTCGAAAAAGAAAAAATAGCGCAGATTGTTTTAGAGCATTATGATAGTATGTGTGCTTTTTATGGTGAAAAAGGGCCATCCATTTTTCGTAAACATTTACATACCTATTCTAAAGGAATGAGAGAGGCTTCAGAATTTCGTGACCGTATCAATCGCATTGATGATGCAGTGGTGATGCGAGAAGCTATTCAAGCTTTTTTTGTTTAAAAAAAGCACAGTTTTATCACACGTTAAAAGTTGCTTTATGCTACAATCAGACAAGAAGAAACATAGGGGAAAGGTGTATGGTATCACTTGGGCTACGCGGGCGTAGTATCGTTGTTAGCATTGCTATTTTTCTGATTGTTGGACTGACAAGTTTAACGTTTATTTATCAATTTGCGCGTTCGATGAGCTTTACATTAGGTAAAGAGTACACAAGCGAGCATGCACTACGTTATAGTGACAAACTCTCCGATATGCTTGGATTTAATATCCGCTTAGCCGAAAAAATTTCATCCTCTCGTTTACTGACTTCATGGCTTTTAAATGAAGAGGATGAAGAGGCCAAAGTTCGAGCGCTAAAGATGATGAATGACTCTGTGAGCATTAGCTTAGCAGATAGCTGGTTTGTTGCTTTTGAGGAGAGTGGGCATTACTATTTTGATGATAAAATCAACAGCTATCAGGGAAAAGAGCGTGTGAAAAAGCTCTCGATTGACACATCAGATGATGCATGGTTTTATCATACCTTACGTTCAGCCAAACCGTATAATCTTAATATTGATTATGACAGTGCGGTTAATGCTACAAAATTGTGGCTTAATATGCCCGTACGCTTTGAGGGTAAAGTCTTAGCTGTGATTGGGTTTGGGATTGATTACCAAGCTTTTATTGATGCGTATGTTGCAACGCATAAGGACTCTTTTGATGCGATGATTTTAAATCTTAAAGGTGCAATTTTAGGTTCCAATCATGCAACGCAAATGACGCAAAAAATTCATACAAGTGACCCTGCGTCATGGCGTACGATTTGGCCACTTTTGGATAATCCTAGTCAAGAACGTCTTCAAAAAATACTTCAAACCCTTCCTTATGGCAAAACAAAAACGATGACAACGGAGCTTAAAGTTGAAGGCAAACAGTACATCGCAGCTGTTTCGTATTTGCCTCATTTGGATTGGGTTGCATTATCTATGGTTAATACAGAGGCTATTTTTAGTTTGCATGAGATGACCTCAAGCTTTCTTATCTTTTTAATGTTAGCAACATTGACTGCGATAGGAACGTATTGGATGGCACATCGTTATTTACTCAAACCCATTGTCAATCTCTCCATGATTGCTAAAGCCGTGTCAAAAGGGGATTATAAAAAACGAGTCGATGCCAATATGGAACGCAAAGATGAGCTTTCCACGCTGTGTGTTTTAGTTAATGAGATGATTGACAAGGTCGAAGATGCCACAGAATCTGCACTTGAACGCTACCGCTGGTTGGCAGAAAATTCACATGATGTTATTTGGGTTATGGATTTGCACGGTAAATTTATCTATGTGAGTCCCTCAGTGCAAAGGCTTCGAGGTTTTAGTGCGGAAGAAGTGATGGCACAGCCTTTTGAAGAGGTGATATGCGAGAGTTCACGTCATGCTGTTTTGCAATCAATGGAAGAAGCGGTTTTAGAAGCACAGCGAGGCAATACTCCTAAAGCCAAAACGTTGCTTGTGGAACAACCGTGTAAAGATGGAAGTACAGTTTGGACAGAGGTCAATGCTCGATTGGTGATTAATCTCAAAGATAGCTCGATGCAATTTATTGGAGTGACACGTGACATTACAGAGCGTTTGGTGGCGGAAGAAGAGATAAAAAAACTAGCATTTTATGACCCGCTTACCCATCTTGCCAATCGACGATTGCTCTTAGATCGATTGGAGAGTCAGTTGTTTACATGTAAACGTAAACATTGCTTTGGAAGTGTTGTTTTTTTAGATTTGGATTACTTTAAGCCACTCAATGACACGCACGGACACCAATTAGGCGATGAGCTTTTAGTTGAGGTTGGAAAGCGTTTAAAAGCATCTATTCGCGCAAGTGATACAGCAGGGCGTTTTGGTGGTGATGAGTTTGTCGTCTTACTCAGTGAGTTAGGAGATTCCAAAGAGGATGCTCGCCAGATGGCGACCACCATTGCCAATAAAATCGGTGCAGCTCTTGCCCAACCTTACGTGCTTTCCACCGTGACGTATACTCTGAGTGCCAGTATAGGTGTAGTGCTTTTTGGTGAAAATGACAGTGATGCAAAAGCTATCTTAGATGAAGCCGACAGTGTAATGTATCAAGCTAAAGAGTCAGGCAAAGAGTGTGTGGTGGTTAAAGGACGGTTTATTTAATACCCATCTTCAAAGTCATTTTTTTGATGTTTTGATTTTTTATAACTTCCTTTATTACGCTCTTTTTCAATTAAATTTGCCTCTTTTAACAATACTCTATGCTTGGTTTCATGTTCCATGTCCGTATCTTTAATGGTGCGCAAAACCGTTTCAACATACGCTTCTAACAAAGACATATAGGTCGAATCAAGCCTAACAGGCTCAACTTTACGTAACACTTTAAGACTTTTTTCTACTCTGCGCTCAAAAAGTGCGATATCAAAACTTTCTGCTTTGAGCGCGCCACTACAGCTTCCCAAAAAACGCTCTAGCGCACGAATATATTTAACCCGTTGCTCTTTTGGATTTATATCAAGAGACAATTTCATAAAGCACCTACCCGTAAAAAAGTATGTAAGAGGTAGCTAACCCCCATAAAAAAGGGAATGAATACCAATGAAGTGACAAAAACCAAAGAGGTCACGTCGACAGGTTTACACTCGTATAAAGCAGAGAGATTGACATTCGTCACTGCAAGGGGCACAATCAGTTCTAAAAAAATCAAGGTGGCTACCATAGGTTCTAATGTCAGCCATCCAAAGAGTATCCACCCTACAATGAGCGGTGTTAGAATAAACTTTATCAGACTTACATGTAAAATCAATTTGGTGTTTAAGTGTCTCAATTTGACATTGTAAAGATACATTCCAAAAACAATTAATTGAATGACCATCGTACAATACGCACCCATTTCTAGAGATTTTAAAAATGAAGGATGCAAGGTGAAGCCTAAGAGATTAAGCATAAGGGCTAAAAAGGCAAACCAAATAACGGGGAGTTTGATGATGTTCAAAAGGGATTCTTTAACACTAAAATTGCCTCGTGAATAAAAGAAAACACCTAAGGTGTAGACGATAAAGACATTAGAGACATTAATCATGCTCGTATAGATGATAGAACTCTCACCAAAGAGCGCAATGCCTAAAGGAATACCAAGGTTGCCAGTGTTGCCGATAATCACACAAATGGTCACAATGGATTGCTCTTTGATATCGGTGAAAAAAAGACGTGCGATGCCAAAACTCATCACAATGGAGCCTAGAGAGATGAGGATATAAATCAGAGGGGTTTGTAAAAGGCTCATGTCGATAGGTCTCGTGGAGAGTCCCCAAAAAGAGAGCATGGGTTGTAAAAAGTAGATAGAAAGTAAGATAAGCCCTTTTTCGTTCATCTCCTCTTTGAGAATTTTTTTGGCCATAAAGCCTAAAAAGATAAAACTGTAAATAGAGATAATCGAGATAATAATCGCTGACAACGAAATGCTTTAATAATGCGAAGAGGCGTAATCACCAGAAGCTTTGTTTTTATAGGTGTTGAGCTTCGTGTCTTGAAGTTTGAGATAATCATCCAAACGTCTTCGATTTTCTTCAAAGACTTTTTCAAAATCATTGGTGTCTTTGACTTCGCCATTTTGGAATTTTTCCAATAAAACGTTGGTATTTCCTGTCATGACTAAGTATTTGATATTGCCATATTCGAATAAAACAACGCTGTTTTGATTATCAAGCGTTTTTTTGTGTAATAAATTGACTTCTTGCGGAAGCCCTGTTTTAGGGTTGAAAAGCCACGATTTTCCATTGTTCGCATTCGCACGCGATGAAGCTCCCGCAACACGTTTGCGAATCCAAAGCATCACTAAGGATAGAATGATGAGGATGCCAACAACGATGATATAACGCGTATCTAAAAAATCAGATGATGCACTGTTATCAAGAGGTTTTGGAGCGGGTTCTATCGCGGTGGGTTGTTGGGTCGAGGCTTGAAGGATAGTCCCTCGGATACGTAGTCCAAAGCCATCAACGGTTTTAGACGCAACAACGCTGATGCGTTTATCGCTTTTTAAAACCACTTTGAGGCTGTTGCCATCAGGAATAAGCACGAGCTCTTGGATGATAGGCGAATTAATACTTTTTTCAACCATCTTATCGTAATGCAAATCATTGACGGTGAGGGTAATGGAACTTGCATCATTTTTTTGGCTTAAGCTTCCTTCATGCGGTGAGTCAAAAGAGAGCATCACATCGATGCGGTCACTGCGTTCATAAACATTATACGTAAGAAGGTTAGAAGCCATAAGAGAAGAGAGCGCCATAAAAAGAGCAAGTAAAAGTTTCATAGATTCTCTTTTTTAAAGTACTGAATAACGGTTTTTGAGTCTAAGATTTCGTTGATACGAATGGCAAGGTTTTTTTCATAAACCATCACTTCACCCTTACCAAAAATTTTATTGTTGATGTAAAGCTCAACACTCTCACCCGCAGGTTTCTCAAGGTCGATGACAGAGCCTCGTTCTAACTTTAAGAGTTTTTGAATCGTAATATTGGTCGTTCCAAGTTCGGCAACAAAATCAACGCTGATATCGAGCAGGTTTTCAAAACCCGAGAGAAGTTTGCGTTCAAGATAGGCTTGATCAGATGCGTCCAATGCAATTCCTTTAAGGGTGGGTTACTGTTTGCAAGCAAAAACTCTTCCAAACCTTGATAGATAGGACTTATTATAGTTTATTTTCTTTAAATTGTTTATTAAGCGTTTAACCCACGTGTACAATGCCCAGAGTGTTGAGCAGATAACTAATGCCAATTAGATAGGGGATAAACAGAAACGATGTGAAAAAGATGAGCGTTGCCACATCGATGGGTTTGCAATGATACAAAGCGGCGACATTGACGTTGTTAAGGGCTAGTGGCATCATGAGTTGAACAAATAAAATCGCAGCGACAAAAGGATCAAGTGGCAAAAGGCTAAACAGAAGCCAAGCTGTTAAAAGAGGGGCTACAATAAATTTGACAAGATTTACATGTAAAAGCAATTTTAGATTTAACGTGCTGAGGCGAATGTTGCATAAGTACATTCCAAAAACAATCAACTGCATCACAATCATACAATAAGCACCCATCTCTAATGAACGAAAAAGATAAGGAGGTATCGTAATGCCTGAGAGATTTAATATTAACGCAAGAAATGCTGCCCAGATGATAGGCAATCTAAGAATATTAAGCAAAGACTCTTTCACATTAGACGTGCCACCTGAGTAAAAAAAGACACCGAGCGTGTACGTTAAAAAGGTATTAGCAACGCTGATGAGGCTGGTGTAGATGATGGAGTCTTCACCAAATAAAGCAATGCCTAAAGGAATCCCTAAATTACCCGTATTGCCCAATGCCACACAGATAGTCATAATGGATTTTTCTTTAGGGTCGCTAAAAAACAAAAAGGCAAATAAAGAACCTATTGCTATTGTCATACAAGAAATTAGGATGTAATACAGCGGTACTTGAAGCAGTGAAAGCGTGATAGGTTTGGTTGAAAGTCCCCAAAAAGAGAAAATAGGGTGTAAAAAGTAAACAGAGAGGATACTCATACCGCGTTCTTGTAACTCATCTTTAAAAATCTTTTTTGCGATAAAACCAAAGAGGATGAAGATATAAATAGATAAAATAGAAAGAGCGATGCTCATTAGAGTTCCTCACACGTTACATGTAAAGTGCAATTGTAACAAAATCTTTCCCCAAAACTCCCTCATGCTCCATATTGTTTATTAAGAGGGGGAGGAGTAAAATCTAAACATTAAAATAAAGTGAGACAGTATGTTGATTGGATTGGCATTTTTTGGGGTTATTGTAGGAATTTCTTCGGGTTTTTTTGGTATAGGTGGGGGAACACTTCTTGTACCTTCGTTGATTTATTTGGGGTATGACATCAAAATAGCCATTGGGATTTCAGTGATGCAGATGATTTTTAGCTCCATGTTTGGCTCTTACATCAACTACAAAGCGGGTGTTTTACAGCTGAACAGTGGTATTTTT
Organism: Sulfurospirillum sp.; assembly: GCA_018058685.1. GTDB lineage: Bacteria > Campylobacterota > Campylobacteria > Campylobacterales > Sulfurospirillaceae > Sulfurospirillum. The sequence goes on from JAGOZL010000001.1 coordinate 57,703, forward strand.
TTAGGCTTTGGTGCTTTATTTGGTGCGGCACTGAGTGGTTTTATCGTAAGCGCATTGCCTCAAATTGCCCTTTTGATTTTGTTTGCGGTTATTTTGGCAATGTCTATTTACAAGTTTTTCTCCGCTCCCATTGAGCCTAAAAGTACACCCAATGAATCTAAAGTATTGCTTTTTATCGTAGGTGTTGTCATTGGTGCAATTGCGATTAGTACAGGAACGGGAGGAGCTATTTTTCTCACTCCTGTTTTGGTAGGTTTTATGAACTGGGATATTAAAAAAGCAGTGGGAACAACACTCTTTTTTATTATTTTTGGCTCCATCTCAGGATTTATTAGCCTCTCTGCCAATGGCTTAGTCGATTATGATGCGGGTGTGGCTGTGGGTATTGGTTCTTTAATAGGTGTTTATTTTGGGGTGAAACTATCCCATCATGTGAGCAAAACAGTGCAAAAGCGCGCGCTTTTGATTTTGTATGCTATTATGTTTGTTTTAACCTTGAATAAAATTGTAAGTGAGCTAAATGTCCTATGATAAAAATATACGGTGCCAAAGAGAACAATCTTAAAAATATTAATTTAGAAATCCCCAAAAATAAACTAGTTGTTTTTACGGGCTTAAGTGGGAGTGGTAAAAGTACCTTAGCGTTTGATACACTCTATGCTGAGGGACAACGTCGTTATATCGAATCGCTCTCATCCTACGCGAGACAATTTTTAGATCGTGTGGGGAAACCCGATGTGGAAAAAATCGAAGGGCTAACCCCAGCGATTGCCATTGACCAAAAAACAACGAGTAAAAATCCTCGCTCAACAGTGGGAACGATTACTGAGATTTATGATTATTTACGTCTTTTGTACGCGCGTGTTGGAAAACAACACTGTCATTTGTGTGGTAAAGAGGTCTCTCAAATGTCAGGAGCGGATATCATTGAACAAGTCTCGAAGCTTCCAGCTGAGACAAAACTCTCCATCTTAGCCCCTTTGGTACGTGAGAAAAAAGGAAGTTTTGCCGACATGATAGAATCACTCCGCCATAAGGGCTATGTTAGAGCGATGATAGACGGTGTAATGGTGCGTTTGGATGAAGAGGTAGAGCTTTCAAAAACTAAAAAACATACCATTAAAGTCATCATTGACCGCGTAGTGGTGCGTGAAGAGAATAAAGAGCGCATTGCGACGGACATTGAAAAAGCGCTTTTAGAGAGTTACGGTGAAGTGGAACTGGATATTTCTAATGCCGAAGAAGTAGGGCTTCCAACCTCACACATTCACTACAGCGAGCATTTGGCGTGTTTTGACTGTAAAATCAGTTTTGAGCCACTAGAGCCTTTATCTTTTTCCTTTAACTCACCCAAAGGGGCGTGTTCTACGTGTGATGGCTTAGGTATTCGTTATACGCTTGATTTGAAAAAAATCATCAATGAGCATGTGAGTATCGATGAAGGAGCTATCAAAATCTTCTACGGCTTTAACAAAAGTTTTTATGCCAAGTTTTTAACTGCTTATTGTGAAGCAGCGGGGATTAACACACGCATACCGTATGAAGAGTTAGAAGAGCATCAGCAAAAAGCCATTTTACACGGCGGATTTGAAGAAGCAACCTTCTTTTGGAAAAAACATAAACTTACCCGCAAATGGGAAGGCGTCATCAAAATCGCTTATGATATGCTCAAAGATGAAAAAGAATTGGGTGATTATATGAGTGAGAAGACCTGTGATACGTGTGGTGGGTATCGTTTGAAAAAAGAGAGTTTGGCAGTTCGTGTGAGTGGGAAAAATATTGCCGATATTTTAGAATTTCCGATTGATAAATGTTTGGCATTTTTTAAAGATGAAAATAATTTTTCTTATATGAAACATCAGCATGTGATGATTTCAGAGCCTATTTTAAAAGAGATTAAAGAGCGTTTGTATTTTCTCTTTGATGTGGGGTTAGGCTACATCAGCCTTGGTCGAGATGCGAGAACCATCAGTGGAGGAGAGGCACAGCGTATTCGTATCGCTTCGCAAATTGGGAGCGGATTGACAGGCGTGATGTATGTACTGGATGAGCCAAGCATCGGCTTGCATGAACGTGACACGCTTAAGCTCATCAGAACGCTTCGTAATCTGCAAAGCAAAGGTAACTCCGTCATTGTCGTAGAACACGATAAAGAGACCATACAAACAGCGGATTTTGTGGTCGATATCGGTCCAGGGGCTGGAAAATTTGGAGGTGAGATTGTATTTGCTGGAACGAATGAGGAACTTTTAAAAAGTAATACGTTAACAGCGCAGTATCTTAATGGCACAAAACAGATTAACTACAAAGAGAATCGTGAGCAAAGCAGATGGATTGAGCTTAATCATGTGAGCATCAACAACATTCAAAACCTTGATATTAAAATTCCTCTGGGTAATCTTGTTGCGATCACGGGAGTGAGTGGCAGTGGAAAAAGCTCATTGATTTTACAAACCTTGCTTCCTGTGGCAAAAGAGTATCTCAACCGTGCCAAAAAGGTCAATAAAGTAGCAGGTGTAGAGTGCATCGGGCTTGATCAAATGGATAAAGTGATCTATCTTGACCAAAGTCCTATCGGAAGGACACCGCGAAGTAACCCAGCTACCTACACAGGTGTAATGGATGAAATTCGTGCCTTGTTTGCGAAAACCAAAGAAGCCCAAATAAGGGGTTATAGTGTAGGACGATTTTCGTTTAACGTTAAAGGTGGTCGTTGTGAGAAGTGTCAGGGTGATGGAGAGATTAAAATAGAGATGCATTTTTTACCCGACATTATGGTGAAATGCGACAGTTGTAAAGGGCAGCGTTACAACGCCCAGACTTTAGAGATTAAGTACAAAGGTAAATCTATCTCTGATGTGTTAAACATGAGTGTGGATGAAGCTTTTGAATTTTTTAAGGCGATTCCTAAAATCCATCAAAAAATTCAAACCTTAGTGGACGTAGGACTTGGCTACATCACTTTAGGACAAAATGCTGTAACACTAAGTGGAGGTGAAGCGCAACGTATCAAGCTCTCCAAGGAGCTGAGTAAAAAAGATACAGGTAATACCTTGTATGTTTTAGATGAGCCGACCACGGGGCTTCATTTTGCAGATGTGGATAGATTGGTCAAAGTGCTGCATCATCTCACCGACATGGGGAACTCCGTTTTAGTCATTGAGCATAATATGGATGTGATTAAAAACGCGGATTATATCATCGATATGGGGCCTGAGGGTGGAAGCTATGGCGGTAAAATAGTGGATATGGGAACTCCTTTACATGTCGCCAGCAATGCTGATAAAAGTGGGAGCTACACGGGTCACTTTTTAAGAAAAGAATTAGAATTGAACGAAAAAATTTATTAAAAGTGTTTCGTTTAGTAATGTTTTTGAAAGAGAAGGTAACACTTTAAGCTTTACATGTAAGCCTACATGAGATAGACATAACTTTTTATTACAATGCTTTTTTTAAAAAATAAAAGGGGCATTGTTTGAATACAAAAAGGGCACATAAAAAAAGAAGGGATTGGAAAAGTTATACCATCAAAAGTTTAGCCTTTTGGGTTGTTTTTGCCATTATTGCGGGCATTATTTTTGGGATGGTAGATCCTAAAATGGCAGTACTTGCAAAACCAGGGATTGATTGGTTTATTCAAATCTTAAAATGGTTAGTTGGACCAATTATCTTTTTGACAATTATTTCAGGTATTGTTGGCTTAGAGAGTCTTAAAGAAGTGGGTTCCATTGGGCTTAAAGCCTTTATCTACTTTGAAATTGTGAGTACGTTTGCTTTAGCCATTGGCGTGTTGTTTGGTAATATTTTTGGTCCTGGACGAGGAATGAATCTTTCGGTTGATTCGCTTGATGCTTCAAGTGTCTCAAAATTCACGAGTAGTTCGCAAGATGTTGGTTCTGTATGGTCGATCCTAAAAAGTGCGATACCGCATGATCCAATTACACCTTTTATCAATGGAAATACCTTACAAGTGCTAACCATGGCACTGGTTTTAGCCATTCTCATCTCTGCATTTGGAGGCAAGCATAAACCTCTCATTTTAAAGCCACTTGAAGTAGCGCAAAACTTTTTCTTTAAAATCTTAACGCTGTTGATGTGGCTAAGCCCGATTGCTTCATTTAGCGCGATGGCATTTTTGATTGGTAAATTTGGTATCTCTTCACTCATTAATATGGCAAGTTTATTAGGCGTCATGTTTATCTCTGTGATTGCCTTTATTTTTGGCATACTTGGATTGATTATGGCGATTTATAAAATCAATATTTTTAAATTTATGCGTTTTATCTCTAAAGAAGTGCTTATCGTTTTTGCAACCTCTTCAAGTGAATCAGCCCTTGCTCCGTTGATGCGTCGTCTGGAAGCGGCAGGAGTGAGTCGAGGCACAACAGGATTGGTCATACCAACAGGGTATTCATTTAATTTAGATTGTACCAATATCTATTTATCACTTTCTATTATCTTCCTTTCACAAGCGTTTAATTTACCGTTAAGCATTGCTGAACAGCTTAGTATTATCCTTATTTTGATGGTGACTTCAAAAGGTGCTGTTGGGGTTACAGGTTCTGGATTTATTGTTCTAGCGGGAACTTTGTCCGCACTTGGAGGTTCTATTCCTGTGGCAACCGTTGCCGTGCTTTTAGGTGTTGATAAATTTATGAGTGAAATGCGTGCGGTTGGAAATCTCTGTGGCAATGCGGTTGCGTGTGTGGTTGTTGGTGCATGGGATAAGCAAATTGATATGAAAAAATTTCAACATGCCTTGAACCATCCAGAAAGTGTTGAAGATACAATTCCTGGGTAATTTGCTAAAAAGAAACCAATGAGAAATAAATCTCATTGGTTTCTAATACGAATAGCGTTATAATCATGCTAAATTTTCTGCAAAAGAGTGAGCATGTTACAAGAAATTGCTGAACGTATCAAAGCACTTCCTCTCCTTCCTAAAAGCTTTCACGATATTAACGTTGCTTGTAATCAATCCGATGCTTCTGTTCATGACCTTGTTCGTATTATCGAAAAAGACCCTATGCTTGTGGCGAATCTTGTTAGAATTGCTAACTCTCCATTATATGGATTTCATAAACAAATTAAAAGTGTTTTGCAAACGGTATCGCTTTTTGGCGTTGCGACTACTCGCTCTTTAATTGCTGACATGTCCATTAAAAAACTGTTAAGTGTGGATTTGGCTCCTTACAATGTCACGCCTGAATTTTTCGCGCATATCTCAGAGTTACAAAGTACATTGATAAAGCAATGGTACGCTAATGTCGATGCTTCTAAAGTTGAAATCCTCTTTCTCTCAGCACTTCTTCAAGAGAGCGGTAAAATTTTGATTGCGGATGAAGTGGTTAAAAATAATGAAACGTATCAGTTCAAATCTGAAATTGAAAACAGCTTTAATGTTGCCACAGTTGAAAAAATGTTTGTTGGTGTGAGCAGTGCTGAGGTGACAACCTATATTTTTCAACATTGGAAATTTAATACCACGATGGTAGAAGCCATCCGTTTTTCTGACAATTACGAAGCCGCACCTGAAGCCATTCGCCCTTATGCCCTTGCACTTAAAGTCGTTAAAACGGCTATTCCTCTTAACGCTCCACTATCTGAGCGAAGCATCACCTTAGCGTTAAATATTGTCGAGAAAGAAGGGCTTAATACAGCTTTATTTCGCGAAGCCATCGAAGCGATAAGCCAGCACGCTTAAGCGTTACATGTAAAAGGAACATTTTTTGAAAACACTCACCATCATTGATACCTTTGGCTTCTTTTTTAGAAGCTACTATGCACTACCAAATTTACGCAATTCCGCAGGATTTCCTACCGGACTTTTAACAGGATTTGCCAATTTTATCTATGCCATCAAACAAGACCACGACACCGATTATCTTCTGTTTGCACTCGATAGCAAGGGAAAAAACTTTCGTCATGAGCTTGATGTAAATTACAAAGCCAATCGTTCAGCCGCCCCTGAGGATTTACAAAAACAGCTTCCTATTGCCATTTCGTGGATACACACGATGGGATTTAAGTGCTACGAAGAAGAGGGCTATGAAGCGGACGATGTGATTGCATCTGCGGTGAAGTTTGCAAAGAGTCATGATATCAAAGTGCGTATTGTCACGCACGATAAAGATTTGTACCAGCTTATTGATGATGGTCGCGTGGTCATTTACGACCCCATGAAAAAATTAGAGATAGATGCGCAAGGCTGTTTTGAAAAATTTGGTGTCTTTCCTCATAAAATCAATGAATACCTCTCTTTAGTGGGTGATGTTGCCGATAATATCCCAGGGGTCAAAGGCATAGGGCCTAAGGGAGCTAAAAAGCTCATTGATGATTTTGGAAGTGTGGAGGCTATCTATGAAAACCTATCACGTATTGCCAATCCTCGCGTGCAAAGTATGCTTGAAGAGGGCAGGGAAAATGCTTTTTTAAGCAAGCAGTTGGTGCGTTTGCACGACTCGCTTGATATCGCCGATAAATTTGAGAGTTTTCATCTTCCTAGCGATAATCCTTTATCCAAAATTGTTGACGAGTTAAAAGCGTATGAGCTTCGTAGCCTTCTTTCAAAAGTGAGTCAAGAAGTTTTACATGTAAAGCCAAAAGCACCGACAAATCGCTTTAATGCCGTGCTTTTAGATGATGCAAAAATCTTGATGAATATTATTGAGGGGATTGAAGAAGATGCCATTGTGGCGTTTGACACCGAGACCAATTCATTGGATACGCAAAGTGCAAAAATTGTCGGTTTTTCATTTTGCGTCGATGGTGAAAATAGCTACTATGTACCGATACATCATCACTACTTAGGCGTAGGTGAGCAAATCAGTATGCGTGATGCCCATCACGCCATTCAAGCCCTTTTTCAACATAAAATCGTAGGGCAAAATCTCAAATACGACTTAGCTGTCATCGAGCACAATTTTGGTATTACATGTAAAACACTCTATGCCGACACGATGGTCATGGCGTGGCTGTTGAACCCAGAATCCAGTGTCGGACTAGACGCACTTGCGAAGCGTTTGTGTGATTATGAGATGGTTAAATTTAAAGATGTGGTTCAAAAAGGAGAGGATTTTAGCTCTGTGGCGTTAGAGCGTGCGTGCGAATATGCCAGCGAAGATGCGTGGATGACGCTAAAGCTTTACCATAAACTTAAAGAGATGCTTTTACCCTCCTTGTTGTCCTTAGCCAAAGAGGTTGAATTTCCGTTTGTGCAGACCTTGCAAGCGATGGAAAAAGAGGGCATTGCCATCGATACGGACTATTTTGAAGCCTTACATGTAAAAACAGAAGCGGCGATTGATGGGCTTAAAAATGAGATTTTTGCTCTGTGCGATGCGAACTTTAATCTCAATTCCACCCAGCAATTAGGCGCTGTTTTATTTGAAAAGCTAGGGCTTCCAACGGTTAAAAAAACCAAAACGGGTTACAGTACGGATGAGTTTGTTTTGCAAGAGTTGATGGATAAGCACCCAAGTATCGCAAAAATTTTAGAGTATCGGGAGCTTTACAAACTCAAATCCACCTACATCGAGCCTTTGCTCAAACATGCGAAAAGTTCACCACAAAACCGTATTCACACCTCTTTTATTCACACGGGAACTTCTACGGGGCGTTTGAGTTCTAAAGAGCCAAATTTGCAAAATATCCCTGTGAAAACAGAACTTGGAAGAGAAATTCGTAAAGGCTTTGTGGCAAAAGAGGGGTATACGCTTGTGGGCGTGGATTATTCGCAAATTGAGCTGAGATTGTTGGCACATTTTAGTGGGGATAAGGCGATGGTAGAAGCGTTTTGCCATAACTTGGACATTCACCGACAAACTGCTTTAAAACTCTTTGGTGAAGAACACGCTGATGCCAAGCGTGGTGTGGCAAAAACCATTAACTTTGGACTGCTCTATGGCATGGGTCCTAAAAAACTCTCCGACACACTAGGCATTAGCACGAAAGAGGCGAAAAGTTATATCGAGAGCTACTTTGAAACCTTTCCAACCATCAAAGAGTATTTAAGCTCCATCGCGGAATTTGCCAAAAAAGAGGGCTATGTGGAGACTTTGCTTGGGCGAAGGCGTTATTTTGACTTTGAACATGCCAATGGTATGCAATACGCGATGTATGAGCGCGAAGCGATTAACACCGTATTTCAAGGCAGTGCGGCGGATTTGATAAAACTTTCAATGAATAAAATTATGCAAACATACGTCAACGATGATGCCAAACTCTTGCTTCAAATTCACGATGAACTTATCTTTGAAGTGAAAAAAGAGCGTTCGCAGGCATTTGCCCAAGAGATTAAAGAGGTGATGGAACATATCTATACCTTACATGTACCGCTTCGTGTCTCTGTGGCTTTGGGAAAAAATTGGGGAGAATTAAAATAAGATGATTGAATTATTGCTTTTAGCCGTTGCTTTGAGTATGGATGCGTTTGCTGTGTCCATCGGACTTGGGTCTAAGAAAAACCACACCATGATGGCATTACCTTTAAAAGCAGGGCTTTTCTTTGGTGCGTTTCAAGCTTTGATGCCTCTCATTGGCTATCTTGGCGGGCAAGGGTTGATGGGATTTGCGAGTGCGTATGCGAAGTGGATTGCGTTTGGGCTTTTGGCACTCATTGGCGCAAAGATGATTTATGAGGGATTGAATGAGGGGATTGAAGAAGAGATTCAGACCATCACCCATAAACTGTTGCTTACCTTAGCGATTGCGACGAGTATTGACGCGATGGCAGCAGGTTTTAG
>JAGOZL010000065.1 GCA_018058685.1 Sulfurospirillum sp.
TGATATTTTTAAAATCTACCCCACACACGTTCAAATCACCTCTATTTGGAAGCAACTCACCATAAAGTGATTTGATAATGGTCGATTTTCCACTGCCACTTTTACCCGTAATAAAAACAAATTCTTGTGAACGAATCGTCATACTCGCATCCGTTATGACAGGTTCATCCCTCCCATACGTGACGCCAAGTCCATTGGCTTTAATCACATATTCCATGAAACCACTCTTTCATTAAGGTGTGTGCCGCGCTATTGCTTTTGGTTGCAAGGATAGCATCGGGTAAATAAGAAGCTTTACCATCTTCTTGTATCCAAATATAGGCTTTTTCATTGCGTTCATTGGCACCAAAAGAGACTCGAATCAAGCCGCTTGTTTCATTGATACAAAACAATTCTTCAAAGTGGACAAAAAATCCTTCTTTAATCATGCTCTCTTCATAAAAATGCTCACGCACCTTTGCAAAATCTATCGCTGCGTCAAAGTTCAATTTTCCCATTTGAGGAATACTCTCAGATTGAATTTCGTTTGTTAAAGTAACATCATAGATGTCTTTTTCCATTTTACGCCAACGATCTTCATACTTGCTTGAAATTTCCAAAAGTGCATTTTTATTGACATGAACGTCCGCTTTTGAGAGATTCATCATCACGCCAAAAGCAAACTCAAAATAGAGCTGACTGTCGGTTCTAAGCTCTAACGTTCCTTTTACATGTAAAACACGCAATGCTTCTTCCACAAATCCTAAAGAAAAAACACGACGATGTGGTTTTTTATCCCAAGGAACGGGGAAATGAACAAAAATTCTGCCCACACTGTTGGAAGGTAAAAACTCCATAAAAAGTCTTGCATCATAATCTAGGACTAAAATATTTGTAATCGATTGAAGCTCACATTGCTTTAAGACTTGCGCAATGGAAGGCTTATGAATTTCGAGTCCAATAAATTGAATGTGAGGATTTTTTTTGGCTTGATGCAACAAATGCCTACCGCTTCCAAACCCCACTTCAATCCAAATTTCGTGTTCAGCCTTAAACCCATGCGCAAAAAATCCAATCTCTTTAAGATAGGGTGAATGCTTTACATGTAAAAACTTTTTAGGCTCAATATTAGAATGTGTCACTTCAGCACCAGACACATCTCTAAAGTCCATCAATACTTTTTGCAAGAAAGAAGCTTCCGTAGGTCTGGTGATTTTGTCACCTTTGACTAAATAGCCTCCTTCATCTTTGCTATTGACACGAATCAATAATGGCTCGCTCTCTTCAATGCGAGCCATTACCAAATGATTACCTCTTTTAGAAGTTGCTTCAAAAATAAAAGAACTCTGCCCGTAAGTACATGGATAACTTAAAGGCTTAAGTTGTGCAGTATGAAAATTTGGCATACGCTCGCTTATTCCTTTGGAATCGTAATCATAACGCTATCGGAGGGCTTTGATGCGATACCAAATTTATCAATAGCAATAATATTGTACTTATAGTTGACACCTGGTGCTGTATCCATATCATGGTAATTAGGCTCAAAAATACCTGTAAAACTCTGTTTTTTACCATTAAATTCTCGTGTCACAGTATACTTGACCGCGTTTTCATCACCATTCCATGTGATGTAAATTGAGCGTCCGTCATGTTTCACACTACTCACCGTTGGAGCACTTAATGCCCCTAATGTAGAACCAGTGATTGGATTGTCAGATTGTTTCGACTCTAAACCATCGACATCAACAGCCACTACTTTATAATAATACGTTTTACCATTCTCGCTCACTAAATCCTCAAACTCAGTACTCTTTGTTTTGCCATGGTAACTAAAAAAAAGCGTTGAGTTATTTGAGCGGTAAATTTTATAATGCGAAAAATCACTCTCTTGAGCAGGCTCCCATCTTAATACAATCTTTTTAGGTAAATTATTGGTCGCACTTATTCCCATAATAGGCTTTGGTAAAGGCTTGGTGTGTGCTTCAACGATATCACTGGGTTTTGAGATGATGCCATCAAAGGTTTTAACTTTGACACGATAACGGTAGACATAGTTATCTCTCAAATCTTTATCGATATATTCTGCATTTAAACGACCTTCGATTTTACCGACTTCTTCCCATTTTGTAGATTTAAACTCATTGCGCTCAATAATATACGTTTCCACACGTTCCATCGGATGCGGTCTCCATACCAACTTGACACGATTTGGAAGTCCCGTAATTGCTTTAAGAAAAGGCACTGACTCGATGGTTCCTGTCGTTGTCACGGTCACAATCGGGCTTGGTTCTGATTCACGTTTATCGACTGAAAAGGTTGCCATACGGTAGCTGTACTGCGTATCAGGAGTTAGCTTTGTATCGACATAGTGTGAGATGTATTTGTCATTGATGGTTGCAATTTTTTTCATAGCACTGCCATCCATACGATAAATGTTATAACCTTCAACACGATCCCCATAAATCGGTGTCCATTCAAATCCAATTTCTGTGATATCTGGCAATGTGCGAATCGTCTCGATACGAGGAAGCGTCGCGTCTATTTGAGGCTGTTTTGGCGTTTCAAGCGTTTTTTCGCAACCACTGATCAACAGTATCAAAACACTCAGAGATGCTATAAGATTCAATTTTTTCATAGTATTCCTCCTGATTAAAATAGTGTGCTAACACCTCTTTAAAATCATCCATCAAAGGGGCACGTACGATAAGTGGCTCTTTTGTGAAAGGATGAATGAGGTAGAGCATGTAAGCGTGTAACATAACTCTTGGGATTGTACCATTTTGGCTCTTAAAGCCGTATAAACTGTCCCCCAAGATGTGACGAGAGAGGGCATGGAGGTGTACTCTTATCTGATGTGTTCGTCCTGTAAAAAGCTTAACCGCAATCAGTTCTTTCTTACCATCACGCGCTAACGAGAGCTTACAAAAAGCACTTTTTGCTGCACGCCCCTCTTTTATGACATCCATTTTAAGGCGATTATTAGTACTTCTTCCAATAGGCAAATCAACAACCGTATTCTCCTTTAAAGCTTGGTCAATGATAGCAACATAATATCGTCCCATACTCTTATCTTCCAACTGCTTTGAGAGTTCAACATGCGCTTCATTTGTCTTAGCAATCACCAAAGCACCACTGGTCTCTTTGTCGATGCGATGCACAATCCCATGTCGCTCTTCGCCACTGAGTGTTGAGAGTGAAATACCTTTTACATGTAACCAATCAACAAGCGTTGCTTCTTTCACACTTGGAGCTCCATGAACGGTGAGAAAGGGAGGTTTGTTGATGACTAAAAGATGTTCATCTTCGTATAAAATGGCCACATCAAAATCAACAGGATAGCTTGGACTTCCTTGTTCTGCTTGAACGTATTCATAGCAAATCACATCACCATCACTGACTTTAAAACTACTTTTACAAACTTTTTTACCATTAATTTTAACGCCCACATTTTTAATCAATTTTTCGATTTGGTTTCGAGGAAGGCCTAGTGCTTCACTCATTGCACTGTCTAATCGGCTTGTTTCTTTACATGTAAATTCCATTTAATCTATGTTCCTCTATTTTTGATATACTTCATTTTTTGAAAAATGGCAAAGGAGATATTGTGTTTCAAATTGATAGGCGTATAGTAACACATTTTGATTTTTTAATTCCTATACTCGTCATTCCTATCATCGCTATCTCTTATTATCTTATCTCTGAAGCAAATACAATGCTAGCAAACAAACAACTCGTCTATTTTTCCGTTGGCATTGCTGCTTTTTTTATTTTTTTTCTGACACCTCTTAAAAAAATCGAGTGGCTCATTCCTTTGTTTTATTGGATTACTATCGCGCTTCTTATCAGTGTGGAGTTCTTTGGTATTGCGAAGTTAGGCGCTAAGCGTTGGCTTGAGATTCCTTTTGTTCACTTTACTATCCAACCCTCAGAAATTTTCAAACCCGCTTTTATTTTGATGCTAGCCTATCTTATCAAACAAAACCCTCCTGAAGAAAAGGGGTACGGTTGGAAAGATTTTATAAGACTAAGCTTCTATATTTTATTACCTTTTATTCTTATTGCAAAAGAACCTGATTTAGGAACAGCTCTTATCTTACTTCTTTTAGGGTATGGAACGCTCTTTGTTATTGGTGTCAATAAAAAGATTTGGATTTCTTTAGCTATTCTCATAGGACTTGCCAGCCCTATTTTGTACAATGGCTTGCACGATTATCAAAAAAAACGTATTGCTGATTTTCTCTCCGAAACCCCAAGTTACCATGTCAAACAATCCATTATTGCGATTGGCTCAGGTGGTTTGAGTGGTAAAGATAAAGACGAAGCAACACAAACACACTACAAGTTCCTTCCCATTTCAACCAGTGATTTTATCTTTGCTTATACCGTGGAGCGTTTTGGATTTTGGGGAGCGCTTGGTATCATTGGACTTTATGCCCTCTTAATTGTCCATCTTATGACGCTAAATTATAAACTTAAAGACGACCCTTTTGCTCAAGTTATCACAAGTGGTATTTCTTTGCTTATTTTTTTCTATATGAGTGTTAATATTGCTATGACCATAGGACTCGCTCCTGTTGTTGGTGTTCCATTGCCTTTCTTTAGTTACGGAGGGAGCAGTTTTATCACCTTCTTTGCCCTCTTTGGTATTTTGGAGAATTTACTTGCTTTTCGGTTTGACCCAACCTATCGCTCTATTAAATACACTCTTTAACCACATCATCCAAAAAGAGACTTTAAAGCTCTTTTAACCTTTTAAAGAGTAGAATTTCAGACCCAAAAATGGGTCCTTAGCTCAGTTGGTTAGAGCACCCCGCTCATAACGGGGTGGTCGAGTGTTCAAGTCACTCAGGACCCACCACCTCTTAAACTTTGTAAAAAGGTCTATAGCATGTGTAAAAAACTTTTTTTCCTCACGGCTTTATTTGCTCATATTGGTTTGTCTGCAGGCTTTTTAGATGACCTTATCGGTAAAGACCGCGCTTTTTTAGAGTCTAATGGTTTTAAATGCACTGCATTTTCATGTATCACAAAAGATCAAAAATATTTCAATGTGAAACTTCTAGATGATACTATCGATTATGTTGAAGTTTACAGCAGTGATAAAGACGAAGTATATAAAGTCGCTTTTTATCTCTATCAAAATGATAAACTAAAAAATAAGGAGATAGACGACGCATTTTACAAAGCACTTACAAAGCTCAATGAAAAATCAAAACTTGCGTATGATATCAGCAAAATCAGTGATAAGTTTGGTGATGAAGCACTGGTGACCATGACAGATGCAAAGCGAGCTGCTGCTTTTACAAACAGTCTACGAGATCAATACACTGAGGGCATGAAACAGTATATTGAGCAAAATACGCAAAAGTAATTTCATTCAATTTAACGTCATCTCTTTTTAGTGATAATTGTGATAGAATTAGTCCCTTGTCAAAAAAAATGTAAAGTAGGGTCATGCAAGTTATCATAGCAGGAGCTGGAAAAGTTGGCTATAGTATAGCCAAACATCTCATGGTGCACAATAATGTTACGGTCATCGATCAAAACGAATACGCCATTCAAAATATTCAAGAAAATTTAGATGTTTTAGGCATTTGTGGAAATATCGAAAACCCTCATACCTATTTTGGCATCAATCCTAATGTTGACCTTTTTATTGCCGTCACCGATTCTGATGAAGTCAATCTTCTTTCGTCTTTGATTATTGACAATATCGCTACCGTCAAGCGAAAAATCATCCGTCTTAAAAATAGTTTTTTCGCCAGTGATCAAGTTAAATCAAAACTCAATATCCACGACACCATTGTCCCCTCTTACGAGGCGGCACAACCCTTTAAATACCTTGTAGATTTTTCTCACGCACACAATGCAAAAGCCTTTGAATACACGAAAGCTCTTCTCATCTCAATCCGTCTCAAAGAGGATTTTCAACCACGTATGATTTCGACATTTATTGGAGAAATTAGTGGAGAAGTCGCTATTGCAGGGATTGAAAGAGCCAAGAAGTTTTTTGTACCAAAACCAGCAGAGACGATGCTCCCGCATGATCTGATTTACTTTTTTGCTTTTCCAAATGCTATCAACTCTTTACGTTCCAGTGTCTGTGAGTTTAATGAACAAACGGTGCCCATCAAGAGCTGTGTTATTTTTGGAGCAGACTCTTTAGGGGTCGAAATTGCAAAAGTGCTTTTGAAAAAAGGGATTGAAGTTCAGATTATGGATAAAAACATTGAATTGTGCCGAAAAGCCAACATCGAACTTAAAAATAAAGCAACGGTTTTAAAAACCAATTACGACGCCGATCACATTGTGAATAAAACGCGATTTGATACCGACATGTTCATCGCTGCAACAAAAAACGATGAGTACAATATCACAAAATGTATAGAAGCAAAGCAAAAAGGGATAAAGAAAATCATTGGTATTAACAATGATATTGCCTACTCTTCTTTAATGCGAAACCTTAACATTGAAGTGGTAAGAGGAGAGAAAATCAATGCGTATTACTCTATTTTAGAGCGCATTGAAACCAATGGTCAATTTATGCAAAAAAAGTTTTGTGGGGGAGAAGGTGCTGTGCTGTTACGCAAAGTTGATGCTCACTCTTCACTTTTAGGAACAAAACCTGCATTGCCGGATAAAGTCGATGAGCGTGGTCATTTTATCATCATCCGTGACAACGATATCTACGAATTTAGGCTTATTGCACAATTTGAAAGAGATGATGTCATTGTTGCTTTCACCAAAGAGAGTGATTTTGAAGTTGTTGCTAAATGGCTTCAGCAAGGTGCTTAATCTTTTATGAGTATCAAAAGTATTTTTAAATTTGTCTCTGCCGTTGGATTGGTTGTTTTTTTTCTTTTCTTACTTCCTCCGTTAATAGGCTTTTTTTACGATGAAGATGTCTTTATCTATACCCTCTCCATGTTTGCACTTTTTATTATAAACCTTTCCATCTACTTGATTCTAAAAAATGATGAGATGGTTTTAGGGATTAAAGAGAGCATCATCTCTGTTAACTTTATTTGGATTCTCCTTGGTGTAGGAGGTGCCATTCCTATGGTGCTTTATACCTCAGCCGATCCTGCAAGCGCTTTTTTTGAAGCTATCAGTGGTTTCACAACTACAGGGGCTAGTATTTATGGCGATGTTGAAAGCCTACCAAAGTCTATTTTATTTCATAGAAGCTTAATGCATTGGCTTGGTGGTATTGGTATCATCGTCTTAGGTGTTGGTCTTCTGCCTTTGATTAACCCTAGTGGCTCTTTAAGTCTTTTTAAAGCAGAATCTACGGGTATTTCTATGGATAAGATTACCCCTAAAATCAAAGATACCGCAACGCGTATCTGGGCAGTTTATATTATCTTTACCCTGCTTGATTTTTCTCTTTTGTGGCTTTTTGGTATGGATGGGTTTGATGCACTTAACCATGCAATGAGTACCATTTCAACCGGTGGATTTTCAACCAAAAACAGTTCTATTGGCTATTTCGACAGTAAAGCCATTATTTGGATAACGACATTTTTTATGATTATTGCAGGTATTAACTTTTTAGCACATATTCGTTTTTTTAAAGGGGATAAAACTTGCTACAACACAGAAGAAGTCAAATGGTATTTAGGTCTTATTGTCCTTCTTTCCTTTGCAATGGCAATCATTCATTACAATGAAAGTATTGACTCTTTTCACGATGCTTTAATGCACTCTTTTTTTAACATTACTTCGCTAGCAACTACAACAGGTTTTATGTCAACTGATTATGAAACATGGGGGCAATTTGCGTTGATGATTTCAATACTTGCCATGATGATGAGCGCAAACTCTGGATCAACCGCAGGCGGTGTTAAGATTATTCGTTATGTGCTTTTCTTTAAAAACATTGCATTAGAGATTAAACGCTCTTTGCAACCTGATGTCATTACCTCTATCTTCATTGACGACAAACAGATACGAAGCTCCATTATCAACGCTATTTTTGGCTTTTTTGCCCTTTATATCCTCACACTCTTTTTACTCTTTATGTATCTTTATGCCAGAGGATTTGACTTTTTAACAGCTTTTACCGCATCTATTTCTATGGTTGGTAATATAGGACCTGGTCTTGGAGAAGTAGGGCCTACAGATAACTACTCTTTTTTCTCATGGTATGATAAACTCATACTCTCAGCGGCAATGATTATCGGTCGTTTAGAATGCTACACCGTCTTTATGATGCTCTCTCGTACCTTTTGGAAGCGCTGTTTTTAAACGCTATTTTCGAAGTGCTCTTAGTGCTTCTTGAAGAGCTTTAAGCAAGATATCAATCTCTTTTTTTGTATGCGTATAATGGATAGAAACACGAAGCCATCCTGGCTTTTCACTAAAGCTTTGCCCATCTTCTAACTCAAGCAAATCATGCCCATAAGGTCCCGCACAACTGCACCCTGCTCTGGTTTGAATGCCGTATTGTTCAGAGAGGTATTTTGAAATAGCATAGGGGCTAACACCTTCAAAATTGAGTGAAAAAATCGGAAGCTTCTCTTGAGAATATTTACAATACAGTTTAACCCCCTCAATACTTCTCACCCGTGAACCAAAATAAAATTTGAGCTCTTCTTCTTTTTCATGAATTTTATCAAGCCCAATTTCATTGCGCAAATTGTAAGCCAATGATGCACGAATGAATTGCAAAATAGCCGGCGTTCCCGCATCTTCAATCATCTCAAAATCACTTAGAAAATTATGCGATGTTCGTGAAACATACGCAACTGTTCCACCCCCTGCAAACGTTGGTTTTGCTTCAGTGCATAACTCTTTTTTAATGACCAACAAACCACAAGACCCAACACCGCCTAAAAGTTTATGCGGAGATAAAAAAAGTGCATCATAGTAGTTACAATCGATGTTAATATACGGTGATGCAGCCGCGGCATCCAAACATAAAGTACCCCCATACGCTTTTATGAGCGTGTACAAACGCCTATAATCACTTAAAATTCCCGTCACATTGGAAGCAACCGAAAAAGAGGCAATAATCTCCCTCCCTTGCGCCTTTTGTAACTCTTTTTCAAGATACTCAAAGTCAATATTTTCATTCATATCCAAAGGTATACGCACCACATCACATAGCCCCTCTCTGAAACTGAGTTCATTAGAGTGATGTTCGTACGGACCAATAAAAACAACAGGAATGGAAGATGGTTTACATGTAAAGCGTTTTAGCGTACGAGGCGGGATATAAATCCCCATCAACTCTTGAAATTTTTTAATCGCTCCTGTTGCTCCCGTGCCACAAGGCAGCACATAAAAACGCTCATCAATGGCTAAGGCTTGTTTCAAATCACTCCGTGCCTTAGCGTAATGCTCACTTGTTTTAACCGCACTGGTTGCCACTTCAGAATGAGTATTGGCATAGGTTTTTAAAATTGTCAAAATCTCTTTTTCGATAGGCTTATATGCCTGCCCTGATGCGGTATAATCAAAATAGAGAATATTTTTATCTTTGATGATGTTTTTACGTATCTCTTTCACTTCTTCATCCAAAACTTTTTGGGTATTATACCCTTTACAAATAATTTTGAAGTTGATGGGAATCAAAATGATTGATGAAAATTTGCTCAATGCTTTAAGTGCTAAAGAAAAAGAGCTTT
>JAGOZL010000146.1 GCA_018058685.1 Sulfurospirillum sp.
AATCAATGATTTATCAAAAATGATTGAAAGGTGGTTGTAAATAATGTTACAATGTGTGAGAAGCAGTCTAAATTCTTCGTGAAATAGTGATTTTTGAAGCTAATAAAAAACACACGTGGAATTTAGGGAATATATATAACTAGTCAATTTGTGTCTTATAGGGTCTTTTGGAAAAGCCTTCAGGGTTTTATTTTATAGACATAATATTAGTTTTACTAGTATTAAATTAATCAAGGAAGGATATTGATATGCTAGAGATCATTTACATTTGGTTTATTAATTTATGTAAAATATATGCTATATATTTTATCTTTATATCTATATTTTCAATATTTGGGAAAAAGAAAGAAAAAGAAACCAATAAAAAGCTTAGATTTGCAGTGCTTATTGCAGCAAGAAATGAGGAGAACTGTATCTCAGGAATTGTTGATAGTTTAAAGCATCAAGAATACCCTGAGGAATTAATAGATGTCTTTGTAATACCAAATCATTGTACGGACAATACAGCAGAGGTTGCAAAAACTGCGGGTGCTTATGTTATGGAAGCACCAAAGAATGTGAATTATAAAGGCGATGCATTAAGGTTTGCAACAGATAAATTATTAAAAAGCGACAAACAATATGATGCCTTTTTAGTATTTGATGCAGACAATGAAGCGTGTCCAGAATTTGTATCATCAATGAATAAAACACTTTGCAATGGTTCAAGAGTAGCAAAGAGCAGAATATTTGCAAAAAATCGCGAGGATTCATGGGTTGCAATGTGCTATGATATACATTTTTGTACTGCTAATTTGTTTTTGAATAGAGCAAGGGTTCGGATAGGACTTTCGGCGAGACTAGTTGGGACAGGCTTTGCGGTAACAAGTGACTTTTTGCGAGAAATCGATGGATTTAAGACAGAAACAATAACAGAAGATGCTGAGTTCTTTGCTATTTGTGCTGCCCGTGGAGAAAAAATAGGATTTTGTGAAGATGCCATCACCTATGATGAACAATCTCTTGGGTTTATGACATCTTTGATTCAACGAAAGCGTTGGATGAGTGGTATCATGCAGGTACTGGTATTGAAATTTAATGATTTAATAAGGGGATTGTTTCGGAAAGAAAGTGCAAAATATTCGCTAGACACTCTGATACAATTTACTTTTGCCTATATTCAAGCAGTGATTCCATTTGTCCTATTGCTAGGAATAATAGATAGACCAATGGCTTTTATTCACTCTTTACCCATGACCATTTTAACAGGATATATATATATCTTATCCACGGCCCTAATCGTTTTATTTTTTGAAAAACGGTTGAAATTTTCGAGAAATGTGATTGCAGGCATTTTGCTCTACCCACTTTTTGTGATTAGCTTTATTCCATTACAAACAGTGTCTCTATTTAAGAAGACGGTTGACTGGAAAGAAACAGAACATACTGGTGTCCGGATGTATGGGGAAAAATCAAATAAAAAAAATCACCATAAAAAAAAACAGAAGCACAATCATAAAGTGAGAGTGAGAAAAAGCTATGTATTCAGCTAAAGTGATGGGAATCCATTTTAAAAAAGCTGCGACCTACTTTAGAAATTTTGGATTATCTGCAATGCTTGATCTTAGTATATTTGCAATCATACTATTTTTTGCAAAACCTATTTTTGGAACGGGAATGGCTATTTTAATGGCAAGTGTAACGGCTCGTATTCTGTCATCACTTGTTAATTTCAGGCTCAACAAAGTGCTTTTTTTGGGAGGAAACAGTAAGAAGAGAAGCTATCTAATAAAATATTATATTCTTTGGTTAGGCCTTCTAACTTCATCGGCCAGCATGATTTATATTATCAATGATGTTTTTGCTATCAATGAGGTTATAGCAAAAACGATATCCGATATTTCCTTGGGTATTTTTAGTTATCAAACTCAGATGAGATGGGTTTTTAGGGAAAATTCATCTAAAAAAACAAAAGGCATATACTTTAGAGTGGTAAGAAAAATTCTTGCTTGTTTTATGAAAAGAGAAGTGATGGTTGATAAAAAAATATTTTCAAAAGAAAATGTATTGGTAGGACATCATCAAAATTTCTATGGTCCAGTCTCTTGTATGCTATATCTACCAGATTCAGTTCATTTTTGGGTGGTTTCTCACCTTTTTACTTTTAAAGAATGTTTCAACATGTATTATCAACATACTTTTAAAAAAATCATAAAATTACCAAAGATACTTGCCTTTATAATGGCAGTTCTTTGTGGTCTCTTCATTCCACCATTGATAAAATCAGCAAAAGCAATTCCTGTTTATAGAGAATCAAGAAAAATCACAAAAACTTTAACACAGAGTATTGATTTACTAAATCAAGGAAAGCAAGTCATGATTTTTCCTGATGCTGAATATGATGATGATGGTCAAATAATGGGCGAGATTTATAATGGTTTTATGCATCTAGAGAAGCTCTACCATCGAGCTAACAAGAAGCATATTGGTTTTGTGCCTATTATTACAGACAAAAAAACTGGGAAAATCATCAACTCCAAGGCACTTTACTTTAATGATAAGACTCCCTATAATGTGCAAAAAAATATTTTAACCAATCAAATAAGGGATAGTATGAATTTAAAATATAAGGACAATACAGGGCTGAAAACACACAGCCATATGAGTGAGATGAAGGTGAAATCCACTTATAGAAAGCGGTGAATCAATTGATAAAATCTATCCAATGCTCGCTTTGCAGTTCAAGAACAAAGTTATTGTACAAAATTAAAAATAAGAAATATTATAAATGTGACAACTGTTTTTCAGTCATGTTGGACCCTTTAGATTATTTATCTCAAGAAGAAGAAAAAGAAAGATATAAAAACCATAATAATGATGTAAATGATCCTAGATATCAAAAGTTTGTTTCTCCTATTGTAGAAAAGGTAAGAGATCATTATGATACAAATCATTTAGGCTTAGATTATGGA
>JAGOZL010000147.1 GCA_018058685.1 Sulfurospirillum sp.
TTTGCAATCGTCTCTTTAAACGGATAAAGATTCACACACACCAAGTCAATGCCCACAATCCCATGCGCTTTTGCTACTTCTACATGAGCGCTTACATCTCTTCGGTGTAAAATCCCTCCATGAATCATAGGGTTGAGTGTTTTGACTCTACCGTCAAACATCTCAGGAAATTTCGTCACTTCTGAAATTTCTAATGCTTTGATGCCCTCTTCTTTTAGTAGTTTATAGGTTCCACCCGTAGAAACAATTTCCCATCCAAGGCTTTCCAAATCTTTCGCAAACTCTACAATACCCGTCTTATCGCTAACACTGATTAATGCTCTCACACACTTTCCTTTTTACATGTAAATAATTGTTTTATTGTACAAAAGTTACCATTTAGGAACCATTAAACAATTTACGCTACTATTGCGCAATCCAAAATCAGATGTAAGGATTTAATGTATGTCCACAGAAAAAAACGTCTCTTCAACGGCTTGGACGTTACTCTTTTTTGCTTGGCTTGTAGCAACCATCGCAACCGTTGGAAGCCTTTTTTTCAGCGAAGTGATGATGTTTCCACCGTGTGTTATGTGCTGGTATCAGCGTATTTGTATGTACCCTTTAGTCGTCATTTTATTGGTTGGGCTTTTCCCTTTAGACACCACTGTCACACGCTACGCTATGCCTTTAACACTCATCGGGCTCTTCTTCGCCATCTATCATAATCTACTCTATTACAAGATTTTGCCTGAATCCGTTCAACCGTGTTCTCAAGGTGTTTCCTGTACGAGTGATTATATCAACTGGTTTGGCTTCATCACCATTCAGTTTCTCTCTCTTGTTGCATTTGTTATGGTTTTAATACTGCTGATTATTTTTAAACGAAAGGTAAAATAAATGAAAAAACAGACCATTATCCTACTTAGCGTAGCTATCTTAGCGCTTCTTTATTTTGGAGGAAGCTATCTTTATAAGAATATGGACACAACACCATCGGCACAAGCCAATACCACTTTAGTACGTCCTTACGCTTATGTTGTGGGAAATCCTGACGCTAAAACTGTTGTGGTAGAGTTCTTTGACCCGGCGTGTGAGACATGTCGTAACTTTTACCCTTTTGTCAAAGATATCATGAAAGCAAACCCTAATAAAATTAAACTCGTCCTTCGCCATGCACCGTTTCACACAGACTCGTATTATGTCGTGCAAATGCTAGAGGCGGCAAAATTTCAAAACAAATACCTTGAAACACTCGAAGTCTTGTACAAATACCAAAGTTCATGGACACGCAACCACAAAGTCAATGTCGCTTTAGTGTGGCCACTGTTACCAGAAGCTGGGCTTGACCTTGAAAAATTGCGTGATGATATGAAACGTCCAGAAGTTGCCGCTAATATTAAGCAAGATATGGAAGATATTAACACTCTTGGTGTCATGAAAACACCAGATTTTTTTGTTAATGGCAAACCACTGAAACGTTTTGGTTACCAAGAGCTCAAAGAGCTGATCGAATCAGAACTCTAGTATATAACCTCTTAAAGGCTTCACAGCGGTGAACACCCGTGAAGCCTTAACTCTCTTCGACGTGCCCCATCGTGAAAACGTCTTTTTTCAACCTCACTTTGAGGGTTAAGAGGAGGAACGGGGATGGGTTTTTTATCGTCTCCAATGGCTACCATCGTAAAAAAACAACTGTTGGTATGTGTTGCAATTCCTTTTTGGATATCCTCAGCAATCACTTTAATCCCCACTTCCATGGATGTTCTGCCCGTATAATTAACACTGGCAAGAAACGTGACTAAAGAGCCTACAGGAATGGCGTGTTTAAATAACACTTGATCCACCGACATCGTCACAACATAATGCCCACAATAGCGTGATGCACACGCATATGCCACTTGGTCTAAATATTTTAAAATATCGCCACCGTGTACATTGCCTGAAAAATTGGCTTTATCGGGTGTCATCAAAACAGACATACTTAAGGTGTGTTTTTCAAAGGGACTGGATAACATTAACTTTTTTCCTTTTTAATCATCTCATACGCTTCATTAATCTCTTGTAATTTCGTCGTTGCCGCATCAATAATGCTTTGCTCTTTCCCCTGCCCCATCAAAATATCAGGATGATACTCTTTCACCAATGCACGGTACTTTTTCTTGATACTCTCCATATCGTCACTCTCCTGTGCACCCAAGATATCATAGGCTTTTTGTATACCAAAAGCTTTTTGGCTTGCTTTATTGGCGTAAAACTGCTCAAACGAAGCAATAAGTCGTTCAAAATCAGCTCGCTTAATCTCTAAAGCATTTGCGATGTCTTCACATATCATAAACTCTGTTTTGGAAAAACTCGCATCGATGAATGCAAGGTTGAGCAGATATTCCATCACTTTAAGACGTTTTGCATAATCCGTTCGTGTCAGTTTGAGGTATTTTTGAGAGACAATCAACGTGTTATCAAATGTTTGCATTTCTCGCGCATAAAGAGCTTTTAACTCCTCACGAATCGCTTCAGTGTTTTCAAACACACGGGCAATGTCACTAAAGGTATGCTTTAAAAGCTCCGCTTCAAGCTCACACACCCGACCATCTGCCTTAGCCACTTTTGCCATGAGTGCCACCAAAAGTCCTGCTTCGTGTTCACTTAAGTCACCTTTGAGTGTTTGCTTTGTATCAAGACGAATGTGCTGATAGTCGTTGGCATTGTAATTTTTAGTTAAAAAATAAAAGAGGATTAAAACCGCACCAATAATGACGTAGGTCATTTTTTGTCCTTACATGTAAAGTCTCATTTGGGAAATTATGTTACAATTTTTTCCTTGAAATAAAGGAAAAGCATGTTTAATTTTGACGAAATCATCGATAGAAGTAAAAGTTCTTGCGAGAAATGGGATAGATACAAAGGGCAAGATGTCAT
>JAGOZL010000066.1 GCA_018058685.1 Sulfurospirillum sp.
TCTACGCCATTGAGCTTTTGCATCGCCAACTCTACCAATCAAACAGTCTTAAAGAGATTTGTTTTGATACCTACATGCAAGGTTTGGTCGAGAACATGCGCCAAACGTATGCCACAGGTGTTGCCAACATCGTTTTACATGTAAAGAGCGAACCACACTTTTTAAGCATCGAGCAAGCGCTCTCGTGCGGATTGCTCATCAACGAATGCGTGACCAATGCCATCAAACACGCTTTTGACAAAAAGGGTGGGGAGATTTTTATTGGTTTTACATGTAAAGAACATCACTGCTTATTGGAAGTGCGTGACACAGGTAAGGGCTTAAGCGAGACATTTTCATGGGCGTCGCAAACCACGCTAGGCATGCAACTCATTGAAGGTATCGTGCGTAACCAACTTCAAGGAAAGCTTGATTACACAGTGCATCACGGAACGCACTTTCGCTTTCATTTTACCAAAGAGTAATCAAGGGGATTTTACCCCTTGATACCATCTGCTCTTGGGCTCAGTAAAAAGGTGCGTACCTTAAAGAAATAGAGAATAAAAGGTATCATCCACAGCACAATCGAACTGCCCATCAACGCGCCATAATACTCAGGATAAAACGCCACACCCACACGAAGCAGAGTTGAAGCACAGAGCATCACCACGCCTAACGCAATCCACGGGTAGGAGCGAAGCATCCTTCCTGTATGCACATAAGCGATGATGACCATCACCACAAAAAAGCTCAGCCCAAAGGCTCCCACACTTAAAAAATGGCGAAAATGATTTTCCATTCCCAACCCCATGAGCGCACTCCATCCTAAAAAGCCATAACCAAGCGCCATTGCGATACAAATAGAGCTAAGATAGAGGGTAAAGGGTTTGAATAAAATCTTTGAATAAGGCAGATTATAGTCGTTTAAAATCCCAAAAATCGCTGCTGCAGCGCCAAAACCAAGCCAACTAAGTGTTGTATGAGAAGGGAAGAAAAACTCCATCACAGTGAAAAGTATGACCATAAAAACCGCCAAATTGTAACGATAAGGCTTTGCGACCAACACATCATCAATCTTCTCATGAGTCAGGATTTCATTGATGGCTTCCATATTGACCCTGCGAAGAGCGAGCAATATGAGCACCATAAACGCCCCCAAAGCCACTTTCAAAATGGCTAAACTATCACCTTTAACATACCCACCAAGACTTAAAAAGAACCATCCTTGAAGCACACTTAGGGCAACAATGGTATAAGCGATACTCGCATGGCGTTGTAACGGATCAAGCACCACAGGCTTAAATGCCCATACGATAATGTAAAGTGAAAGCGCAAGATTGAGCGCTCCAACGACCCAAATGCCTAAAATATCCATAAACCAAAAACCAACACGCCCCGCACCCCAAAGCGCCATAATCCAAATCAACCGCCTTCCCACAATCGGCACTAATCCAGGGTAAAGCTCAGGAAGCCCCGTAAAGATAAACGCCATAATCCCCGCAAACCCAACGCCATATAAAAACTCGTAAATATGCCACGAAAGGACATCACTCATCCACGGAAAACTAAACGCTCCTTGAAAGACCAATCCCCATAAAAGCATACTCACTACCATGTACCACGGCAACATTAAAAAAATAGGTCGAAATCCGTAGGCTAGAAAAGGAGGTACATTTTTCTCATCGGGATAAAATTTATAATGCTTTGTTGCATTTTGCTGACTCATGCGCTCACCTTTATCTCAAATGTTTCACGAATCACCGCGTCGTCTAAAAAAACCTTGGTTTGAGAAAAGACAAACACATCGTCTCTTAGGTGCTGAGGGACATCTATCTCATAGTGTGCGACGATTTCACCAGGGTCACTTTTTAAGAGTAAAATGGTGTCGCTGAGTTTAATTGCCTCCATTAAATCATGCGTGATAAAAAGAACACTCATATTTTTTTGCGCACACGCCTCTAACACAAAGCTTTGAAGCTCCTTTTTAAGCCCAATATCCAGTGCTGAAAAAGGCTCATCCAAAAACAAAAGTTCTGGCTCACCAATGAGTGCGCGCGCAAAACTCACCCTCTGTCTCATCCCCCCACTTAAATCCTTTGGGTACTTCATTAAATCATTCTGCTCAAGCCCAAATTTGAGCGCTAGTTCTATCGCTTTAGCACGCAGGTTTTGGGGTTTCATTTTTACATGTAAAGGCATCATGATGTTCTCCAAAGCACTCTTCCAAGGAAGAAGTCTTGGGTCTTGAAACGCAAATGCACTGCTTTTAAAGCTATTCTTCACCTCGCCTTCCACCACATCCAAAAGTCCCGCACACAATTTTAAAAGCGTGGTTTTTCCTCCACCACTAGGGCCTACGATGCTGATGATTTTCCCGCGTTGTAGCGTAAAATCAATCTCTTTTAAAATCTGTGTAAATCCAAAATAAAAATTAAGCTTTTCCACATCTAATTGCGCCATGATTCTATCTCCCTTTTCATCGGTTCTAAGATGATGTATTCCACAAAAAACAGCACGCCTATCATGACGCTTACCAAAGCCAATGCCACGTGCGTATCAAGATGACTTCGAGCAATCGCTAGTGATGCACCGATACCATCACTGCTACTTAACAACTCCGCCATAATGACGATTTTCCAGCTCATTCCCAAAGCACTAACCCATGAGGGAAAAAGGTAAGAGAAAAGGTGCGGAAAGTATAAATCCCGCACCTTTTGAAAAAAACCAATCCCAAAGCTGTCCATCATCTCTTTCAAATCCCCCTCAATCGTCCGACTGCCTTGAAGCGCTCCTACAAAAACGATGGGAAAAGAGGCGATGATGATGGTAAACATCACCGTCATATCCCCAAGTCCAAACCAAATCATCGCCAACACAATCCACGCAATCGGAGGAATCCCCACCAAAATGGTGACAATCGGTCGGCTCATCACCGAAGCGGTTACAAAAAATCCTGCCAAAAGTCCAAAAATCGTTCCTAAAACAAGCGAAACACCAAAGCCAAAAAGCCCTCGCTTGATGGTCAAAAATAAATCATTTTGAAAAGAAGCATCACCAAAGAGGACACCTATACTTTGAAACACCGCCTTTGGAGAGGGCAAAATCAAATCACCATAAACCTGATTGCCCACATCCCAAAGAAAGAGAAACAGACAAATTGAAGCGATAGAACCCCAACCACTCCATAAAAACCATGGAAAGTCTTTGAGCACTTTTATAAAAAATTTCATACGCTAACCTTGAAAAAACATCATCTGTGAAAACAGCACAATAAAAAGCATCAACAAAAGCAAGATATGGTGAAAATAGCGTTTAAATCCTTTGATGCGCTGGGCAAGCTTTGGCACAAAATAAGGCGCGCTGTAAAACAGGACAATCACCGCAAATCCAAGCGTTGCTTTTACATGTAAAAAGGTATTGTGCGCATCAAAATAGCTGTAAAACAAATACGCCCCACTGACCAATAAAACAGCGTTATTCACACGCCCAAACGCACGCGAGGGTTTTGCAAGTGCCATTTCTGTCTCTTCAAAACGCTCTTTCCCAAGTACACGCGCAATGCGAGGTACAATAAGGGTGCGAAAATAGACACACCCTATAAAAAAAATAGCCGAACTGATATGCACAATCTTGGCGAGTAAAAAAAGATTCATCTATTTTCCTTTGTAATAAAACTGTTCATCAGGAAGCGCTCCACCTAACAGTTTTGGCTCAATCTCTAAGAGAATTTTGAAAAACGACTCTAAGGCTTCCTTGCTCTCTTGCGCACTTTTGGCTTCAAACTGCGTATGAGCGATGGAGTCTTCCACCGCTATGGCTTGGAACATTTTGATGTGCTTTTCAACCAAAATACCTGCTTCTTTAGGGTGCGTTTGATACCACTCAAGCGCTTTGGCATACGCTTCGTTAAACCGAGCAATAAGCGCATCGTCTATCTGTCCCACAACCACCAAACCAGCTTGTGGGATTTTCGCTTCGCCTCCAAAAACTCTGCCCCATTCGCTTTGTAAATTCAAGCTTCGATGCAATTCAGGTGCTATGAGGCTGACAGGAAATGAGCCCGTTTTACGCATCGCCATTGAAGTGGCAGGTTCTGCTAACAGCACATGATCCGCACGACGTAAGATAAGCATTTGCATCGCATCAGGAGGATTTGGAACGTAGCGAAGCGTAAAATCTTTTTTGGCATCAAGTCCCACTTTTTTAATCAATGCTTGCAAAACGATGTCTGGCATATCAGCACGAAATGGCACAACAATCTCTTTGCCCTTAAAATCCTCAATACGCTTTAAACGTGCATCGCGCGAGATAATCTCCAAAATCCCCCACACAGGCACACTAATAAGCCTAATGTCTTCTTTTTTGGTGTAAAGGTTTGCCGCGACATTGGTAGGGATAGCGACAAAATGCGCCTCTTTTTTCAAAAGAATGGCACGCAATTCATCGGGATTTTGCCACAAGCGAAACTCCACTTTGTGTGCCACATCGTTTAACGCCCCACTTTCAATCAAACGCAAAATCGGATGCGAGATACTCGAAACAGGTCCTGCAATGACAAGTTTTTCCATTTTTTCAAAGGCGAGGCTAAGACTTAAAAGCCCTAGCCATACACACAACAAACGCATCATAATTTCACCCTCACTCCCATAAAGAAGTAACGTCCACTGCTACTTCCTAGCACATCATCCACACCCTCATCGGTGATATTTTGAATCCCTCCATACACCGTTGTGCTCTTATCCAGCGCGTAATTCACACCCCAGTTCAATGTCGTATAGGCATCCGCAGTTGCGTCCACAAGGCTTTGTGTTGGTGTGCCACGGTTTTGCGTTTTAAGATAATCTTGCTCACCGATATAATTGATACCCATAGAACTTGAGAGGGCTTTGCTCATGGAGTAGGTTAGCTTCGCACCCAAAGTACGCTCTGGGATAAATTCAAGCGATTTACTACTCTCTTTATTTTTAGATCTTAGCTCCGTCCATGCAAGGCTTAAGTCAATTGCATCACTTAAGGGTTGCAACCACGAAGCTTCCATCCCATACGTTTTAGCCTTGGGGATGTTTTCAAAGGTGTAGTAACTTCCTTTATTAACCTCTTTAATCATCTCTTCAATATCATTGTAAAAGAGTGTCACATCGTATGTTCTACTTCCTACATTCCCGCCAATGCCGAGTTCATAACTGGTAGAAAATTCTGGCTTAAGATCATACGCACTGAGCTTTCCAACACTCGCATCAACGATGGTTGCACCACGCTGTGCACCTGCGGCGGTATTTTTATAGATGTAAAGCTCTCTGATATCAGGACTTCGGTACCCTTGTGCGATATTAGCTTTTACATGTAGTGTTTCATCGAAACGATTTATTGCACCTATTTTGAAGGTCGCTTTACTATCGGCGTTACTGATTTCATCAAAACGACCGCCTAGAACAATGCTCAAATCCTTCGTCGCTTGCCACTCATCTTGTACATAGAGCGCACTATAATCCACTTTTTTCAAGGTCATCGTATTGGCTAAGGTAAAAACACTCCCCTCACGCTCTTCAAAACGACGCTCAACTCCCATTGTCACAAGGTGCTCAGGCGTTAAAAGATAGTTTGCACTTGCTTCATAGGTGGTGACATCTACATTGGCATCCATCCCACTTTGCGCTGAAGCTGCTTCAGACGCATAGCCCATATGTGCCCAGTATTTTGCAGTGATGGTACTTCGCTTTTCATACGAACTGTTATAGGCTCGAAAAAGAAGGTTTAAATTATCGGTCGCTTTAATGTTAAGGTCAGCTCCAATATCAAGCCGTTCGTTATCATCTTTCGAATTCACAGGAACATTAAACGCTGGAATGGTGTAAGCGGTAGGGTGAAAATAACTCAAATAGGTTCCATCACGCTTTTCAGTAAAATGGTTAAACTCAATCCCAGCAACAATATCTTCGCTAATATCATACGTCAAACGTCCACCTTGTGTGGAAACATCGCTCTCATCACGGTAGCTTACATCAACATTGTTGTAGCTGTTGGGTAAATTGGTGCTAATACCAGGATTGGCGTGAGCGGAGGGTTTAACGAGGTTGACACCTTGTTTGGCGTACACATCCCCATTTTCTTTTTGGGTGTAGGGCGTGGTATGGGTTTCGTTGGCGTAAAAACTATAACCTAATTTATCGACCTTTCCACGTACAGCGATGTTGGCGTTTTTGTTTTCATCGTCCCCATCTCCATTCATTCCGTATCGCACACCTAAATCCACTTCAGGCTCATTTTTAGGCTTTTTGGTGATGATATTGACCACACCACCGGTGGCATCAGCACCATAAAGCGTACTCATGGGACCTTTGACAATTTCGATGCGCTCAATTTGACTGGCAGGAAGCCTATCTAAATCATAAGGATTTGCCACTTCGCCGGCAATTCGTCTGCCATCTACCAAAAGAAGTGTGCCTTTTGCACCCATACCACGAAGAACCAAAGAGCCTTTAGAAAGACTGCTCGCACTTGGAAACGTACCGTACTGAACATTCAACCCTGGCGTTTGATTGATGATGTCCTTAAGCGATTCCGCACCCAAATGCGCAATATCTTCCTCATCAATCACAATGACACTCGCACTCACACCATCCACACGCTTCTCAGACTTAGTTGCTGTGGATATGGTTGTAATCTCTTTTAAGAGCGTTGCCTCATTCGCCAATAAAAAACTAGCCGCACTAAGCGATAGACATAAGACTTTATAACTCATCGTATCATCCTTTAAAATAATTTTTCAGGAGTATACCATAATTTGATTACGATTATCAATGATATAAATAAAGGTTTCACTATCATTCTTTTGTGCGTCTCCACCACAAATAAAAACCACTAAGCGCAAATAACGCTACAACCCCACCCATTATCGATAAAACAATGCGATGAGGCAAGCCCCAAATACTACCTTTATGAAGCCCACTTAACCATTCATTTAGGGTATTACCACTCGCTTTTCCTGTAGGAATATAAGAGGCTTTAAGAACCCCTAAGTTTCCATCCAGATAAACCGATGTCGCACCATGGTCTTTTTCGATATCACGAGAGCTTTTAACACTGTAAATGTAAACGCCCTTGAGGGCATCATACATTAAAGCAGACTCTTCTTGGATATCAAAACCTTCTTGTTGTGAAAGCTCTTTCATCAACACTCTTCCTCTTTCTCTAGCTTCTATCCAGCCAATTTTCGGAGAAAGTCTAGGACGTTTAAGCTCTTTAATCTGCTCGTGCGCTGTTTGGAAATTGAGCAATGAACTCCAAAGCCGTTCGTGCAACTCATGCAAATTTAGAGCAAAAGAAGACCAAGCGATGAGTATCAGCAAAGGCAAAAACCATAACCCTGCGGTTTTATGCAAAGCATAGTTTTTCGCTCGAAAATTATCAGGAAAACGCCACCTCCAACTCTTTTTCCACGTGCTAAAAAAGCTACTCCCTTTTTTAGGAAGTGTTATCCAAACCCCCGTTATAAGCACAACAAGCCAAGCCAGTGCGGCTAAGCCCATGATAAACTCTCCAATGCTGCCCAAAGAAAGCGCATAGTGTAGTTTGTAGATAAAAGGAAGGAGATTTGTCATCCCTTGCGTGATATCTCCCCATAAACGCATGCCTTTTACTTCACCTACATAAGGGTCAACATAGACTTCATTGTTTTTAATGGGATGTGAGATATTTTTCGGAAACAAAAAATAGTGCCAACTGCTTTGATGGCTTAACGAAAGGCTCACCCAACTTACTTTTGCACCCTCTATTAAAGACTCAATGTGTTCAATATGGCTAAGCGGATCTGTTGGCGATGCCTTTAACGTACTCACATGACTGACCTGCCAAGGATTTATGGCTTCATCTAAGGTATGGTAAAACGCGATACAAGAGCCACTAAGGGCCGCGATAAGGATAAAAAAACCAATCGCGAGCCCAAATTGACTGTGCCATCTAAAACGTATGGTTTTACGCATCGCTTTTAGAAATCCATCGAAACATTGAGCATAAATGTTCGAGGAGCGCTTAAGACTAAATAGCCTTGGTCAGGATAGCCACCGCTTGAAGCCCAATAATTACTATCAGCGATATTTAGCACTCTTGCGCGGTACGTCACTAAGCGTTTATCCCATAACATTTGGTATTTTGCCCCAACATCAACCCGTTCCCAACTAGGGACTTTAAGCGTATTTGCAGAGTCCGCATACACTTCTGCTGTGTAAATCAAACGGGTATCAAGACTTAAACCCTCAACACCAGGCACACGCCAATCAAACCCAATATTGGCTTGCACTTCAGGCACGCCTATGACTCTTTTTCCCTCTGTGCTTGCATTGCCTGTCTTGGTTTGTTCTGTATCAAGTAGCGTGAAGCCTCCTAAGAGTTTTAATCCCTCCGTTACTTCACCATAAGCGCTGAGTTCTGCACCTTTGTATCTGTTTTCACCCTCTTCTACAAACACATTGCTCGCATTGGTAATACCACGAGGTTTTGTGGTGCTAAAAAGTGCAAGTGTTGCACCTAAGGTTTTAGCATCATATTTAATGCCTGTTTCTAACTGCTCCGTGACGTAAGGATCAAGCCGTGAGCCAGAATTTGCCGCATACCAAGGGGCAAGCTCACCTTGACTTAAACCTTGAACGTAATTAGCATAGATGGAAATCTCAGGAGAAAGTCTATAGACAATTCCCACTAATGGACTGATGTGCTCTTCTTTATACATACTGGTTAATGGACCATAATAGTACTCTTTAAGATCAATCTCTTGATAACGCGCTCCTAGCGTGATTAAAAGCTTTTCATCAAAAAATCCTAGCGTATCGCCTAGCGCATAGCTCATCAAGCGTGTTCTTCCCAAGTCTTTAGGGTCGTTCAAATCGCCCCCTGAATAAAGAACATCATCATAAAGTGCATAAAAGGTTGGGTTATAAAGGTTGGAAGCACGGTTTGAGTGCCATGTGTAGGCATTTTTCTCATGGTATTCAAAGTAATTGGCGGAGAAGACAATGTCATGGCTTACTTCTTTGGTGTGTGTTTTTGCACGAAGCCCTGTTTCAGCGGTAAAAATCGTATCTTCTCTGGCGTTATCAAAACGATAGATATACCCATCGCCATTGTTATTGGTCATCACGAGTGTTGCAACGGAATTGTCTTCTTCCGCTTTTTTAAACCCAGATGCAACCCAACCCGTAACGTTTTGGCTAAAATCATACTCGCCTCTAAAGCTACCAAAAACATCTTTTTCATCCGAATGCGTCCATGGTTGCGCCCAGTTATGGCTTCCATCAGGAGCGGATGGAATCTGCGTAATTCCTGAGATAAAAAGACTCGGTCTGGTCTCTTTTAAACGACGATTTTGGTAGCCCAAATCAGCAGATAGTCTAAAGCTCTCCCCTCGATAATCCCATCCTAACATCACCAAATCAAGCGTTTCATCTTCTCGATCAACCCCATTGCCTCCCT
>JAGOZL010000148.1 GCA_018058685.1 Sulfurospirillum sp.
ATGCCTTTAAACTCAAAAAAACCGACATAACAGTACCCTAAGATATAGGCAGGATATGCCAGAGGAAGTAAAAAAGCGATGCCAAAAAAGCGACGTCCAAAATACTCAAAGCGTGCGTTTACATACGCACTTATGGTGCCTAGTAGTGTGACAAGAAAAAAAGTGCCAAGGGTCAAAAAAAGAGTATTTAAGAAGTAACTTTGGAGTTCTTGTGCGTTTAAAAGCCCAAACGAAAAATCGCTTTTGAAAAGAAAATAAGCAATCAGTGCAAAGATGGGAAGGGAGATACTTAGCCCGATTAAAGGGGCTAAGTAAGGCTTAAATCTCATTTCCAATTCGCTTTTGTAGCGACTTCAACCGCTTTTTTGTTGTATTTACCCACTTCGTTCAGGCTCAATGTATCTTCTTTAAATTCACCCCATGAAGCAACGGTTCCAGAAGCTTTGACGGATGGATTGACAGGGTATTCGTAGTTGGCTTCTGCAAACATTTGTTGCGCTTCAACGCTACTTAAAAACTCAATAAGCTTAATCGCATTTTCTTTATTTTTCGCATACTTTGTTACCCCCGCACCTGAGATATTAATATGCGTTCCTTTTCCTTTTTGATCAGGGAAAAAGATTTTAACACTTTTAGCTGTTTCCACATCACGCTCGACTTTGCTATTAAGCATAATGCCTAAATAATAGGTATTGACAATGGCAATATCGCCATCACCTGCTGCAACGGCGCTGATTTGGTCTCTGTCATTTCCTTTAGGGGAGCGTGCAAAGTTTTCAACAAAACCTTTTGCAAATGCTTGGGCTTTTTCTTCACCGTGATTGGCGATAATGGAAGCAAGGAGAGATTTGTTGTAAGAATTGGTTGAAGTACGCGTGAGAATTTTTCCTTTAAACTCAGGTTTTGCTAAAGAGAGATAATCACTCAAGTTATTTGGATTGATTTTTTGTGGATTGTAGACAAAAATTCGTGCACGTTTAGTAAGACCAAACCACTCATTTTGAGAGTCTCTTACATGTAAAGGAATATTCGCTTCCAGCGTTTTAGAGGTAATGGGTTGTAAAAGCGCTTTTTCTTTAGCTTCATAGAGGTTTCCTATATCAGACGTAAGAAGGATATCTGCAGGGGTATTGGCACCTTCTAACTCTAATTTTGAGACAAGCTCTTCCGCTTTTGCCGTCACGACATTGACTTTGATACCGGTTTTTTGTTCAAAGGTTTTGAAAAGTATTTTATCCGTATCGTAATGACGGTGTGAATAAACGTTGATTTCACTTGCAAGAAGGCTTGAAGCCATGAAGCTTAGTGCCAGTGTTGTTTTAATGAGTTTTGAGGCGATTTTCATAAATATAACTCCTTGTAAATTATGAGAAGCATTATAGAAATAGTTTGCTTAATATATTATGATAACTGTTATTATAATATATTAAAGGATGATTTTTTAGATTGGTTTTTAGTTTTAGGTGACAAGCTAGTAATTGTTTTTTTGAGCCATTATCTATTTATAAAATCAATAACGATTTTCAAATTAATAAACCATTAAGTCTTTTAAGACTAATATTTCGATATTAGTTATCAATGCATATAAATATTTAAGGTGCATGGATAGTTTTACATGTAAAGACATTAAGGAGAAAAACGGTTATGGATTTATCGCAAGTTCAAAAAAATGAAAAGGTGAAGATTGTGCGTATCAATGCTCAAACAACGCTGAAAAAACGCCTTGCCTCTTTGGGTATGAGTGTGGGAAAAGAGATTGAAGTGTTGGAGACCACATTGCAAAAAAATACGATTAAAGTAGGCATCGGTCTAGGTTCAATTGCTCTTCGTTTGGATGAAGCAAAATGTGTTAATGTGGAGGCGATTCATGCATAAGATTGTGATTGCACTTGTGGGACAACCCAATGTTGGCAAAAGTCATCTCGCCAATGCCATCAGTGGCTCAAACCTCAAAATCGGAAACTTTGCGGGCGTTACCGTTGAAAAAGCCACGGCAAGACTCAGCACAGAAGATGAAACCTTAGAGTTTATCGACCTTCCAGGACTTTATTCGCTAGAAGATTTTTCTGCTGATGAAAAAGTGACGAAAGATTTTTTACTGAAAGGTGAGTACGATTTAATCGTCAACGTCGTAGATTCAACCAACTTAGACAGAAACTTGATGTTAAGTGCTCAGTTGATGGAACTGGGAAAAAAGATGGTCATAGCACTCAATATGGACGATGAAGCGGTGAAAGAGGGCATTGTTATTGATGCAAAAACGATGAGTAAAATCATCGGTGTTCCGTGTGTGAAAGTCTCTTCTAAGACTAAAGAAAATGTTGAAACGCTCGTTGAAACCATTTTACATGTAAATAAAAATCCGCTTCAAAATCCAAAAATGGTCTATACTGACCATGTGGAAGAAGCACTTCAAGGCATTGTTAAATTTTTAGATGATAAACACTTTGCACTTCCAAATCTCAATAATCGCTCCGTGGCACTTGGGCTATTGTGGCAAAAAAAAGAGGTCTACGCACAGGTGCATGAACACCCTCTTTACATCGAGCTTCAACCGATTTTAAATCACGCCTTAGGCACGGTTTATACCTACTGCGAATGCGATGACATCGAAGAGGTTATCCATCGTCAACACAGCGCTTTTGTTTCAGGATTGTGCACAGAAGTCTTACATGTAAAAAGTTCCAAAGCTCAAAATTTCACCCAAGCCATTGATAAAGTCTTGATTCATAAACTCTTTGGGCTCCCTATTTTTATCTTTTTGATGTGGGGACTTTTCCAACTCACCTTTACACTTGGCGAAATCCCGATGGCATGGATTGAAGAGGGCTTTGGATGGCTCGGTGAGACTTTTGGTGAAAATATCCAAAATGAAGCGCT
>JAGOZL010000149.1 GCA_018058685.1 Sulfurospirillum sp.
TTGAAGTGCTGTGTCATTTCCAAGAAGCGTTACATGTAAAAACAAAAGCGCTGAACATATCTCAACTATTTTTTTAAACATACTCTTTTCCTAACGTAAATTTAAAAAATTATAGTACATTTTGCATTACATGTAAAGTGAAAAAGCAATGGTTTACCCTAGTGTGCTACAATGAAGAGAACATAGAAAAATTCCATTGAAATGAGGTTAGGATGAAACAGAGTATAGAAGAATTTTTCAAAACTATCAGTGAGAGCACAGAAACTTCGGTTGAAAAACTCGCACACATTATCCATACCATACGCCCAAAATCCATTCAATCCCTCCAAGAATGTGTTGTGATGATGGAAGCGATTATATGCCATCTTGAAGCTTTTCCAAACCTAAAAGAAGCACTCTCTTCTGAGTTTAACGCATGGCTTATCAACTCAAAAATCTCTAGCAATATCGCATCCTTGGGCATTCTTTCTAAGCAAGGATTCAAAGAAGAAATCAGCAGTCGTTTTTACAATAAATTTTTACCACAAGCACCTCAAGAAGGTGATTTTGCCTCTTTATTCGCAACACTTTTCCCTTTTAAAAATGACCCTCTGTGGGTTAATGCCATCGATGATGCGCTGTGGGCAAAATTTTGGAGCACCCTTTTATACAATGAAGCATTACATGTAAAAACAAAAGCGTATCTTTATCATGAGATTGTCTATGCGACGGAGATATTGGCGATTTGGATTGCGGCAGAAGAGTTTGATGAGCATTATATTCGTTTAGACCGTTCTTTATTGACCAAAGACTCTGCATTTATCGCATTGCAACGAGAAATTAGCAATCTGTCTCGATGTCTTCAACAAGAAGATACCGAAGCTGAATTAACAAAGCTTGATTTTCAACACATCGATGTTTTAATCGCTCAATGTTATGACCAAGTCAATTTCTTACGCAAACAGTCACTCAATAAAGGCATTTTAGTCTCACTCACCTACAACCTTGAACGCCTAGAGCAAATCATCCAAAGGGTACAAACGTGTGTTCAACTCATCCAAGAATTTGATACCAATGCGTTCTACATAACGCTCCTGCCACTTTTTAAAGAGGTGGTTGAGAAAAACTGTTCACGCAATTCTCTAAGCGAAGTGCTCAACCAAAATATCAAAATCATGGCGAAAAGTATCGCAAACAATGCCAGCGAACACGGTGAACACTACATCACGGAAAACACCAAAGAGTACATCGGTATGGTTTTAAGTGCGAGTGGTGCGGGTATTATTATCGCGCTGATGGCATGGAATAAAATAACCATCATGCAAAGCGAATTCACGCCCATCATCGAAACCATTTTGGCAAGTTTGAATTATGGCTTTGGTTTTGTGCTTATCCATCTTTTTGGCTTTACCGTAGCGACCAAACAGCCTGCCATGACCGCCTCAACCTTTGCAAAAGCAGTCGATAAAGCCGATACCAAACGTGCCGACCAACACAAACTTGTCGCATTGTTTATGCAAGTGAGCCGCTCGCAGTTTGCTGCTGTTATGGGAAATGTAACACTAGCCCTTGGTGTTGCATGTTTGATTGGATTTATCTACGCACAATACGATATGCCCATTCTCTCGACTCAAGAACTTCGCTACTACACCCAAACGTTTAACCCTCTTCCAGGTCTTTTCTTTGCTGCCATTGCGGGTATCTGGCTCTTTACATCAGGATTAATAGCAGGGTATTTTGACAATCGCGCAAGTTATTTGGACTTAAAAAGCAGGTATATGCACCTTCCTTTTTTAAAAAAGATTTGTTCTATGGCGATGAGAAAAAAAATCGCATCTTATTTGCACAATAATCATGGCGCGCTTATGGGGAATTTTTACTTTGGTATTCTTTTGGGTATCACGCCATTTATCGGAGACATGCTCAACCTTCCGCTCGACATCAGACACGTCGCTTTTTCATCTGCCAACCTTGGTTATATCGTTGCACAAGGTGAACTCTCTTTTTTTGACTTTATCGTAGGTTTTGTGTTTGTCTTAATGATAGGCTTGGTCAATCTCAGCGTCAGCTTTGCCCTAGCCCTTAAAGTCTCGCTCAAATCACGTGATGCGGATTTTGGTAATTTTTTCTCTTTTGTAAACCTTCTCTTTCATGAAGTAAAGAACAAACCAAGAGAGTTTTTCTTTCCTCTCAAAAGAATTGAAGTGAAAAATTGATTGTTTCAACATTGTGTGCTACAATAGACAGACTGCCATGAAAGGAATTTATTATAGATGAAACAGCATACATTTTTAAAAGCATTGGGTATTGGAGCGTTTCTTGTTTTGTTGTGGCTTTTCGCACCTTTTTTAAAAAGCTTTAGCGTCGCACTTTTGATGGCGATGGCGATTGCTCCTTTGCACCGATATGTCAGGGCATTTTTAGAGCGATATGCGTTTTTGCATAAGACCTCAGACTTTCTCTCCGCTACTGTTGTGACCTTGCTTTTTTCCTTGATGATTTTTTTGCCTTTAAGTCTTTTTTTGTTTCAGCTCTTTGAACACCCTGCAAGCATTATTGAGACGATTCGCACGCTTGGCAATCAGCTCAATTTAAAAAGTGACATGCTCCCAGAGTATCTTGCTTGGCTTGAAGAGCCATTTGAGAAACTTGTGCTTTTGACTCAAATGCACAAAGATGAGATTATCGCTTTTGCGACAAAATGGCTTGGAAGTGGGCTTAAGACCTTTATGTCGATGATAAGCGAGATGGTGATGATCATCGTCTTTTTCTTCTTTCTCACCCTCTACGCTCGCCCTATTTTGCTCTTTTTTATGCCTATTCTTCCTTTGAGCAGGATGGTCAAACGACAATTTTTACGTGAGATGAGCACAACCAT
>JAGOZL010000067.1 GCA_018058685.1 Sulfurospirillum sp.
AGGTTAAGCCCAACAGGTGGGGTTATCATACCAATTTCCATATTGACAACCAAGATAACACCAAAATGAATTGGGTCAATCCCTAATGCAATAACGAGTGGCAATAAAAGAGGTACAGTAATCATAACAATTGAACTTGGTTCCATAAACTGACCCATAAAAAGAAGAAGTAAGTTTACGATAATTAAGAACATGACAGGACCAACATTAGCATCCATAATCATACGGGTGATTTGCTGAGGAATGGTCTCATCGGTTAAGAAATGAGCAAAAATCATTGCATTACAAATGACAAAGAAAATCATTGAACTGGTCAACGCCGAATCTAAAATAATCTGATAACAATCTTTGAGCTTCAAATCTTTATAAATAAATACTGAAACGATAAACGCATACACTGCACTTGCCGCACCAGCTTCAGTCGGTGTAAAAAGACCACCATAAATACCACCGATAACGATAACAATCAACATCAAAGCCCAAAAAGCTTCTTTAAATTTCAATAAACGCTCTTTAAAGCTTGCTGGTTTTTCCTTTTTAAAGCCAAGTCGAACAGCACCAATATAGGTGATAGCCATCAACATAAAACCTATAAGAAGCCCAGGAATAACACCTGCCATAAAAAGCTTACCAATGGAAAGATCTGCTGTAACGCCGTAAACGATAAAAACGATAGAAGGTGGTATCAAGATACCTAAACTTCCAGATGTTGCAATCGTACCAATGGCATACCCTTGTGGATAACCCGCTTCTTTAATCGCTGAAAACATA
This sequence comes from Sulfurospirillum sp., assembly GCA_018058685.1. Taxonomy (GTDB): domain Bacteria; phylum Campylobacterota; class Campylobacteria; order Campylobacterales; family Sulfurospirillaceae; genus Sulfurospirillum. Next base: position 772 of record JAGOZL010000067.1, read on the forward strand.
ACAGAGCCAATAGCGGCAACTGTTGCGGGTGAACTACCACTCACCGCAGCAAAAATCATCGCTGCAAAAATAGCAGAAATCGGAAGACCACCAGGAAGATGCCCAACAATGGACTTTGCAAAATCGATAATACGTTTCGCCGCTCCACCTTTTGAAAGGAAAGAACCTGCGAGGATAAACATAGGAATCGCCATCAATGAATATTTGTTCAAACCATCAAAAACATGCGAAACAATACCCATCAACTCCATATCTGCAAAAAAATGCGCGGTGATAAGTGTACTAGCTCCCAATGCAACAGAAACAGGAACGCCTAAAAACATCAATAAAAAGAGTAAGCCAAAAAGACTAAGCATTATCATTTTTAACTCCTCTAAATTCTAATGAGTCTTTAATCGCTTCTAATTCATGGTTGACAACAACATTTCTTGCATCCATAGCACTGACTTCAAACACTTTTTCTCCTGCACGAAATGCCGCACCAAAGAAGGCTAATGGCAAAACTAAATGAGGTATCCACATAGGGATTTTAAGGTCAATACTCATCTCGCCAAAATCGACTAACATGATAATCAACTCATATCCTAAATAAGACATCAATAAAAGATACGCCGCACTAAAAGCGTGTGCACACATCAATATCGCTTTTGCTAAAAACGGAGGAAGTTTTTCCAAAAGCATGGTTACAGAAATATGCACACCTTTTTTAAATCCATACGCCGCACCAAAAAGAGCTGACCACATAAATAAATAGTTAGTTAACTCTCCAGCCCACGTAATACTCATCTCAAAAAAATAACGCAAGACCACGTTGGTAAACGCTAGGAGAACTCCTAGCGATATACCAGCAACAGCGATATTTTTATTGAGTGTCATGACACCAAGGTCAAGAATCTCAAAATACTTTTTCATCGTTTCGCTTTCGATAATTATTTGACGGCTTGAACTTTTTTAACTAAATCTTCGCCGATGACACTATAAAACTGTGGATAGATTTTTTCCATAGCGTTTTGCCATGCTTTTTTCTGATCAGCTGTGAGTGTATGAACTTTAAGCTTTCCAGATTGTGCGCCGTACTCTTTGATTTTTTTCAAGGTATCTTCGTCATCTTGTGCCGCTACTTTTCTCTCATATGCAGTTGCTTCTTTCATTGCTTGCATTACCATAGGTTTTAAATCGTTTGGAAACTTTTTCCAAAAACTCTCACTCATGATAACCAAGTATCCAAGGTAACCGTGGTCTGAAAGCGTTAAGTCTGTTTGAACTTCGTTAAACTTTTTAGTATAGAAGTTAGAAAGTGGGTTTTCTGCACCATCTACAACACCTTGTTGTAAAGCTGAATAGACTTCAGAGAAAGGTAATACTTGTGGATTTCCACCAATCGTTTTAAACTGAGCTTCAAGCACGTGTGAACTCATAATTCTAAATTTTTGACCTGCTGCATCTTCAGGAACTAAAAGCGCTTTTTTATTTGAAGAGAGGTGTTTAAAGCCTGCATCCCAATAATCTAAAGCTACAAAGCCTTTTGCAGTGACTTTGTCTTTTAAAATTTTACCGACTTCGCCATCAAGGACTTTATAAAGATGATCTTTATCTCTAAATAAGAATGGAAGATCAAAAAGTTGCATCTCAGGAACGATACTCGTAAACTTTGAGAAACTTGGCATTGCAATGTGCGCATTTCCAAGTTTGAGTGCTTTCATCTCTTCGCCATCACCGTATAATTGAGAGTTTGGGAAAACAATCACTTCAACTTTGCCGCCTGTTAACTCGCCAACTCTTTTTGCAAAGAAATCAGCGCCCATACCCTTAGGCGTATTTGGGCTTACAACATGCGTAAGCTTGATCGTGTAATCAGCCGCGATGACTGACGAAACTAAGAGTGCAGTCGCTGCTGCAACTTTAAACAATTTTGTCATGTGAGACTCCTTCGTCTTAATAGATTTTCAGTGCTGATTATAAGTGAAAGTTGTGTAAAACTTATGTATCTTTACATGTAAAAGAGAAAAGAGCGTAAAATAGCGTTGAATGAGTTTCTTTTTGTAACGAATTTTTTAAAATTAAATATTTTTTAAAAAATATTGTTACAATTTGTAACCTATTCCTTGAATATTTTTTAAAATACCCTCTGGAAGCTTCTTCCTTAAGTTTTTGACCATGAGTCTTAATGCATTTAAACTCATATACTCATGCTCCCATAATTTTTCTTCGATTTCTTCGTAAGTGATGATAGAATCTTTTTGCAACAAAAGCTCTATCAGCTTTGCCTCTTTTTTTGTTAATTCATAGGTAATAGATTCATGTAGAATGATTTTTTGTAGGCTATCGTAAAACCAGCCTTCCGAAAGCTCTTTAAGGCTATTTTTTTCTTTGGATTGTAAAAATTTTTCAAATGCTTCAAATAATTTTGGCTCAGTAATAGGCTTTACAATATAACGCAACAGTGAAAGCTCAATCGCCTCAAGCATAAAATCAACCTCTGTATAAGCAGTGATGATGATGATATGGGCTTGGCTATCGTGTTCGCGTATTTTTTTAACGAGTTCTATGCCACTGACTCGAGGCATCTTGATGTCGGTGATAACTAAATCGGGATGATGCTCCATAAAAAGCTCATACGCCTCTTGTCCATCACCTGCTAAATAGACCTCTTTAAAAAATAACGAGAGAAGTTCGTTGACATTTTTTTGGACACCTACGTCATCTTCTGCATACAATACTTTATAATTAGCAAGCTTTTTTAAGAGTTTTTCATCCATATTTTCACCTTTACATTTCTCAAAAGAAGGGTTATCATAATACATTTTCTTTTTCGTTTTGATTAAAGGATATTTTTTTGCAGATTATTAAAGAGAGCAATATCTCACGCATTATCATTGTCAGTACGATGTTTATTATAAGTTCTGTCATGCTTTTTAATGGCTACTTCTTTATCGCGAAGCAATACGAAATCCTAGACAGCCAAATCGAAGAGAGTAAACACACGTTCATCGACACACAACGCAATATCTTAAAACGTGAAGTAGACTCTATTATCGAATACATTGCCTTTAAAAAACAGTACCGCCCCATTTTAGACCCCAGCGATGAGGAAGCATTGAAACATGAAATTTTTGAATGGGTTCGTACTATTCGCTTTGGAAAAGATTTGAACAACTACCTCTTTGTTTACGAAGTGAACAATTTTGAAGGAGGAGATAAATTTGCCAAAATGCTTATCAATCCGAACCGACCTGATTTAGAAGGTGAATATATTTCAGATGAGTATACCGACGAAAATGGTAAAGCCTTTCGTAAAATTTTTCTGAAAGATATTCACGAACAAGGTTTTTCTTTTGTGGATTATGTGTATAAAAAACCTGAAAGCGATGAGTTGCGCCCTAAAGTTTCTTATTTTAAACTCTACGCACCATGGGGACTTATCATCGCTGCGGGGGCTTATTTGGATGAAATCGATGAAGAAATCGAAGCAGCAAAGACTTTGTTTAAACAAAAAGTCAAGCTTGAAGCCACTTCTGCCATTATTATTTTTCTTATTTTTACGCTAGTCGCCAACAGTTTTGCCGTCATGTTAGGAAAGCGTATCGAGCGCTTTTTAAACAGTTACAACGCACAAGTGAAGCAAAAAACAGAAGAGCTTGAAATGTTGAATAAAACATTGGAAAGCAGAGTTCGTGAGGAGATTCAAAAAAGTCGGGAACAAGAACAACTTCTTATTCAAAAATCAAAATTTATCGCATTAGGAGAGATGATCAGCAACATCGCCCATCAGTGGAGACAACCTCTTTCCCAACTCTCAGCCCTTCTTATGACATTGAAACTCAAACATCGCATGGACAAACTCGACAAACCCTCTATGGAACTGAAATGCTCAGAAGCTGAAAATATCGTCGAATACATGTCTCACACCATTGATGATTTTCGAAATTTTTTCATGCCCAATAAAGATAAGAAAGAGTTTAGCATCAAAGAGTCTATCGAAGAGGTTTTGCGTATCGTTGGAAAATCGATTACCAACCAAAATATTCAAATAGAAGTTGATATCCCACATGATAGAAAAATCATTGGCTATAAAAGCGAATACGAACAAGTCGTACTCAACTTACTTTCAAATGCAAAAGATGCGATTATCGCTTCAAAACAAGAATACGGAAAAATCATCGTCAAACTCACACTTATAGGAAAATATGCTAGATTGAGTATTCAAGACAATGGTGGAGGTATTACCATTCGCCCACTTGAGAAAATTTTTGAACCTTACGTGACCACAAAAGAGCAAAATGAAGGAACAGGGATTGGGCTTTATATGGGGAAACTTATCATTGAAAAAAGTATGAAAGGTAAGCTTGAGGCTCAAAACAAGAAAGATGGGGCTATTTTTACGATTGAGGTTTAAAGGAGTGTGAGAGAGGCGCTTGGCGGATCGCCTCTCTCGTCTCTATACTTTCAAGAGAAAATATGAAATTCGCTACTGAAAGTATAGGAATCCAAAGTAAACGTTCGGTTAACGCTTAGTTGAGTTTGACAAATTCTTCTTGCGGAACACTTAAAATCTGATGAGCCTTATCGCGTTTACCTGCACCTTTTTCGGCAACGGGCTTCTTACGAGGCACAACGTCTTGAAACTTTCCACCTTTAAAATACCCCGCCTTGATAACCAGCATCTCCGTCATACGGTTGCCATCAAATGATGCATGAACCAAATCACCCTCATTGGCAACCACGGTTTTATGGTTAAAATTGACATAGGGAAGTTTACCATTACTGGTATCAACCCCTTCTATAACGTAATTCCACGCACCCACACTGCTATCTTGATTTAAACTAGTAATTATCCCTTTAACATAGTTTTTACCAACTAAATTAGAAAGTTTTGGGTTGGTTTGTGTCTTTTCATTGGAAAGATTTTTAGTATTAACAGTAGGTGTCATTGGCGTAGATTTTGGTGCGCATCCTTGCATAAAAGCAAATAACACTACTAGCGCCGTATAAAAAGCAATTTTTTTCAATCAATATCCCTTAAGAGTTTTGCGAATTATAGGCAAAATTTGCTAAAAATGGTTTTATGTGCTAAACTTTCGTTCCTTTTGTGGGGCTGACATGGCTTCGACAGGAGTAGTTTTAGCTTATGATTGCATGCCGCGAGTGAGAGCCTAGCGTTACACAACTCTCAAACAATAACTGCTAACAACAGTAACTATCGTCCTGCTTACGCTGTAGCGTAAGTTTAATAAATAACGGACTGCTTCCCCCTTTGATGCTATTTAAGGAGGACTGGGAAGTATCATAGCCATAATAGCTATATTACATGAACGCCTTTACATGTAATGAAGTTAAAGGCTCGTTTTGTGTAGTTTTCTGATTGTTGTACGAAGCAAAATTAAACACTATCAACAATATCTAAGCATGTAGACGTTATAGGTGGCTATTTTTGGACTGGGGTTCAATCCCCCACAGCTCCACCATTTAAGGAATTATCTTCTAAAAAAACTCCAAATCATCTTCACCTTCATCACTATTTGCGGGAGCAAACATCATCTCAAATTGGATGATACTTGAAAGCAATGATGCGTCCAAATAGTGAATATCCACTGCTGTCTTTTCTTCCAAAACACTTTTTGTCCATGAAATCAAATCTTCCACGATGGCTTTTAAAATAACCAAGATAGCACTTTTTTTTGTATGGGTTGGCAATTCTGCAAGATGTGCTTCTAAAAAGTCTGAGAGTTTTGAGAGGCTAAAGCCCAAATCTCGAAACTCTAAGTTCTTTTCTAAAATAATCGCATACGAGCGCAAGTTTTCATTCACCGATGAAAAGTACGCTTCATCGTGTTCAATATGACGCTCTTGCACCGCATCAAAAAGGTCTTGACATGATTCTAAAATATCTTGGATATCAAGTTCATCGATGCTTCCTTCCGCGCAAAAGGCTTCTGCAGAAATTTTTTGTTCTTCTTTATAGTGCATCTTTGCCATATCTTGATGAATCACTTCAGAATCATAGATATAAAAATCCTCTTTTGACTCGCCCTCTTTTGAAAACGACTCATAGACAAACTGCTCAATGGTCGCAAGGTTTTTACCAAAACGGTCATCTTCTTCCATATGGGCTTTATTCCACTCTTTACACAATGCAAAATAAAGCGTGTAAAATTCTTTGAGGTTTTCAACAGGGATATGTTTTTCGCGGTGTGCCTTTGCGCCTTCTTTCACGTAGGCATGAGCACGCTTGATGTCTGAATAAATGTAAATGGTGAGTTTTGAAACCGCCATATTGTGCATCTTCGCCACTTCTGGGTCTGCAAGGTAGCGCGCCAAACGTGGGTCATCAACAATAAATTTTTCAAAAGGAAGCACAACGCTATCGACTAAAGATTCAAGACTTTTGATACTAATGCCCATCATTTACCTTTTACATGTAATGTTTAAAATTCGCAAAATTGTAGCATAGTTTAGAAGTCTTTAAATGTTTTTGATAACCATTTTTTCACCAAAGCGGTTATTTTTCAAATTTGGCTATAATCTTTTTTACAAATTCGGATCGTCCTCGCTTACTCACCACTTCCAAGCAACTTTCAGCCCGAGTCCCATTTTACAAGGAATTTAGACTTATGAATATTCTCTCAAAAAACGCTCCTCTTGAAGTATCTATTTTACATATGCAAACCATTTTAGACCAGCTTAATTGTGGCTTGAGCTTTGCACAAGAAAAACATCCCCTTAAAAACTGTTACTCCGTCAACCTCGCTTCTACTGAAGCTCCCAATCATATCTACTCTAACGGCAAAGGTACACTTTCCCTTGCTTCAAAAGCCAGTGCTTTGGGTGAGTACATCGAGCGCCTTCAAACCAACAACTTTTTTATCGACTTTTACCTTCCTAACCGTGCTTATTATCCTGACCAAAAAGTATTTGCACTTGGTGGAGATTATCTGAGTGACGCTTTACGCGCTCTTTACAACCCAAACAACGAGATGAGTGATGAAGATTTTGTGGATTTTAACAGCGACTATGAAGATAAAGTTGTCGCACTTCCTTTTCAAACGCTTTTTTCAGGCGAGCAAGTCTATATCCCTCTCAACATTTTGAGCAATTTATACGTCAGCAATGGACTAGCCAGTGGAAACACTCCTGAAGAAGCCAAAGTCCAAGGCTTAAGTGAAATTTTTGAACGCCACGCCAAACTCGAAATCATCAAAAATGGCTACGCCCTTCCAAAATACCCAGATACCATCATCGAAGCTTTTCCTAAACTGCATGCTGATTTACTTGAACTAAGAAGTGCTGGATTTATCGTTGAAATCCTCGATGCTTCTTTGGGTGGCAAATTTCCCGTGACGGCCATCTCGCTTATCAACCCTCGTAACAACACATTGTTTGTCTCTTTTGGAGCACATCCTATTTTAGAAGTGAGTTTGGAACGCACCATGAGTGAGCTCATGCAAGGAAGGGGCGTTGAAAATCTTGACGCATTTGAGATGCCAACGTTTGATATGAGCATCGTCGAAGATAGCTTCAATCTCGAAGCACATTTTATTGATTCCAATGGAAAGATGGGCTTTGGTTTTTTAAAAACACGCAAAGATTTTGAGTACACATCATGGAACTACGAAGGAAAAGGAAGTGTCGAAGAGTACGCTTTTTTATGTGACATCGTCAAATCCATGGGTAAAGAGATTTATTTAAGAGAATACACCTACCTAGACTTCTACTCGTGTCAGATGCTGGTTCCTGGTATCTCGGAGGTTTACCCTATCGAAGATATGGTCTATCAAAACCGAAACAGCGGTAAGTTTATCCGAAACTATGTGCTTGATTTTGCAAGGGCTGAGCATGAGAGCTTATTGGATGCCATCACTCCTTTGGAGGATTCGCTCAATATGGAAAAATACATCGGTGTCATTTTTGAAAAAAACTTTCAGATGATTGATCTAAAAGCGCAAGTGCATCTTCTTTTGGAAAATTATGAAGAAGCGGGGGCACTTTTGTCGTTCAGTGAAAATCCTATGAGTAAACTTTTATGTGAAATTATCCTTCTTCGAGAGCAAACCCTTGTTTGGGAAGAGTATGAACAAGCCCTTTGGGATATTTTTGGAAAAGAAAATGTTGAGAGAGCCTGCGATATCTTAGATGGCAAAGCTTACCTCATCGATATTGCCTTGCATCCACATTACATCAATATGCTCGATATGTACGATAGACTTGAAGTTCAAAAAGCCAAAATGATGGCTTAAAATCTTTACATGTAAACACTCAAGAAGCAGGTTTTTCACCCATCTGCTCTCTTAACTTGTCTTTTTTACTTTTACGTTTTCCTTTGATGGGTGCACTTCCTTTTTCTTTTTGGGGAAGTTCGCCCACTCTTTCAAACCCTGATACCTCTTCTTTTGCAAGCCGCACCGCGCACCGCTTTTCTATCAGCGCAAAATGCGCCTCATCTTCCAACCCAATAAACGAAATCGCCACACCCTCTTTCCCAGCCCTTCC
>JAGOZL010000150.1 GCA_018058685.1 Sulfurospirillum sp.
ACCAACACCCACACGTTGTTTTCCCCAAGGATCTTTGACAACACCACCATTATCATAGGCTAATACTACAGGCTTTGTTACACCATGAAGGGTTAATTTACCGTATGCTTTATCCCCTTTAACTTCATCTAAAACAAAAGTAATCGTAGGGTATTTCGCAACATCAAAAAGATCTGCTGAACGTAAATGATCATCTCTGTCTTTAATACCTGTGTCAATAGAAGCCGCTGCAATTTCACCTTTAAGTGCTTTGAGCTGTTTGTTGGCTTCGTCGTATTCAAAACTACCAAAGAACGTTGCAAAATTGCCTTTTACGGTTGAAATCATCATGTGTTTGACACTAAAATCAGCACTTGAATGTGCAGGATCTACGGCATATGTGCCACCAAAAAGTGTTGATGCTGCTATCAAAGATGATGCAACGAGTGTTTTAATTTTCATTGTGTTTCCTTTTTTACTAATTAGTAATTTTTAGGCATTAAACTCTGCCTTTTAAGGCAAGCTTTAGTGCCACAGCGGCTAGCGTAACTCTTTGGGCTTTGCCTAAAGAGTGTCTATATTTTATTGCGCCTTATGCAATTTCCGTAATAAGTCGTAAGCGACCACCATTTCTTCATCACTAAACACGTCAAAGTAACTCTTAAGATTGCTAGCATGCTGTGTAAACATTCCTCCAATAAGCTCTTTGCCTTTTTCGGTAATACTCACCACACGTACACGAGCATCTTCACTTGAAGGTAAGGTTTGCACCAAGCCATCTCGTGTGAGATTTTTCACCACCACGGTGACATTTCCAGGGGTACTCATAATGAGCTTTGTAATCGCTCCTACTTGTAAATCACCCCTGTGGTAGAGCACTTCTAAAACTTCAAACTGATTCATCGTTAGACCGCACGCAGTGATGTATTTTAGCTCTTTGGTACGGATTTTAGTAAAAGCTCTTACAATCTGTATCCACGTTTGCATACTCTTATCGGTGCGTTCACCATAACTCTTAACGTCATTTCTTAGTTTCATTTGTTTTCTCCTGCTGACATTATATTACTAATTAGTACTAATGTCAAGGGTTTTCTTCTTTTTTTAAATTTCATACCCATTTTTATAAGTTAAAATGTTATTTTAACCCTTGAGAGTGCATAAAAATAACTTTGTCAGCGACAAATTTAACTTTAATATAACGTTGCTCATCACCCCAAATACAATCACTCACACCAGCGAGTGCATCACAGTGGTTAGCTTTTCCTAAGAGTTCACTGACACGTGAATAGCTCATACCCATTTCAATTTTATCGTACTTTTCTTTGCTAAGGCTTGAGCATCCTACTAACAAAAGCATCCCTAAAACGATGATGACATGTCGCATGTAAACTCCTTTTGCTTTTAAATAGCCTAGCAAAAATTGGCTGTTCATTCGCTTTGAGACGCTAAAACAAAAAGTTCTGCATGCTCTTTTTCAAACGAAGCACAGCGTTCACACACTTTTTGACCACCTTTATAAGAAAAAGCACATTTACATGTAAGACACACCTGTACATCATGCTCAATAAGCACGCAAGCTCTATCATAAGCAAAATGAACAATGTCAAAAGGAGCATCCAAAGAGACAACAGCCTCTTTTTTACAGATAGCTTCACAGATAGAACATCCGATGCATTTTCCCATCTGAAACAAAATCTTCGTATACTGGGCATCGTAACTCAGTGCTTGAGTGGGGCAAAACTGCACGCATTCTTTGCAATTATCGCACGTAGGGTTAATGCTTTTTTGGTGTATAAAGGAAAAATGCTTCGTGATGGTTTGCTCCTTCGTCAAAGAAGCTTTAAGTGCTTTTTTCAGACGTTTCAGTGGTATGGCAGGTTCTGGTAAAAGGACTTTAGCGGGTGCTATAAAGGTTTTGAAAAAAGACCTTCGTGAGCTATGCATTGGATTGTCTTCTTGCAAAATCACAATCTTCTGAGTGCGTCCAAGTAGGCTAACCAAAGCATTTGCTTCTTCTATCCGTTTCATAATATGTGCAGAGATTCCTTTTTTATCATTGAGTGAACACCCCTCACATAAAGAGAGATGACATGTAATCTCTCTTCCTCCCTCAAGCAACAAAACACTCCATGCCTCCACACTAAGCGCTCCCAAACAAGGCAAGGAATCTTTACATGTAAAAATATAGTTTTCTTCACGTTTGAGTTTTTCAAGCACCGTATCAATAGAAAAACCATACAAAAAGAGTGCTTGGCTAGGACAACCACCGATGCATGCACCACATTGCGTACACGACAAAGCGCTTACATGTAACTTTCCCTCTTCAAAGATAAAAGCATCATGCGCACACACGTCGATACACAGCCGACAATCATTTTTAGCATACGCATTGCGTAGGCATGCAAGCCTATCAAAACTAAAAGCTCCCACATGTTCTGTATAAAGACTTCTATCTAGCATAAGCTCTCAAAATCTGCCATCACAAACTCCGCACCCAAACGGCATAGCCCTTTGTAAAAAGGGGTATGCGCCATACTCTCAATGCCCAAAAGATACGCTGGAACCCATGCCAAAAGATGCTTTTCTAAAAAAGCCTTTTGCACCGCACGCTCATTTTTAAGCACGGCATTTTGCATGAAAGCAAACTCTAAACTGATATGATCGGGGGCATGTTGCTTTGAAGAAGACAGATGCAATTCATACCCATGGTCAAAATAAAACTGCATCACAGGGTTTTGAAGCCCTACTAAAACCTCTTCTTTATCGTCTAAGATGGAAGATTCTATGGGCATCGAGTGCATCAAAAATAGCGAGGTAAAATCAACATTTAACGCCTCTTCAAGCTCTTC
>JAGOZL010000068.1 GCA_018058685.1 Sulfurospirillum sp.
CGCTTCAAGAGAAGCACTTTAACCCCATGCGAAAAAGGAAAAATGCAATAATCACTTAGAATTCATTTTTCGAATGTTCAGAAAATTCGATAAAATGGGAGTTGAGCGTTGTGCAGTGGGCTCTTTATGCAGATATTGCAAAACTCAAAGCTATGTTTCAAGGCTCTTTTAGTTCCACTGAATGTACAGCATTACTTGGCTTCAGCCTAAGTGCTCCTGATGCTGGAGAGAAGTTTCAAAAAGGAAATTGTAAAGAAGGCAAATGCATTTATTATGTGGACCGTGTTGCAGAAGAAGTGATGAAAATGCTCTCATGAGAGAAGCGTTAAAATATGTTCATACCATTCCGAAGTCTCTTTAGTATTGACTCTTTTCATTCTAGGTGTTTGAAGGGTGATAATTTCCAAAATCCTCCCCGGCTCTCCTGCCATGACCACCACTCTATCCGCAAGTAAAAGGGCTTCTCGTATAGAGTGAGTGACCAACACAGCCGTGATGCGATTTTCGTGTAAAAATGCTTGCATCATGCTATCCATGCTTTCACGACTGGCTTCGTCCAAAGCAGAAAAAGGCTCATCCAAAAGAAGGACATCAGGCTCCATCGCAAGGGCACAGGCAAGGGCAGCGCGTTGACGCATGCCCCCTGAAAGCTCTCTTGGATAGGCTTTGGCAAAATGCTCAATCCCTGTTTTTTTCATGCACGCGTAGGCTTTTTCTCTTTTTTCGGCAAGAGAGATTCCTTTTACATGTAAAGGCAACATCACATTTTCTTCGATGCTAAGCCATCCAAATAATCCCGAATCTTGAGGAATCAATGCCCGTGACGCATCTGGCTTTTCGATAGAGAGTCCATGGTGCAAAAGCTCACCCGCACTTTTGTGCTCAAAGCCTGCAAAAAGGCGCAAAAGGGTTGATTTGCCGCATCCACTAGGTCCCACGATGGCTAAACACTCTTTTTCAAACACTTCCACATCAAGCTTCTGCAACGCCACCACACAACGACGCTCGTTTTCTAAAAAATAGGCTTTGCTCAGACCTTTGGCAGACAAGATACTCATGCACCTAGCCTTTTTTTAAGAGCACTTTCAAGGCGTTCAAATCCCCATTTTTCGACCACAAGCCCTACCATACAAATGAGACCAATCGAGATAAATGCCACTTCAAAATCAAGTGACCAACGCGATTGGATGATGGTGTAGCCTAGTCCAACACTACTACCCACCACCATTTCTGCTGCGATCAAAACACGCCAACCAATGGCAAGTCCCATGCGAAGCCCCGTTAAAAGAGGCAATGCGATAGAGGGAAGCAACACCATAAAAAAAGTACGCAACGCGGAGAGATTCATCATGCGCGCGAGTAAAAAACGCTCTTTGGGGATAGCACGAAGTCCTGTGCTTACATGTAAAAAGATAGGAGGAAATGCACTCATCACAATCATAAAAAGAGTGGCTTTCTCGCCGATACCAAAGAGTAACATCGCAAAAGGAATCCACGCAAGTCCGGGCATCACTTGTAACACCGTTGCTACTTTCATCGCTACGCGGTAACTTGACTCTTTGAGTGCGCAAAGAAGCCCTAAGCTTATGCCTAAAATAACCGCAATGGCATAGGCAATCGCCCAGCGCGAAAGGCTTGTGAAAAAATGGTTCCAAATCTTGTTTTCATACACCGCTTCACCCAAAAGTAAGTGCCACAAACGAAGCAACACCGCATCAGGCATCGGAAAAGGAATCCCACGATAGAGCTCAACGGCCATACCAAAGCCCCACCACAGCAAAAGTAAGACAAAGAGTGTTGCGATAAAAGGCAAAAGAAAAGCGCGCATCTTACTCTTTAAACGAACATGCATCTAAAGAGCGTGTCTGTTTGAGTTTTCCGCTCTCCCGTAAAAAACGCTCCATCATTACCAGACTCTCTTGGCTTAAAGGATCAAACCCTACCGCGTAGCTATGGTGTGTCATCGACTCCTTGGCAGCTTTTAGGCTTAGTCCCGAAACTTTTGCGACACGTTGGGCGGATTGGTCTGGCTCGTTTTTGATAAACGTTGCTGCGTGACGTAAAGCGCGAATAAGCTTAGGCAACGCTTCTGCATGGTTGCGTAAGGAACGCTCTTTTGCCATCAAAAGCAGAGGATACGAATTGCCCACGCCATCCAGATATGCAACTCTTTTTCCTACCCCTTTTTCCACCAAAATCGAAGGGGTTGGCTCACTCGCAACGATGGCATCAAGTTCTTTTGCCATCAATGCACTCGCCATCAAGGAAGGGTCCAAATCAATAAGATTTTTCTCAAGCATCACACCCTCTTTTGAGGTCTTGAGTAAAAATCCACCGTGCGTAGAGGTTCCTTTTTTGATGCCGATTTTTTTGCCTTCAAGGTCTTTGAGGCTTTGAAGCGTACTCTCTTTGGAAACCACAATGCTATGGCGTCTTTCACCACCACCTAATGGGGTAAACAGTTTGATGTTTGGGCAGTATTTATCCAGTGCCAAAAGAGCTGCAGTATCGCCCATCGTAGCAAAATCGGCATCACCAAAGATGAGCGCTTCTGATGTGGCATTGCCATTGGTAAAGCGTTTGGCTTCGATCTCAAGCCCCTCTTTTTCAAAGAGTTTTTGCTCCAAAGCGATGATAAACAGTGCATCCACCACGCGGTCTTGAAAAGCAATCTTGATGGGTGCAGCTAACAATGAAAGCGCTGTCAAAAGAAGGATAAAAATGATTTTCATACTAGCACCTTTTAAAAAATAGGACACTGCTTGCCGTAGCAGTACTGGTTAAATTTCTTTTGGTCGCATTTAAAATCTGCCATCGCTTCAAGCTTTACATGTAAGAACGTTTCTGAAAGTTTAGAAGCAATGCTTAAGGCCGTCCAGACTTCACGGTTGCAACAGCGTGCCGCTTCATACGTGGCTATTTCGCCTAAGACTGCATGCGTCACTTGCTGTGCGGCTTGGCGTGATGTCGTGGTTACGGGGGAAGATTGCAAAAGGATGGCAAAACCAATACCTACCCCACTGGCCGCTCCACACATGCCTAAAAATCCACACGAACCCCCAATCACCCCAGAACCTCGTGAAAGTGCCGTTTTAAGCGCATTTTCGGGCACGCTTCCACCGCTGTTTTTATAGGCCGTTACGATGATGGCAGGCACCATTGCGTGGTGTTCTGGGCCATGTTTTGGGATGCTTGGGTGAGAGCGTATGTGTTTGAAAAGTTTTAGCATATCTTTTTCTTGTGTACTCTCGCACAGATGCTCTATGACCACCAACGCCTCTTTGGAATGACACGCATCGCAGACATAATGCCCCTCTTTACATGTAACGCTTGTAGACTTCGTCTCACCACAATAATGACATGTATGCGTCTGTTCCACAGTTGCGTACACCAAAGGCGTTTTACACACCATGCAGTTATGGGTCTGCTTTGGAGCCATGCTAAAGGTGGCTTTGAAAGCATTTGCAACTTTTGGAAGCTCTTTTTTAGGGGCCTCTTCGGGTGCTATGGCACACGCACAGACCTGTTCTTCTTGGTTGCTGACATTGCCTTTATCGCCCAAGATAAAAAGTTCCGCGGATAAGTGTTGGGCCAAACTCTGAGGGATTTTGGTCTTTACGCCTTTAAACAACACTGTTGTGTCATCTACATGTAAAGACTCTCCCACCCCTTTGTAGATGACTTCCACCAAAGGTTCAGCTTTAGGCTTGTAGGCTCGAAAACTAAGCGAATAAAAGGTATGTCCTTTGACCTCACGGTAAAAGAAACGTTTTAAAAACTCAATGCGCTCAAAGCCACTTTCACGAAGCAAGCCCACCAAATGCGTCTGTGTTAGTGCTCCAGCGATGCATTCACCGCTTAGTTTTGCATCGTTGCGAATCCATGCGCTTGCTTCTTCATCGCATACTACATCGGAAACCACCAAACGGCCACCCTCTTTTAAAACACGAAAAATCTCAGCAAAGAGTTTGCGTTTGTGCGTGGAGAGATTGAGCACGCAATTGGAGGTAATCACATCGGCAATACCCTCACCAAGAGGCATCGCTTCAAGGTAACCTTTTTTAAAGGTAAGATTGTTAAAGCCTAGATTTTCTGATACCGCTTGGGCACCTTCACTGGCCAAAGAGAGCATGGAATCTAGCATATCAACCCCGATAACCTGCCCGCTTTTCCCGACGAATTTCGAAGCGATAAAACACTCTATACCTCTACCAGAGCCCAAATCGACCATCGATTCACCCAAGGTAAGATTGGCTTCTAAAATAGGACTGCCACAACCATAGCCTCTAAAGCGATACTGCTGTGGAATATGCTCGATGTATGATTCTTCGTAGCAGATGGGATTTAAAATATCTTCTTTATCCGCAAGTGCCGCGTCGTGGTAAAAGCTCTTTACAAAGCTTAGCGATGCACTCTCCCCCGTTGCAATCAGGCAATTGGCATGCGTGTGTGCCACACCCTCATGGGCGCCACAACTGTACAAAATATCGCCCATTTCAAGGCAAAGCGCTGCCTCTTCTTGGGTGTCATAGCGCTGTGCTTCTTGAGTAATCAGCCACAGTGAAAGCTTTTCTAAAAAAGCCTCATACGGGTCATTCCCCATAAAAGTTTTTGCATGGGCAAAGCTGTGGTCCAAATCTCCACCGCCTAAGATAAAACGAAGCGGCGATGTAAGGCTTATAACCGAAGCCTCTGCAATGCGTTTTGCCACATCGCTTTTTAGTGCTTCTTTCATGTTCGAACCTTGCATACACAATGCCTCTTCGCCCACCATCGCCGCAGAGGGATAAAATTTGCCATCATAGCCTAAAGCGATGGAGCTGCGCCCCGAGCTTGAGCCATCATGCACCGTGCCTTTAGGGGCAAACACTTGCGTTTTTAGCGCTTCAATGTTGTCGATAACGATGCCATGACGTTGCGCTTTTTCACACAAACGCACCACCGCCTCAAACAAAACATCCATGTCAATGTAGGCTTTATCTTCATCACGTCCTCGTAAAAAGTGCCACAACAAATGCAGATGCGTCGCACCCAATGCTTTTACGACTTCAAGTAAAGGCTCTAAAACATGAACATTGCTAGGATGCACACAGGTGGAGAGTGAAAAGGTATAGCCCTCAGCTTTAAGCCACGCAAGATTGTCTTTGAGTTTTTCAAAACTACCTTTACCACGAATGGCATCGTGCTCGTTTGGCAGACCATCAAGGCTAATTTGAAATTGCACCCGCGAGCGCTCAAAATCTTTACATGTAAAGACTTTTTCAAGTAAAAGGCCGTTGGTTAATATAACAACACTTGTCCCCACATGGCTTAAAATGGATTCAATCAACTCTATAATTTTAGGGTACACCAAAGGCTCGCCCCCACTTAAGACGAACAAACGGCATCCTAAGCTATATGCCCCGTTGATGTGTTGAAGCATTGTTTCATGTGAGAGAGTATCTTTTTCTTTAGGTGAAGAGCTAAAAAGACAATGGGTACATGAAAGGTTACAACGATTGGTAACGTGTATCCAAAACTCATGCAAAGGGGTATTTACATGTAAAGCTGGCGTATAGACTTCAGGATTGGGTTTTGCGATCCGTGAGAGGAGTTTTTGATGCGCGATGCTTCCATCCGCACATTGCAATAGCGCATCTGCTTTGGTATTGGGCACAAACCAATCGGCACTGGTTTTATGCACATACACAGCCTTATCGTTAAAAACTAAACGCTGCCAATTCATTAGAGTGCTTTGCGGTTTTGGTATTTTTTATAGGCAACGGGGAGTAAAGACAGAAGCCCTAAGAAGACAAAGGCTAAAGCCATCTCTTTGGTAAAAATATCGCTAAGCGCATTGATGGTGGAAAGTTGAGAGCCTGCATAGGTGTACGCAAATCCACCAGGAATTATGCCAATAAAGGTCGTGATAAAAAAGGTTTTCACATCAATTCGGGTAAGTCCACACAAAAGATTAATCAGAAAAAATGGGAAAATTGGAAGCAACCTTAGGGCAAAAAGATAACTGTAGCCATTGGTTTCAAATTCCTTATTGAAGCGTTCCAACTCTTTGGCATATCTGTTTTGTAAACTCTCGCCCAAAATAAACCGTGCGACATAAAAGCTCGCCACCGCGCCAAGCGTTGCCCCAAGCACGGCAATAAGTGTTCCCCAAAGTGCGCCAAACATAAACCCAGCCGCTAAGGAAAAGAGCGTCGCGATAGGAATCATCAACGCCACGCAGAGTGCATAAGAAGCTATCAATAAAAGAGCGCTCAGCCAAAAATGCGCGTGAACCAACTCTAATAAAAGCTCTTTTTGAGCTTTGAGCGTTTCAAAAGAGAGCAGTGTCTCTAAGCCAAAGGCTTTATAGGCCACGATTGCCCCCATAAGCAGAGCTAAAAGAATCAGTTTTTTTGTCATGCGTTTACTTTAAAATTGTTAATCATGCGTTTGGTTTTGTAGCGATTCATCCATGAAGTGAGTGTGCTATGTAACGGTTGTTTGAAACTGTGCGCTACAGTTGGAGTGAAGAGTAAATCCAAGATATGTACCCCACTTTTTCCACCCCGACTCATCGAGCGTGCACACTCTTGGCAATAGCTGACTATCGTGTCGCACTCCGTTTGATGCGCACGGGAAACCATCTGCTCTTTGGCTAACTTTGGATTGGTCAGATCCAACATCCCTCCACTGCCACAACACTGGGTTTTATCGCGGTTGTACTTAAATTCTTTGAAGGGCAGTTTCATCTTGTTTAAGAGGGAGCGCACACTGTCATGCAAGGCAGGTTCCAATCTTGTAGGACAAGGGTCATGCAAAGCCACAGGTGTGGCATGTTCGAAAGAGCATTCAGGAATGCCCATTTGGTCTAACCACTCGTACAACGAGATGGTTTTGACATGCGGTGAGAGGGTTTTAAGGCTCATGTAACAGTTCTCACACGCGGTGACAATCGTTGTTGCTCCTAATCGCGCGATATCTCGCTCTAACGCACTGTAAAAACGCTCAAAACGAGGAATGTCACCCAAAACGCGTGTCGGTTTTCCACAGCATTGCATCAAAACACCCATTCCGGGAGAGACACGCTGCAAATGGTTGATGATAGACTCCACCAATTTTGGCGAATACGAACCAAGCGCACACCCGGGCATAAACGCCATATGCGAATAGTCTGTTGCTGAGAATTTTTTGATGGTGGTCAGTGGTTTGGAAAAACTAAGTACTTGGTGGAACAAAACGGCTTTGTAGCCAAAATTATGCAGTTCGCTTGGAGCCAACTCTTTTTTTCGCTCGACAAAATACTCTTGAATACTAATATCTTTAGGACATACATGTTCACAATACCCACACGCCGCACACGAAAAAGCCACATTGGCAGGGGAATTTTTAATGGTTTCCAAAAGGGTTTTGGGGGAGTCCGTAAACTCCTCCATCATCAAACACCCTTTCATGCACGCTTTACAGTCAATGCACTCGTTTGCGTGGTTCATTATTTTTCTAACACATCTTTGATTTTTTCCCTAGGCCATTCGTATTGACCGCCTTTAAGCGTGAAAAGATTCTCTTTTTTGACGCCTTTTTCAAGATAAAAATCATACGCTCTATCGGCTCCTCCGCCACCACGTGGGCAGATGATAATCACTTTTTGATTAGGCTTTATATTTGGCAATAACGCAGCCAATCTCGCTTTTTCTTCTTCTGTTTTTACAGGATAGGCATACGTTGCAAGAGCGCCTTTGAGATGTTCTTCTGTAAAATCAGGTTTTTCTTGAATGTCAACCAAAACCAATTTTGTTGCATCTTCACGCATCAATTTAGCCGTTTCTTCTGCGCTAATGTAGTTGTATTTGGGATTTTCTTTGACTTTGCCACCGCACGCGACAAGTACTAAAGCCACGAATGGCACCATAAGAAGCTGAGCAATTTTCATGGATTTCTCCTAAGTAAATTACTGCATGTAAAGTATGTTGGGAATCAAAAAGTGGAGTTGTGCCTCATTTTCTGATGTACGCTTTAACCTAAAGCCTTTACATGAGTTAGTGAAATGATAGAGTATAACGCCTTAAATTATGGTAAATAAAATTTGACTCTTTGTGTTATAATTCCTCTATGAATACACAATCCATTCTTACATACATCAGCAATACACCGCATCTTTTAGCACATTTTCAAAGCCATTCTTTACATGTAAACGAAATAGGAGATGGCAATCTTAACTATATCTTTCGCATCAGCGATGAGGCAAATAATTCTTTCATTTTAAAATACGCCCCTCCCTTTCTTCGGCTACTTGGAGAAGATTTTAAACTTCCACAAAATCGCATCTGTGTTGAGATGCACACGATGTCCTATTTTGAACGAATTGCGCCTTCGTTAACACCTAAGATTTTTCACTGCGACGAAGCGCATTTTTGCTTTGTGATGGAAGATTTGAGGGGGTATGAGCTGTTGCAAACCATCGCACTCTCCAAAGAACACCCCTTAACTATTTATGAAACGTTAGGGAATTTTTTAGCCTCACTCTACCAGCAAAAACCAAGTGCGCGTGAAGAAGGATATTACGAAAATGCGACGTTAAAAGCCATCAGCCGTGATTATATTTTTCGCTTTCCTCACACGCCTAAGCATGAAGCACTTGTGGTGCCTTCTTTTTTTCAACCCTCCTCCAAAAGCGAACTCTTTTTACAGAACATCGCTTGGCTTACCACTCTTTTTGAAGAAGACAAAAGCTGTTTGCTTCATGGCGATTTGCATACAGGCTCGATTATGGTCAAAGGCGATGCGGTTAAAATCATCGATGCGGAGTTTTCGTTTTTTGGCCCTATCGGTTTTGATATCGGCGTCCTTCTCGCACACATGCTCTTCAACGAAATTTATACCGCAATAGCGTACAATAGCGTTTGCTATCCATTACGCATTCGTGCACTTTTTAAAGGCTTTGATGTTTTGCATGCCGATATTTTGGCGCAGAGTGTCGGTTTTTGTGGTGCTGAACTCTTTCGTCGTTTGGTTGTTCCTGCAAAAGCAAAGCCACTGGAAGCCCTTGCCAATCCAAACGATAAAACAAAAGCCTATGCGCAGACAGAAGCATTGGCGATAGACTTGGGGTGGAAACCTACAAAGGGACTTTTTTCCCTATGCGTTTTAAAAGCAGCTTAAATCTATCATAAATGAGCTATGCCAATAGCTGTTTAATCGACGTGTGTACAGGCATTCTCATCGCTTCAACTGC
>JAGOZL010000151.1 GCA_018058685.1 Sulfurospirillum sp.
ACAATGCCAATACCACCTTGCGCTTCTTTGCTCTGAGGTGTAAAAATAGGAGCGCTGTAGACATACGTGTATCCACCCTCATACAAATCGGTTTTTTCAAAAGGGCTGACCACATACTCTTTTGAGTTTTTAAGAGCAAGTGTTTGTGCGATGTAATGCGCACCAATGCGCTTACCCACCAAATGAGCATACTTTTCTTGGCTCACTGCTATCACATGTCCTTGAGCATCAAACATAAAAAGATTGCTGTAGACGGTGTAGAGTGAATTGATAGCGCTTAAAACCTCTGTAATCGTACTGCCATGCTCTTTTTTGATATGCGAAAACTCCTTATGTTCTCCACGTAACGCGTGAATAAATACAGGGCTTAATGCCCACCATCTACAGTCATTTGCACGTTCATAAAGATTTCTATCCATAATATCAATCGCCAGTTTAGCTTTAAAGGCAGCATCATTGATAAACGAAGCGACCACTGTCCAATTTAGGTTACTGATGGACTCTTCAAAGGTTTTTTTTGTTTGCGCTCCCGTGCGAGAGATTTCATTTAAAAGCGATTTTGAAAAAGAGTTGTCTCCACTTTTTTGATTGGCGATTTGCACATTGCCATTCCAAATGGTCATATCAAGCCGCCGTTGAATCGCTTCTGCTTTGGTTGGAATACTGGTAAATTCCTCAGAAAAAAGTGAAGAATTTTTGATGATTTTTATTTGCTCTTCGGTAAAAGGAATATGCGCTTGTTTTTGCTGAAAGGCAAACGATAAAGGCATAAGTGCGTGACCTTGCCACCCTAGCCCCATAAAGCCCTGATACCCTTTGGTGCGTTGTGTTTTTGCCACGTACTCTTGCCCAGCAAATGGAACAATATCAAACGCTTTAAGGGCTGTTTTTTGAGGGGAACCAAGGGTATAATGAAAAGGGCTGCTGCTGTAAATGGTTTGGTTATTTTCATCTAAAAGTAAGATATCTGCCCATTTTTCACCCTCGATGAGACTAGAGATAATCACACGCATCTCATCTTGAAATTTAAACACCAAACACAAAACAGCTAAAGGTGTGCCATTGGTATCGCAAACGCGGTAGCTGTAAAGTAAACTCTCCTTCTCACTGACCAAAGGATAGATACCAAAGCTTTCAACATACTCTTTTGAGCTATGAAGCGCTTCGTAGATAAACGCTTTATCGATACTTTTCCCAAGCTTTTCACTTTTTGTCGAAGCAATTAAAATCCCTTCTAAGTCAAAGAGTAACACATCGCTGTAAACGCTGTACTTTTCAATGTAGGCATCAAAACGGCTTTGTAAGGAAGCAAGAGCTTCTTTTTGTGCCACGTGGTTCATTGCCGCAAAATCACAGATGATAGTATCCATCGCCAAAAAGCCAATATCCGCCGTACGTTCAAAGAGATTTCGTATCAAAATATCAATAGCAACTTGTGCTTTAGCGCCTAGTTCTGTGGAAAGTTTTTTGACTGTCTCTTCACACAAACGTTGCAGTAACTGCTCGGAGAGGTTGCTAAAGGCTTGTCTGGTCTCTGAGATATCCATACCGATATTACTCATCTGACCTAATAAAGAGAGTAAATTCCATCGTTCGGAGAGTTGGTCAAGAGATTTTTGGTAAGCGACAACTTCAGGAATATAAGCATTATAACGTGTGGTGTAGCTATCTAACATGACTCAACAATCTCCCTTAGTGATGATGTATGGTTTCAAAGTGATGGTTTAAAATATTTGCAAATTCACATAAAAAGTGACAACTTCCCTCATACAAAATATTATTGCGAAGCCCCATGCCGACTTGTTCATAATTGGGAAATCCTCGAATCAAAACTGCTTTATGGTGTTTGCGTGCTAAGCGCTCTGCGTGGTAGTTACTGATGATGGCATCATACACGGGAAGCTTTTGTTCAACGTCTTCAAAATCACCCACCAAAACATTACATGTAAAAGCACTTTGTATCTCTGAACGCTGTGAGATAAAGACTTCACACGTCGTTCCTGCTTCCATTAACGCCTTAGAAAGTCCATATGCGCTGTCAGGTTCATCGGCGATAATGACTTTGGCTTTTCCTAACGAAAAGTGAGTATCTAAAAGGGTGTCTTGAAGACGTGAACGCCATCTTTGAATGCAACTATGAGGTTTTTTAAGCCCGCAGTAGGCAAGGATTTTTCTATAAAACGCATCGCTGGCTTCCAGTCCTATGACACTATCAAAATGTAGGTGCGTCGTTTGGGCATTTTTTTCTAGAAAAAGCTCACCGCATTTTTTAACCGAACGTCCTATCGTGATGACCAATCCTGCATCACCCAAAGCTTTAATAGCCTCAACGCTAATGCCTCCACTGCTAAGGCTCCCTTGTTTCACTCCCAAATGCCCATCGAGTGAGTCACTTAAATCGGGCAATGCATACACATCCAAGTCGCACAACTCCAACGCCTCTTTGAGCTTTTCCACTTCAATCGGGCTTAGATTGACATTGGGGATGAGGAGAACTTTGTCTTTTATGATTTTTGTCCTTGGTTCAATGAGTTGAGAAATCATGCCTTGCACACTCAAACTCCACCCACTTTCCAATCCCCCTTCAAAATCAGGTGTATGCACATAAACGATGGCTTGTTTGTCTTTAAGACGCAAACTCGCCCCCTTGATGTCATCGCCTTTGGTTTCAGTTAACCCTGTGGTAAAAAGACCGACCAAATCAGGCGTTACTTTTTTCGTGATATTTGCTACCGCTTCCGATATGGAGTACTCACCCCCATCAATCACCGCCGTGATGTCATTGACCGCAGTGGTTTGAATGGCGATAGGGTC
>JAGOZL010000152.1 GCA_018058685.1 Sulfurospirillum sp.
GGAAAACACGATATCGTCTTACTGCAATGCACCTCATCGTATCCAGCACCATTGGAAGGTGCTAATTTACTGACCATGCCCGATTTAAGTAAACGCTTTGGTGTAATTGCTGGCTTTTCAGACCATACGCTTGGCATCACCGCACCCATCGCAGCAGTAGCCCTTGGGGCAAAAGTGATTGAAAAGCATTTTATCTTAGATAAAAGCATCGGCGGCGCAGATGCAAGTTTTTCTTTGGACGTGGACGCATTTACTGGGATGGTCACTGCCGTGCGAGATACAGAAAAACTCTTAGGAAAACCCACCTACAACCTTGATGAAAGTACTATCAAAGGACGGCAGTTTTCGAGGAGTCTTTATGTTGCCAAAGAGATTAAAAAAGGCGAGCGTTTAAGCGAAGAAAATATCCGCTCCGTTCGCCCAGGGTATGGACTTCACCCAAAATATCTAGGTTATCTTATGGGCAAATGTGCTAAAAGTGATTTGCACTTTGGAGAAAGAGTGAAGCTTGAGGACATTGAGTGAGAAAAATCGCTCTGTTTGCCCATGATGCAGGAGGTGCAGATATCCTTTTGGAACTGCTACGTGCTTCTTTAGGGGTCGCAGAATTTCGCATTTTTTGTTTAAAAGAGTCTCCGTGTTTTAAACTCATTGGGGCAAAAGCCTTAGAGCCTTTTTGGTGTGAAATAACCCCAACCAAAGAAGATATTGAAGCTAAACTTTGCGCCTTTTCACCCTCTTTAATCGCCTATGGCACAGGATGGCAAAACCACTTGGAGTATCATTTTTTAGCGTATGCCAAAGCTCATGAGCTTGTAAGTATGGCTTTTTTAGACCATTGGACCAATTACCGCGAACGTTTTGGCTATCCCTCAACGGATTGGGAAAACAATCTCCCCTCTTTTATTGTAGCGCACGATACGCTCAGTGAAAAAAAAGCCAAAGAGCTAGGGTTGCCTAACGTGATTACTATTAAAAACTATGCCCTCTTGGCGCAACTTCAAAATTACACCCCTTTGCCCCAAAGCAATACCTTACTTTTTTTGAGTGAACCCACCGCAAAAGTAGCCCTTGCCTCTTTTGGAAATGCTTATTTTTGGGGATTTACTGAAAAAGAGGTCTTTGAAGATATTCTTACATGTAAAACGCTTTTGGGCTGTGAAGATATCCTGATTCGCCTGCACCCCTCCGATACCCCACAAACCTATCAAGCCATAGATAGCACCGTGCGCTTTAGTACTGCCTCATTGTTAGAAGATATCGCATGTGCTAAAATCATCGTCGGCATTGACACCATAGCACTTTATACTGCGTATCTTTTAGGTAAAAAAGTGATTTCGTATATCCCCTCAACCAAAAGGGAGTGCTCCGTTCCTTTGCCGCTTTCAAATCAACTGAAACGTTTTGAACATTTTAAGCTCGAACAACTAAGCTCCGCTTCTCATAACCCACAAAATTTCGGTATGGATTTTGCTTTATTCTTAAAAACCATTTAGGGAACGTATGCAAAAAACTCTCTCGTGCGCTATTATTGGAGCTGGAAGTATTGGTGGATTGATTGATTCGCCGACAAGTACCAACACCGCTTCGCATGCCCATGCGATTTCAAAACACCCTTTATGTAAGCTCACTGCCATCGTAGAACCCAATCTTGCCAACCAAAGTGCCTTTGTGGGGCGTTGGGGAGAAGTGGGTGTCTACCACTCCATAAATGCCCTTTTAGAATACGAAACCATCGATGTTTTAGCCATCGCTTCCCCGACTTCTTTTCACGCATCCGCTTTGCAAGAAGCGTTACATGTAAACAGTATTCGTGCTATTTTGTGTGAGAAACCCTTGGTCAGCAATGCCAAAGAGTTGAGTGTGCTTAAACCAAAACTGCTTTCAAGCGAGAAAAAAATCCTCATTCACATGATGCGCCGATTTGACCCCTCTTTCATCAAACTTGCCAACGATATTGCCCTACACAAATGGGGGAAAGTGCTTCATTTTCAAGGCGTTTTTACCAAAGGACTTTTGCACAATGGCATTCACATGCTAGGTATTTTAAGCCATTTTTTTGGTGAAATACACACCATCAAAGCCTTACATGTAAAACACAAAGAAGAAGATATCAGCGGTGATTTTGACATTACATGTAAAGATGCAAGAGGCATACTTTCTTGCATTGAGGAGCTTCCTTACTCAGCATTTGAACTTAGCATCTGGTTTGAACATGGTAAAATTGAGATTAAAGAGGGAGGCTCACGCATTGATACCTTCATTAAAAAACCCTCTGCCTTATACGAAGGATACTTTACCTTAGAACACGAAGCTACTCTGCCCAATACCTTGCAACATTACGCACTTCACTCCCTTGAATTTTTACTGGAAGCTGACGATATAACGTGTAAGAGACTTTTAGAAGAGCATATTCGTGTACATGAAACCATTTTTGAAACTATTTCTAAAGAGACATCCAAATGAAAAAACTAGCAATTAACGGTGGAACAAAGTTTAGAACAACCCCTTTTCCTGCGTACAATACCATCGGTGTGGAGGAAGAAGAAGCTGTCCTTCGAGTGCTTCGTAGCGGAAAACTCTCCACGTATCTTGGTGCTTGGCATGAAGACTTTTACGGTGGAAGTGAGGTGCGTTCTTTTGAGAAAGAGTGGGCAACCTTTTTTGGTGTCAAACATGCCATCAGTGTCAACTCCGCTACCTCAGGACTCATCTGCGCTGTGGGAGCCGCTGGTATCGAAGCGGGCGATGAAGTCATCGTAAGCCCTTACACCATGTCAGCCTCCGCCGTTGCACCGCTTTTTTA
>JAGOZL010000153.1 GCA_018058685.1 Sulfurospirillum sp.
GTGGTGTTAAGATTGGCAAGATTGTTCGAGATGACATCCAGTCGGTTAAACTGAGTAACCATCGCTCCGGTAACGCTATAGTAGCCATTTTGCATGCTTTTCCCACTCTATTTCGTAATATTTAGCTTTCTAAAGCAACTCTTGTTCCAACTTTTTAAAAAGTGTAAAAATAAACTTTTTAATATGCTTTAAATAAAAACTCGGTATAATCCACATCTTTTAAAAGAAATTCACACCTCCATTACACACTCAACTCAAGGAGAGTTACACCCATGGCTTCAAAAGAAATGTATACTGCTTTAGAAGAACTTTTTGCAGAAAATGAAAAATCATACGTCACGTATGAAAACGTGATGGACCTTTTTGTTAAGCCTCCAACTCCTGCGAACGTTAAAAAATTGATGAGCCTTTTGGAGAAGTACAAAGTTACCCTTATCTCCTCCGCTGAAATCGCTAAAATGCGTAACAAAGAAGAAGCACGCAAACGTGAAGAAGAACGACAGAAACTTCAAGATGAAGCATTAGAAGAAGAGTTTGACTTAGCCAGCGAAAAAGAGCTACTCGAATGGTCACGCAGTGATAGCCCCGTGCGTATGTATTTGCGCGAGATGGGACAAATTTCACTCTTAACCAAAGATGAAGAGATAGATATCAGTAAAAAAATCGAATTTGGTGAAGACATCATCATCGATGCGTTTTGTTCTGTCCCTTATTTGATTGATTTTATTTTAGACTATAAAGAAGCACTTATCAACCGTGAACGTCGTGTTAAAGAGCTTTTTAAAACCTTTGAAGATGACGCTGATAGCGATGATGACGATGACGATGATGGGGATGAGTTTGAAGAAGATGGGGAAGAAAAAAAGACCTTTTCTAAAAAAGACAACACCCGAACTGAAAAAGTCATCGAAAGCTTTAAATCACTCGAAAAAGCAAAAAAAGATTGGCTCAAAAGCTTCTCTAAGCCACCTGAAGAAGGACTTGATGCAGAAGAGATGATGAACTATGACTTAGGACTTGCCTACAAGAAAAAGCTTTTAAAAGATGCTTTGATGGACTTAGGACCTACCAGTAAGCTTATCAATGAACTTGTAAAATCGATGGAAACAGCCCTTAAAAGCGACTTTGAATTTGACAAAGAACTCAAACGTTTAGAGTACCGTTTACCTCTTTTTAACGATACTTTGCGCGAAAATCACAATAAGCTTTTAAAAAGCATTATTGATTTAAACAAAGAAGATATCACCACTATGGTTCCAGAAGCAACCATGGTTTCAACGTATATGGAAATTAAAAAATTGTTCCAAACAAAAGAAGCCAGTAAACAAGGTTTTGACCTTGATCCTGAAAAGCTCAAAGAAGTTTTAGAACAAATCAAACGAGGTAAAAAAATCGCCGATGAATCAAAAACACGCATGGCAAAAAGTAACCTTCGTCTGGTTGTTTCCATCGCAAAACGTTACACCAATCGAGGCTTGCCATTCTTGGATTTGATTCAAGAAGGAAATATCGGCTTGATGAAAGCGGTGGATAAATTTGAATACAAAAAGGGCTACAAATTTTCAACCTACGCGACATGGTGGATTCGTCAAGCAATCTCTCGTGCTATCGCAGACCAAGCACGTACCATTCGTATTCCTATCCATATGATAGAAACGATTAATCGTATCAACAAGATTATTCGTAAGCACCTTCAAGAAGAAGGGAAAGAACCCGATATCGAAACCATTGCACTAGAAGTCGGACTTACCCCTGATAAAGTCAAAAATGTCATTAAAATCACAAAAGAACCTATTTCACTTGAAGCGCCTATTGGTAACGAAGACGATGGTAAATTTGGTGACTTTGTTGAAGATAAAAACTCTATTGCGCCGATTGAATTTATCTTAAAATCAGACCTAAAAGACCAAATTGATGAAGTCTTAGACCAGCTCAATGACAGAGAAAAAGCGGTTATTCGCATGCGCTTTGGTTTGATGCACGATGAGAGTGATAGAACACTTGAAGAGATTGGAAAAGAGCTTAACGTCACCCGTGAACGTGTGCGCCAAATCGAGAGTTCTGCGATTAAAAAGCTCAAACATCCAAAAGTGGGACGAAAACTTAAAAATTATATTGAGAGTTAATCATGCAAGCTGAAGCGTGGATTGAACACGATTATAACCCGTTTATTGTTTTTGATAACAATGGTAAAATTCTCTCACTTAACCAAGAGGCACAATACCTCTTGGGAGAAGTGGCTCATAAAAAGATTTTTGATATCGCTGGGGCATACGCGAGTATGACTTATGGTTTTAAAACAACCATCATCGATATCGCTTTTGGTTCGTATAAATTTTATGCGATTACGGTTGGATATGACGATGAAAGCACCATCGGCATCAAACTTTACAAAAGCGCTACTAAAAAATTTGCCAATGTTGAAGAGTACGGTGAGAGTGCAAATATCTACGCCCTATTAGATTTGTGTATCAGCGCTTCTTCGACCAACAGTAGCATCAAATTTCGTAAAGAATTCGACCCAACGTTTCCTGATGTTCGATTAAAAATCGAAGACTTTATGAAACTGCTCACCAAAGTGTACCAATCTCACCTACAAGCCTCTACAACGATTACCACTCGTTTAGCCCTTATCACAGGTGAATATATTCGTTTTAACAATAAAAAATATCCTATCTTCTCCATCTCCATCAAAGGTGAAGCACGCGATAGTAATTATGAAAAAAGTATTGAAGAGATTGCACTTAAAGGCAACTGTACCGTACACTTTGAAAAAGACGAAAC